>PLRW01000290.1:0-18121 GCA_003164955.1 Actinomycetota bacterium
CTAGATGGGCAATTATGCCACTCGATGTCGATTACCTTCGGCATTGACCCTCCGCTAAAGTCCAGGTCATGACACGCTACGGTCCGCAGTTCGGCCCGGACATCACGTTCCTCGGGGTGGACCGGTGCGACTGGGCGGATCCGGCCAGCTACCCGGGCGCTGACGTGGTGATCCTGGGCGCGCCGTTCGATGGCGGTACCTCCTACCGGTCCGGCGCGCGGTTCGGCCCGCAGTACATCCGGCAGACCTGCTACCTGCCGCACGACGGCTCCCGGCCGTCTCTGGCGCTGCGTGCCGACGGCCTGCGCGACCTGCGCGTGTACGACGCGGGCGACGTTGAGCTGTTCTCCGGGGACGCCGCCCGGTCGGTCCGGGACCTGCAGGCCGCGGTGTACGCGATCACCCGTACCGGCGCCATCCCGCTGGTCCTCGGCGGGGACCACACGATCACCTGGCCTGATGCGGCCGGGGTGGCCCAGCACACCGGGGCCGGTCGGATCTCGCTGCTGCACTTCGACGCGCACGCCGACACCGGGAACACCACGTTCGGCTCGCTGATCGGGCACGGCCAGCCGATGCGCCGCCTGATCGAGTCCGGCGCGGTGCGCGGCGACCGTTTCCTGCAGATCGGGCTGCGCGGCTACTGGCCCGAGCCGGAGACGCTGGCCTGGATGGCCGATCACGGCATGCGGTCCTACGAGATGACCGAGATCGTCACCCGTGGCCTGGAGACCTGCCTGACCGAGGCCTTCGCGATCGCGCTCGACGACTGCGACGGCGTCTTCCTGTCCGTCGACATCGACGTCTGCGATCCCGCGTACGCCCCGGGCACCGGGACCCCGGAGCCGGGCGGCCTGTCCGCCCGCCAGCTGCTCGACGCGGTGCGCCGGATCTGCTACGAGCTGCCGGTGGCCGGCCTCGACCTGGTCGAAGTGGCGCCCCCGTACGATCACGCCGAGATCACCTCGTCGCTGGCCAACCGGGTCGTGCTGGAGGCACTGTCGGCGCTGGCCCGTAAGCGCCTGGATGCCGCCGCGGGGACCTCGTGGAATCCCCGCCGCCCGTTGCTGGACGGCCGGTAGGTTTCCCCGGCTCAGGGCGGGTAACGGACGGGCATCCGCCCGTACGGGCGGCGCTGGGGGATGGCGGGAAGATGGACACGGTCGACGCGGTGGTGGTGGGCGCGGGGCCGAACGGCCTGGCCGCGGCGATCACGCTGGCCCGGGCCGGGCTGGAGGTCGTGGTCTACGAGGGCGCGGGCACCGTGGGCGGCGGAGCCCGTACCGAGGAGCTGACACTCCCGGGCTTCTGGCACGATCCCTGCTCGGCCGTGCACCCGCTGGGCGCGGGCTCGCCGGTGCTGCGGTCCTGGCCGCTGGAACGGCACGGCCTGTCCTGGGTGCAGCCGCCGCTGGCGCTCGCGCATCCGTTCCCGGACGGTTCCGCGGCCATCCTGGACCGCTCGGTGACGACGACCGCGGCCGCCCTGGGCGAGGACCAGCGGGCCTACCTCCGGCTGCTGCGGCCCTATCTCGGCCGCTGGGACGAACTCGCCCCGGACCTACTGCGCGCGCCGCTGGGCGGCCTGCCCCGCCATCCGTTGCTACTGGCCCGCTTCGGGCTCACCGGTCTGGCGCCCGCCGACGCGCTGGCCAGCTATTTCCGCGGTGAGCACGCCCGCGGCCTGCTGGCCGGCCTGGCGGCTCACGTCACGGCCCCGCTGACGTCGCCCGCTACCGGCGCCGTGGCGCTGATGTTCGCCCTGGCCGCGCACGACGTCGGCTGGCCCTTCCCGGCCGGCGGCTCACAGGCCCTGTCCGACGCCATGGCCAGCCTGCTGACGTCGCTCGGCGGGACGATCAGGACCGGCCACCCGGTCCACGACCTGGCCGGGCTGCCGCGGGCCCGCGCCTACCTGTTCGACACCTCACCCGAGCAGTTGGCCGCCATCGCCGGCTCCCGGCTCCCGCCGCGCCACGCCGCCCGGCTCCGCCGCTACCGGCACGGACCGGGCGTCTTCAAGGTCGACTATGCACTGAGCGGCCCGGTGCCGTGGACCGCCGCGGCCTGCCGCCGGGCCGGCACCGTGCACCTGGGATCATCCCGTGACGACATCAGCGCCGCGCTGCGATCGGTGCGCCGCGGCTCGGCGCCTCCGCGCCCGTTCCTCATCACCGCCCAGCCGAGCCTGTTCGACCCGGCCCGCGCGCCGGCGGGCTCGCACGTCTTCTGGGTGTACTGCCAGGTACCGAACGGATGGCGGCCGGACCACACCGTAGCCATCGAGGCGCAGATCGAGCGGTTCGCGCCCGGCTTCCGTGATCTGGTCCTGGCGCGTACCATCACCGCCCCGGCGGCCGTCGCGGCCCGCAACCCGAACAACGTGGGCGGGGACATCGCCGCCGGGCGCTGCGACCGGTTCCGCCTGATCTTCCGGCCCACGCTCGCGCCGGTGCCGTACGCGACGCCCGACCGGTCCCTCTACCTGTGCTCGGCGGCGACGCCCCCCGGTCCCGGCGTACACGGCATGTGCGGCTATCACGCGGCCACGACCGCGCTGCGCCGGGTGTTCGGCAAGTGATCCGATGCGCTGGCTCGCCGCTCTCGTCGCGCCCGTCACCCGGCGCCGCAGGATCGGGTAATCTGACCTGCGACCCGTATCGCGCCGCAGAGCGCAGTGGTCTTATGGCGGAGTAGCTCAGTCAGGCAGAGCAAGCGGCTCATAATCGCTGTGTCGCCGGTTCAAGTCCGGCCTCCGCTACGGATGACTATGCTGGCCGATCTTCGATCGGNNCGGCGGCGCGGTTGTCTCAGTGTTAGCCCGGGGGGCGACCCCCCGGACCCCCCGGGTGCGGGCCTGCGGCCCGCGACTGGGGAGCCAGGTACGGACGGATAACTATGCTTGCCGAGGTAACTATGCTGGCCGATCTTCGATCGGCGGCGCGGTTGTCTCAGTGTTAACCCGGGGGGACGACCCCCGGACCCCCCGGGTGCGGGCCTCCGGCCCGCGACACCGGGACGTCGGGCCGCGTTGGCTCGCTGGGGAACAAGGACGGTGCTTGATACGCTGTCTTGCTGTCCAACCTTGAACGAGAGAGGCACTTTGCCGTGGCTGCCACCGACGTCCGGCCCAAGATCACCCTGGCCTGCCAGGAGTGCAAGCACCGCAACTACATCACCAAGAAGAACCGGCGCAACGACCCGGACCGGCTCGAGCTGAAGAAGTACTGCCCGAACTGCCGCTGCCACCGGCCGCACCGCGAGACCCGCTAACTAGCCCGATGGCGCTCAACCGGGACTACATCGGCCGGAGCTTCCCGCCGTCCGAGCCGTACGAGGTCAGCCGGGTCAAGATCGCCGAGTTCGCCAACGCGATCGGCGATCCCAGTCCGCTGTGCCGCGACCGTGAGGCGGCGCAGGCGGCCGGGTACCCGGACGTCATCGCGCCGCCCACGTTCGCGATCGTCATCACGATGGCCAGCAGTTCCCACGCGGTTCTGGACGAGGACCTGGGACTGGACTACTCGATGGTCGTGCACGGTGAGCAGCGGTTCGAGTATGCCCGTCCGCTGCACGCCGGGGACGTCGTCGTCGCCCAGTCGACGATCACGGACATCCGGAATGCCGGGCGCAACGTGATGCTCACGACCCGGACCGACATCAAGACGACCGGCGGTGAGCACGTGTGCACCGCCCTGTCCGCGCTCGTCGAGCGCGGCGGGGCGGCCTGACCCGGGACACGGCCGCACGGCGCACGTCAGCGACACGAGCAGCATCGGGGGATGCCCCGAAAAACGGGGGCTGTCCGGGGGAACGGCCGCGAATCTGAAGCGGAAGGCGGGAACGGTGGCAGCGACGGTTAAATACGCGGACGTGCAGCCCGGCGCCGAACTGGAAGCCAGGAGCTACCCGGTCACCCGGCTTGACCTGGTGAAGTACTGCGGTGCGTCCGGTGACTTCAACGTCATCCACTGGAATGAGCGCATCGCCAAGTCGGTCGGGCTGCCGGACGTCATCGCGCACGGCATGTTCACGATGTCCCAGGCCGGCCGGTACGCCAGTGAATGGGCCGGGGATCCCGGTGCGGTCGTCGAGTTCGGCGTGCGCTTCTCGTCCCCGGTGGTCGTCCCCGACGACGACAAGGGGGCCACGATCGAGGTCAGCGGCACCGTCGAGGAGAAGCTCGACGGCAACAAGGTCGTGCTGGCGCTGGTGGCCCGGTCGGATGGCACCAAGGTCCTGACCCGCGCGCGGGCGGTCGTGGTCCTGCCCTGATGGGCCCCACCGCGCTCGCGGCCTTCACCACGCTGGATCTCGGCGGTCCCGCCGGCGCCCTGGCCGAGCCGGCCGATGAGGCCGCGCTCGTTTCGGTCGTCCGTGACGCCGACGATCGCGGTGAGCCGGTCCTCGTGCTCGGCGGCGGCAGCAACGTGGTAATCGCCGATGAGGGCTTCCCCGGCCTGGTCGTCCGCGTTGCCATCCGGGGGATCTCAGTCACCCCCGGCGCGGACGGCGCCCCCCCGGTGACACTGACGGTCGCGGCCGGCGAGAACTGGGACGACGTGGTCGCGCGGTGCGTGGCCGACGGGCTGGCCGGGCTGGAATGCCTGTCCGGGATTCCCGGTCTGGCCGGCGCCACCCCGATCCAGAACGTCGGCGCCTACGGCCAGGAAGTGGCCGACACGATCATCAGCGTGCGCGCCTACGACCGCGAGCAGCGCCAGGTCACCGAGATGCCCGCCGCGGCGTGCGGCTTCGGCTACCGGACCAGTCTCTTCAAGCGGACGCCGTTTGCGGCCGGCTCCGCCACGGGACGGTTCGTCGTACTGTCCGCCACCTTCCGGCTCACGCCCGGCCCCCTGTCCGGTCCCATCCGGTATCCCGAGCTCGCCACCGAACTCGGCGTGGCCCCGGGGGACCGGGTGCCCCTCGGGGAGGCCCGTTCGGCCGTGCTGAAGCTGCGGGCGCGCAAGGGCATGGTGCTCGACGCCGGTGACCCGGACACGCGCAGCGCGGGGTCGTTCTTCACCAACCCGGTCCTCACCGCGGGCGAGTTCGCCGCCGTCACCCTGCGGGCCCGCCAGTCCGGGGGACCGGAGCTGCGCGTGCCGCACTTCCCTGCCCCGGACGGGCACGTAAAGGTGCCGGCCGCCTGGCTGATCGAGCACGCCGGCTTCGGCAAGGGCTACGCCGGCCAGGCCGCGGGGCCCGGCGACCCTGGTACGGCCCGCATCTCGTCCAAGCACACGCTGGCCCTCGTCAACCCCGGCTCGGCCAGTACGGCCAGCCTGCTGGGCCTGGCCCGGGAGATCCGCGCGGGTGTACGGGACGCCTTCGGCGTGACCCTGGCCATCGAGCCGGTCCTCGTCGGCGTCTCGGCCTGACTCCCGGCAGGTCCGCATCGCAGAAATGTTCCGGCCGGTCGCGCGGCGGCCCCGGGGGCTGTCCGCGGCGGGGCCGGCGCGGCTGGTCAGGCGGCGAGCCAGGTGTCGATCCCGGCCAGCACATCCGCCCGAACCGCGTCCGGTGCGGCCGAGCCGAGCACCGACATCCGGGCCACGTCGGCCAGTTCGGCGTCGGTAAAGCCGTGCTGGCGCCGGGCGATGCCGTACTGGGCGACCAGCCGTGAGCCGAACAGCAGCGGATCGTCGGCACCGAGCGCGATCCGGACGCCGGCCTCGAACAGCCGGCGCACCGGTACGTCCCGGGTGCGCGTGGCGATACCCAGCGCCACGTTGGACGACGGGCAGACCTCCAGCGTCACGGCCTGGCTGGCCAGCCGCTTGACCAGACCGTCGTCGATCGCGGCCAGGACGCCGTGCCCGATCCGGTCCGCGTGCAGTTCATCCAGGCAGGCCCGGACGCTCTCGGGACCGACGAGCTCACCGCCGTGCGGCACCGCGAGCAGGCCGCCCCGCTCGGCGATGCGGAAGGCGGGCGCGAAGTCTTCCGCGCGGCCCCGCCGCTCGTCGTTGCTGAGCCCGAATCCGGTCACCCCACGCCCCGCGTACTGCACCGCCAGCCGGGCCAGCGTGCGCGCGTCCAGCGGGTGCCGGGTCCGGTTCGCGGCGATGACCACCCCGATCCCTACCCCGGTCAGCGCGGTGGCTTCCGCCGCGGCGGCCAGCACGAGTTCCACCGTGGGCGTCAGCCCGCCGAACCGCGCGGCGTACCCGGACGGATCGATCTGGATCTCCAGCCAGCGGGAACCTTCCGCCCGCTCGTCCTCGGCGATCTCGGTCAGCAGCCGCTGCAGGTCCGCCGGTGTGCGCAGCACCGACCGCGCCGTGTCGTACAGCCGCTGGAACCGGAACCAGCCCCGCTCGTCCGCGCCGCTCAGCGTGGGCGGCCATTCCTCGGCCAGGGCGGCCGGCAGGTGGACGCGGTGCGCGCGGGCGAGGTCGACCAGCGTCGAGTGCCGCATCGCCCCGGTCAGGTGCAAGTGCAGATGCGCCTTGGGGAGTTCATCCAGCGGACGGGCCATCCGAACAGTGTGGCCCCTTCCGCCGGGTTACCGGGCCTGGCCGAGCAGCTTGCCGATGCGCATGACGCCTTCCTCCAGGTCTGCGTCGCCCAGGGCGCAGGACAGCCGGAAGTACCCCGGCGTGCCGAACGCCTCGCCCGGGACCACTGCGACCTCGGCCTCGTCCAGGATCAGCGCGGCCAGTTCGGCTGAGCTGCCCGGGCGGTGCCCGGCGATCTCCTTGCCGAGCACCCCTTTGACCGACGGGTAGCAGTAGAACGCGCCCTGCGGCTCGGGGCAGACCACTCCCGGGATCTCGTTCAGCAGCCGTGTCATCGTCTGCCGGCGCCGGTCGAAAGCCTCGCGCATCGGCACCACCGCGGACAGGTCGCCGGAGACGGCGGCGAGCGCGGCGGCCTGCGCGACGTTGCACACGTTCGACGTGACGTGCGACTCGAAGTTGGTCGCGGCCTTGATCACATCGGCCGGGCCGATCATCCAGCCGACCCGCCAGCCGGTCATCGCGTACGTCTTGGCCACGCCGTTCACCACCACGCACTGGTCCACGACCTCGGGTGCCACCACCGGCATGGAGGAAAATTTTGCGTCGCCGAACACCAGGTGCTCGTAGATCTCGTCGGTCACGACCCACAGCCCGCTGGCCGCGGCCCAGCGGCCGATCTCGGCGACCTGCTCCGGCGGGTAGACCGCGCCGGTGGGGTTGGACGGCGACACGAAGAGGAGGATCTTGGTCCGCTCGGTCCGCGCCGCTTCCAGGTCAGCGACCGACGCCAGGTAGCCGGTGCTCTCATCGGTCGGCACTGGGACGGTCACCCCGCCCGCCAGCGCGATGGATTCGGGGTAGGTGGTCCAGTAGGGCGCCGGGACGAGCACCTCGTCGCCGGGGTCGAGCAGCGCCGCGAACGTCTGGAAAACGGCCTGCTTGCCGCCGTTGGTGATCAGGACCTGGCTCGCCGTGACGCCGAAGCCGGAGTCCCGGGCGGTCTTGTCGGCGACAGCCTGCCGCAGCTCGGGCAGTCCGGCCGCGGGCGTGTACTTGTGGAACCGTGGCTCCGCGCACGCTCGCTGAGCGGCCTCGACGATGTAACCGGGGGTGGGGAAGTCGGGCTCACCGGCCCCAAAGCCGATGACCGGCCGGCCGGCCGCCTTGAGCGCCTTGGCCTTGGCGTCGACCGCTAGCGTGGCCGATTCGGCGATCGCGGACAGGCGAGCTGAGATGCGTGGATGTGTCGTGGGCATACACCCATGGTGACACCCAGACCCCGTACCCTGCACATCGATAAAGTTCTTCCCTGGGCGGGTTACGGTGAGGCGATCGTTACCGGCCCAGCGAGCGGCTGGTATATGTCGGCGAGTACCCCGATGCGGGTTACGGCGAGCCGATCGTTACCGGCCCAGCGACCCCNNGGGGCGCGGAGCGCATGCGGGGGTCCGGGGGGTCGCCCCCCGGACTAGCAGGGTCGCCCCCCGGGCCAATACAGCCCATCGGTTCGACGGGGGCGTTAATGCGGGCTAGACTTTCGTGACTGATGGTGTTCCGTCGTTGCTGGCGCATGCCCTCCGGATGGTGCCACCCACCAGGTGGCGGCCGGGAGGCAGAAGCTGGCCGGGGCGCCAGGCAAAGGGCAGTAGCTCAATTGGCTAGAGTCCCGGTCTCCAAAACCGGTGGTTGGGGGTTCGAGTCCCTCCTGCCCTGCAACACACACTGTGTGTAAGAAGCACAACCGTTCAGCGCTTCATAGGTGAGGACATGGCGACTCAGACGCGCGGTGAGGCCGCGGAGAGACGGGGCGGCGATCAGCCCCCCGCACGGCGGAACCGCACGTCTCCGGCACTGTTCTTCCGCCAGAGCGTCGCCGAACTGCGCAAGGTGATCTGGCCGACCCGCCGGGAACTGATCACGTACACAACCGTCGCCATGGTCTTCATAATCGTGATGGTCGTGATCGTCACCAGCCTGGACTACGGCTTTACCAAGCTGGTCATCGCGCTCTTCGGCTGACGGGCCAGCCGGTCCGGCCGGGCGGGGCCGCGGCGTCCTGGCTAGCTGGACGTGTGGCTGGTATCGGCGCCGGGCGCCGCGAAGCGCGGAAGAATCCGCGAGGAAGCATAGAGGGAAGAGCAACTGTGTCCGAGCCCCAAGTACAAGTGGGCGATTCCGCATCCGCGGACGAGGCGATCGCCGGGTTCGAGCGAGACGGGGAGGCCGACGTGACCGAAGACTCCGGAGCCACGCCGGAAGAGGCCGGCTCGTACGACGACGGCGACTCCTCAGGCGAGAACCTGTCCGGCGGGCTCGGCGAGGACGCCGCACCGGCGGACGAGCCCGCGACCGCCGATGAGGCCGATGAGACGGTCACCGGCGAGACGGCCGCCGATGAGACGGCCGCCGATGAGACGGCCACCGATGAGACGGCCGCTGAGCCGTCGGACGAAGCTGAGCCGTCGGACGAGGGCGAAGCCGAGGCACGGCTCGAGGCCGACCCGGTGGAGGAGTTCATGCGCCAGCTCCGGGCCATGCCCGGCGACTGGTATGTCATCCACTCCTACGCGGGCTATGAAAACCGGGTGAAGACGAACCTGGAGAACCGGATCTCCTCCCTCAACATGGAGGACTACATCTTCCAGATCGAGGTCCCGGTCCACAAGGTGACGGAGATCAAGCAGGGCAAGCGGCAGCAGGTCCAGGAGAAGGTGCTGCCCGGCTACATCCTGGTCCGGATGGAGCTGACGGACGAGTCATGGGCCGTGGTCCGGAACACCCCGGGCGTGACCGGGTTCGTCGGCCTGTCCAGCCGTCCCTCCGCGCTCAGCCTGCACGAGGTGGCCGGGCTGCTCGCACCGGAGCCCGAAGAGCAGGTTAAGCAGGCCGAGGCCGCGAAGACGCCGACGGTGGACTACGAGGTGGGCGAGTCGGTTACCGTCATGGATGGCCCGTTCGCGACGCTTCCGGCGACCGTGAACGAAATAAATGCCGACACTCAGAAGCTGAAGGTGCTGGTATCAATCTTCGGTCGTGAGACGCCCGTCGAGCTCTCCTTCGACCAGGTCGCCAAGATCTGACCGCAGGACAACAGCTCCGGCCGGCCCAGACCGGCCGGGTGAGAACAAGCCCGGCGGGTCCGCCGGGCCGGGATTGAACAAGGGAAGGGAACCATGCCTCCAAGGAGGAGAAGGGTCGCTGCAGTTGTCAAGGTGCAACTGCCGGCCGGCCAGGCTACCCCGGCGCCGCCCGTCGGCACCGCGCTTGGCCCGCACGGCGTGAACATCATGGACTTCTGCAAGCAGTACAACGCCGCGACCGAGGCCCAGCGCGGCAACATCATTCCGGTCGAGATCACGATCTACGAAGACCGGTCGTTCGAGTTCGTCACCAAGACGCCCCCCGCGCCCGAGCTGATCAAGAAGGCAGCCGGGGTCGCCAAGGGCAGCAGCGAACCGCACAAGACCAAGGTCGGCACCATTACCGCCGCCCAGGTCCGTGAGATCGCCCAGACCAAGATGCCCGACCTCAACGCGCGGAGCATCGAGATGGCCGAACGGATCATCGCCGGGACCGCCCGCTCGATGGGCATTCAGGTCCAAGGCTGACGCAGGCCGCTCCCCGGCTCAGTGAACCTGGCCGGGACAGCAGACAACGGAAGACGCAGGCGTGGGAGGGCCGGGCGCGGCCCCAGGACCACGACCTCCTCAGTTGAGCAGGAGAAAGAATGAAGCGCAGTAAGGCGTACCGCAACGCCGACAGTCAGATAGACCATGACAAGCTTTACAGTCCGCCCGAGGCGGTGAACCTGGCCAAGTCGGCCTCGGTGACCAAGTTCGACCCGACCGTCGAGGTAGCTCTCCGGCTCGGAGTCGACCCCCGCAAGGCCGACCAGATGGTCCGCGGCACCGTGAACCTGCCGAACGGCACCGGTAAGACGGCGCGGGTGCTCGTCTTCGCGACCGGCGATCGCGCCGAGGAGGCCCGCGCGGCGGGCGCGGACCATGTGGGCTCCGATGACCTCCTGGAGCGTATCCAGGGTGGCTGGCTGGACTTCGACGCCGTCGTGGCCACCCCGGACCTGATGGGCAAGGTCGGGCGCCTCGGCCGGGTCCTCGGCCCGCGCGGCCTGATGCCGAACCCCAAGACCGGCACGGTCACCCCCAACGTGGCCAAGGCGGTGTCCGAAATCAAGGGCGGCAAGATCGAGTTCCGCACCGACCGGCAGGGCAACCTGCACTTCGTGATCGGTAAGGCCTCGTTCCCGGCCCGCGCCCTGCTGGAGAACTACGCGGCCGCACTGGACGAGGTGATGCGGCTCAAGCCGGCCGCCGCCAAGGGCCGCTACGTCAAGAAGGCGACGATCACCACGACCATGGGCCCTGGTATCCCCGTCGACCCCAACAAGACCCGCGGCTTCATCGAGGACGAAGAAGCGGTCTAGCCCGGGGGGGCGACCCCCCGGAACCCCCCGCATGCGCTCCGCGCCCCGCTGGGGTACTTCGCCGGCACACCAGCCGCTCACCCGGGCCTTCGGCCCGGGGTCGCTGGGCCGGTAACGATCGCCTCGCCGTAACCCGCTGGGGTTCTCGCCGTTAGCACCGGCTGCTCGCATCGTGATCGGCGTCGGTTTTCGCAAATGCTGCGGTAAACCGACGCCGATTCTCGTTTCCTGTGCCTGAGGGTCTCTCCGATACCCCTCCGGCCCCAGGGGCACGGCCTGGCCCGGGGCGTCGTTCTGGGGGCTGATTTGGCGGGCGGGGCGGGGACACGTAGTCTGTACCTGCCGAAGACCGCAGGTTGTCACGAGCCATCCGGCTCAGGTGACCGAAGGTTCCGTGAAGAACGGGCATCCTGCGCAGGTAACTGAGCAAGCTTGTGGTGCCCGGGCTCAGGCCCGGAATCATAACGAAGCCCCAGTGCGCCTGCGCCTGGGGCGTTTTGCATTTGCGGGCAATTCTTCGTGCGCATCGGAGACCTTTCCCGGCCCTGTCGTGGAGCCGCGTGAGCCCCGTCCGGGCTTGCGCGGCCGTCCTGCGGCGGAGCCGGGTCCGGCAGGAGAAAGGAGGCCCATGGCGAGAGCGGACAAGGTAGCTGCCGTTACGGAGCTCACCGACCGTTTCCGGGATTCGGGCAGCGTCGTGCTGACCGAGTACCGCGGGCTCAGCGTTTCGCAACTCCGCGAGCTTCGTCAGTCGCTCGGGGACAACGCCACGTTCAACGTGGTCAAGAACACCCTTACCAAGATCGCAGTCCACGAGGCCGGTCTGCAGGACCAGCTCGAATCGCTGCTTTCCGGCCCGTCCGCCATCGCGTTCGTCGACGGCGACGTGGTCGAGGCGGCCAAGGGCCTGCGTGACTTCTCCAGGGACCACCCCGCTCTGGTGATCAAGGGAGGCGTGCTCGACGGCAAGGCGCTCACGCCCGACGAGATCACCCGGCTGGCGGACCTGGAGTCGCGCGAGGTTCTGCTCGCCAAGCTGGCCGGCGCCATGACGGCGACGATGGCCCACGCCGCAGCGGTGTTCAACGCGCTGCCGACGCAGGTCGCTCAGCTTGCCGAGGCTCTGCGGGTCCAGCGGGCCGAGCAGGGTGGCGGCCAGGAGGCAGCGCCTGAGGCACCCGCCGAGGGCGCCGAAGCGGGCGCGGGCGACGGTGCCAGCGACACGGCCGGCGCCGGGCCAGCGTGAGCTGAGCCGCCGCAGCAGGACCTGATGGCCGCAAGCCATCGATGACACAGATAGACGCCAGGTAGACGGAGGAACCAGCACTATGGCGAAGCTCAGCACCGACGACCTGCTCGAGGCGTTCAAGGAGATGACCCTCCTTGAACTGTCGGAGTTCGTAAAGCAGTTCGAGGACACGTTTGACGTCAAGGCCGCCGCGCCGGTCGCCGTGGCGGCCCCGGCCGCCGGTGGCGGCGGCGCCGAGGTCCCGGCGGCGGAGGAGAAGGACGAGTTCAACGTCACTCTCGAGGCCGCGGGCGACAAGAAGATTCAGGTCATCAAGGAGGTCCGCACCCTCACCAGCCTCGGGCTGAAGGAGGCCAAGGACCTGGTTGACGGCGCTCCCAAGATTGTGCTTGAGAACGTCAACAAGGAGGCGGCGGAGAAGGCGAAGGCGGCCCTCGAGGGCGCTGGCGCCACCGTCACCGTCAAGTAACACCCCCGCCCCGGGACACCCGGAGCTCACCGCGGCGCGGGCCGGCCCACGTCGGCCCGCGCCGTGTTCGCTGTATAACCCGGGGGGGGGNNGGTAGCGATCGCCTCGCCGTAACCGTGCTGGCCCAGGGGGACGACCCCCTGGAACCCCCGCTGCGCTCCGCGCCCCGCGGCGGTACATCGCCGACACACCGGCCGCTCACCCGGGCCTCCGGCCTGGGGTCGCTGGGCCGGTAGCGATCGCCTCGCCGTAACCGGCGCGGGTGCTCGCCGACATTCACCGGGCACAAGGCCCGGTTCGTCGGGCCGGTATGAGCGCCTCGCCGTAACCCGCGCCGGCCAGTGCTCGCGGCAGGGCTCGTGTCCCCGTGACCATCTCGCGCTCGGTCCCGCTGCCCCGGCAGCGCCCGCGCCCGGGCGCGCCGCGGGCCGGGAAATAAATTTTCCAAGGCTTGGAATGTTTGCGTATACCGGCTGGTTGTGCTAGGCGGCTAGAAGCCACATAACGGTTTCGCGTCTGTTCCGTAGATCTTCTCAACCGGCCCGGCCTGGGCCCGCCCGGTTGGCCCTGGCGCCGAGATGCGCCTCAGCTGATGGTGAATCAAGAGGTATACCCTGCTAGCACCCGCTCACACGTTCAAGTTTGTGTGGCATCTGTCACGACATGAAGTCAACCGATCTGACGGGTTGAGGCTTGACGTTTGGGCGCAGACGAGCAATGCTGCGGAGCAGTCGTGATCCTGAAAGTGGCGTATAGTTGACTAGCGGTGTGGCCTCAGGCTACACTGCTCATTTGCGCTGCACTCTAACGTCCTCGGTATCCTCGCTCCCAGGCGGCTAAGCCGCGGGGCGTTTGGCGTGCGTGCGGTGATAGGTCCGCCACAAGTTCGGAAGGATCCCTGTTGGCAGCATCGCGCAGCGCCTCCGCTCATGATTCTCGCCGCGTCTCTTTTGCTCGTATCCAGGAACCGCTCATGGTTCCGGATCTGCTGGCCCTCCAGACCGAGTCGTTCGACTGGCTGCTGGGCAATGACAAGTGGAAGTCCCGTGTGGAGGCCGCCAAGGCGGCAGGGCGCAAGGATGTCCCTGAGCAGTCCGGGCTCGAGGAGATCTTCGAGGAAATTAGCCCCATCGAAGACTTCTCGGGAACCATGTCCCTCTCGTTCCGTGACCATCGGTTCGAGCCGCCCAAGTACTCCTCGGAGGAGTGCAAGGACAAGGACATGACGTACTCCGCCCCCATGTTCGTGACGGCGGAGTTCATCAACAACACCACCGGTGAGATCAAGAGCCAGACGGTCTTCATGGGGGACTTCCCCCTGATGTCCGCCAAGGGCACGTTCATCATCAACGGCACCGAGCGCGTGGTGGTCTCGCAGCTCGTCCGTTCGCCGGGTGTCTACTTCGACCGTCAGGTGGACAAGACCTCAGACAAGGACATCTACAGCTGCAAGGTGATCCCGTCCCGTGGGGCCTGGCTGGAGTTCGAGATCGACAAGCGGGATGCCGTCGGCGTCCGCATCGACCGCAAGCGCAAGCAGAGCGTCACCGTCCTGCTCAAGGCGCTCGGCTGGGACGACGCCCGCATCCTCGAGCGTTTCGGCGCCTACGAGTCGATGCGCGCCACTCTGGAGAAGGACCACACCACCGGCCAGGACGACGCGCTGCTGGACATCTACCGCAAGCTGCGGCCGGGTGAGCCGCCGACCCGCGAGTCGGCGCAGGCGCTGCTGGAGAACCTGTACTTCAACTCCAAGCGCTACGACCTGGCCAAGGTGGGCCGGTACAAGCTCAACCGGAAGCTCGGCCTCGACGTCGAGCTGCGGAAGGGCACGCTGACCGAGGACGACGTCGTCTCCACCATCGAGTACCTCGTCCGGCTGCACGCCGGCGAGGAGGAGATGAAGGTCGGCACGGGCACCATCCCGCTGGAGACCGACGACATCGACCACTTCGGCAACCGGCGGCTGCGCACGGTCGGCGAGCTGATCCAGAACCAGGTCCGGCTGGGCCTGGCGCGGATGGAGCGCGTGGTCCGGGAGCGGATGACGACGCAGGACGTCGAGGCGATCACGCCGCAGACCCTGATCAACATCCGGCCGGTCGTGGCGTCCATCAAGGAGTTCTTCGGCACCAGCCAGCTCTCCCAGTTCATGGACCAGACGAACCCGCTGGCCGGACTGACCCACAAGCGCCGCCTGTCGGCGCTGGGCCCGGGCGGCCTGTCCCGTGAGCGGGCTGGGTTCGAGGTCCGTGACGTGCACCCGTCGCACTACGGCCGGATGTGCCCGATCGAGACGCCGGAAGGTCCGAACATCGGCCTGATCGGCTCGCTGTCCTCGTACGCGAGGGTCAACGCGTTCGGCTTCGTGGAGACGCCCTACCGGAAGATCCGCAACGGCAAGGTGACCGACCAGATCGACTACCTGACCGCTGACGAGGAAGACCGGCACGTCATCGCGCAGGCGAACACCCCGCTCACGGACGACGGGTCGTTCGCCGAGGATCGCGTTCTGGTCCGCCGGAAGGGCGGCGAGGTCGACCTCATCCGCCCGGACGACGTCGACTACATGGACGTCTCCGCGCGCCAGATGGTGTCGGTGGCCACGGCCATGATCCCGTTCCTCGAGCACGACGACGCCAACCGTGCGCTGATGGGCTCGAACATGCAGCGCCAGTCCGTCCCGCTGCTGCGCAGCGAGGCTCCGCTGGTCGGCACGGGCATGGAGTACCGGGCCGCGGTCGACGCCGGTGACGTCATCGTCGCCGAGCAGGCGGGCGTGGTCGAGGAGGTCTGCGCCGACTTCGTCACGGTCATGCACGACGACGGCACCCGGAAGACCTACCTGGTCTCCAAGTTCCGCCGGTCCAACCAGGGCACCTGCTTCAACCAGAAGCCCATCGTGGAAGAGGGCGTCCGGGTCCACGAGGGCCAGGTCCTGGCGGACGGGCCGTGCACCGACAACGGTGAGATGGCGCTGGGCAAGAACCTGCTCGTGGCGTTCATGCCGTGGGAGGGCCACAACTACGAGGACGCGATCATCCTGTCCCAGCGACTGGTGCAGGACGACGTGCTCTCCTCCATCCACATCGAGGAGCACGAGGTCGACGCGCGGGACACCAAGCTGGGTCCCGAGGAGATCACCCGTGACATCCCGAACGTGTCGGAGGAGGTCCTCGCGGACCTCGACGACCGGGGCATCATCCGGATCGGCGCGGAGGTCGTCAACGGCGACATCCTCGTCGGCAAGGTGACCCCCAAGGGCGAGACCGAGCTGACCCCCGAGGAGCGCCTGCTCCGCGCGATCTTCGGCGAGAAGGCGCGCGAGGTGCGCGACACCTCGCTGAAGGTGCCGCACGGTGAAGAGGGCAAGATCATCGGCGTCCGGGTGTTCACCCGCGAGGACGGCGACGAGCTGCCTCCTGGCGTGAATGAGCTGGTCCGGGTGTACGTCGCGCAGAAGCGCAAGATCACCAACGGCGACAAGCTCGCGGGCCGGCACGGCAACAAGGGCGTGATCGCGAAGATCAACCCGGTGGAGGACATGCCGTTCCTCGAGGACGGCACACCGGTGGACATCGTGCTCAACCCGCTCGGTGTGCCGGGCCGTATGAACGTCGGCCAGGTCCTCGAGACGCACCTCGGCTGGGTGGCCAAGACCGGCTGGCAGGTTGACACCGGTGACGAGCAGTGGAAGACGCGGCTGCGCTCCGTCGGGGTCGACAGCGCCGTGCCGGGTACGCCCGTGGCCACGCCGGTGTTCGACGGCGCCCGCGAGGAGGAGATCACCGGCCTGCTCGGCAGCACCCTGCCGAACCGGGACGGCGAGCAGCTGGTCGGCGAGAGCGGCAAGGCGCGGCTGTTCGACGGCCGTACCGGTGAGCCCTTCAAGGACCCGATCGCGGTGGGCTACATCTACATCCTCAAGCTGCTGCACTTGGTCGACGACAAGATCCACGCTCGCTCGACCGGCCCGTACTCGATGATCACCCAGCAGCCGCTGGGCGGTAAGGCGCAGTTCGGCGGGCAGCGGTTCGGTGAGATGGAGGTCTGGGCGCTGGAGGCCTACGGTGCCGCCTACGCGCTGCAGGAACTGCTGACGATCAAGTCCGACGACGTGCTCGGCCGCGTGAAGGTATACGAGGCGATCGTCAAGGGCGAGAATGTGCCCGAGCCAGGGATCCCTGAATCCTTCAAGGTCCTCATCAAGGAAATGCAGTCGCTCTGCCTCAACGTGGAGGTGCTGTCGAGCGACGGCGCGGCGATTGAGATGCGGGACACCGACGAGGACGTGTTCCGCGCAGCCGAGGAACTCGGCATCGACCTGTCACGGCGTGAGCCAAGCAGCGTTGAAGAGGTCTGAGTGCACCTGGGCAGCCCCGTACGCCGGGGCTGCCCGACCGCACTCTTAATCCGGATCTACCCAGGGGAAGTGCAAGTGCTGGACGTCAACTTCTTCGACGACCTACGTATTGGCCTCGCCACGGCGGAAGACATCAGGCAGTGGTCTCACGGTGAGGTGAAGAAGCCGGAGACCATCAACTACCGCACCCTCAAGCCGGAAAAGGACGGGCTCTTCTGCGAGAAGATCTTCGGTCCGACCCGGGACTGGGAGTGCTACTGCGGTAAGTACAAGCGAGTCCGGTTCAAGGGCATCATTTGTGAGCGCTGTGGCGTGGAGGTTACCCGCGCCAAGGTCCGGCGTGAGCGGATGGGCCACATTGAGCTGGCCGCGCCGGTGACCCACATCTGGTATTTCAAGGGCGTGCCGAGCCGCCTCGGCTACCTCCTTGACCTCGCGCCGAAGGACCTGGAGAAGGTCATCTACTTCGCCGCGTATATGATCACGTGGGTTGATGACGAGGCCCGGGCGCGCGACCTGCCGTCGCTGGAGGCGAAGATCTCCGTCGAGCGCAGCCAGATCGAGCAGCGCCGGGACGCCGACATCGAGGCGCGGCAGTCCAAGCTCGAGTCCGACCTGGCCGAGCTGGAGGCCGCCGGGGCCAAGGGTGACGCGCGCCGCAAGGTGCGGGAGAGCTGCGACCGCGAGTGCAAGCAGCTCCGTGACCGCGCGGGCAAGGAAATCGACCGGCTCGACGAGGTGTGGAGCAGGTTCAAGGGCCTCAAGGTCCAGGACCTCGAGGGCGACGAGATGCTGTACCGGGAGATGCGCGACCGTTTCGGCCGCTACTTCCGCGGCGGCATGGGCGCCCAGGCGATCCAGGACCGGCTGGGCACCTTCGACCTCGACGCGGAGGCCGCGTCGCTGCGCGAGACGATCCGCAGCGGCAAGGGCCAGAAGAAGGCCCGCGCGCTGAAGCGGCTCAAGGTCGTGTCCGCGTTCCTGAACACCCGGAACAGCCCGATGGGCATGGTCCTCGACTGCATCCCGGTGATCCCGCCGGACCTGCGGCCGATGGTCCAGCTCGACGGTGGCCGGTTCGCCACCTCGGACCTGAACGACCTGTACCGCCGGGTCATCAACCGGAACA
>PLRW01000290.1:18154-30055 GCA_003164955.1 Actinomycetota bacterium
CAAGCGCGTCGACTACTCCGGCCGTAGCGTCATCGTGGTCGGCCCGCAGCTCAAGCTGCACCAGTGCGGCCTGCCCAAGCAGATGGCGCTCGAGCTGTTCAAGCCGTTCGTCATGAAGCGGCTGGTCGACCTGAACCACGCGCAGAACATCAAGTCCGCCAAGCGGATGGTGGAGCGCGCGCGGCCGGTCGTCTGGGACGTGCTCGAGGAGGTCATCACCGAGCACCCGGTNNCTGGTCGAGGGCAAGGCCATCCAGATCCACCCGCTCGTCTGCACCGCGTTCAACGCGGACTTCGACGGGGACCAGATGGCCGTGCACCTGCCGCTGTCGGCGGAGGCGCAGGCCGAGGCGCGGATCCTGATGCTGTCCACCAACAACATCCTCAAGCCGGCCGACGGCAAGCCGGTGACCATGCCGACCCAGGACATGATCATCGGGCTGTTCTGCCTGACGCAGGAGGCGGAGGGCGCCCCCGGCGCCGGGCGCAGCTTCGCGTCGACGTCGGAGGCCGTCATGGCCTACGACCGCCACGAGCTCGATCTGCAGGCGCGGATCGAGATCCGGCTGGAGAACGTCACGCCGCCCCGCGGTCAGGCGATGCCGGAGGACTGGGTCCCGGGTGAGCCGTTCCGCTTGTCCACCACGCTGGGCCGGACGATCTTCAACGAGACGCTGCCCGCCGCCTTCCCGTACATCAACTACGAGGTCGGCAAGAAGCAGCTCTCGGTGATCATCAACGAGCTCGCCGAGCGCTACCCGAAGGTCCAGGTGGCCACGGCGCTCGACGCGCTCAAGGACGCCGGGTTCTACTGGGCCACGCGGTCCGGCGTGACGATCGGCATCGAGGATGTCGTCGCCCCGCCGAACAAGCAGCACATCCTGGAGGACTACGAGCGCCGCGCCGACAAGGTGCAGCGTGAGTACGAGCGCGGCCTGATCACCGACGACGAGCGCCGTCAGGAGCTCATCGAGATCTGGACGCACGCGACGGCCGACGTGGCCAAGGACATGGAGGAGGCCTTCCCCGCGACCAACCCGGTCTGGATGATGGTCAACTCCGGTGCCCGGGGCAACATGATGCAGGTCCGGCAGATCGCCGGCATGCGAGGCCTGGTCTCCAACCCCAAGGGCGAGACCATCCCGCGGCCGATCAAGTCGAGCTTCCGGGAAGGGCTGTCCGTGCTGGAGTACTTCATCTCCACGCACGGCGCGCGCAAGGGCCTGGCGGACACCGCGCTGCGGACCGCCGACTCCGGGTACCTCACCCGGCGCCTGGTGGACGTGGCGCAGGACGTCATCGTCCGCGAGGAGGACTGCGGCACCGACCGGTCGATCGTGATGAAGATCGCCGACCGGGACGCCCAGGGCAACCTGCGCAAGCTGCCGAACATCGAGAACACCGGCACCGGCCGGACGATCGCCGAGTCCGTCGAGTCCGACGGCACCACCATCGCCACGGTCAACGACGACACCACCGAGACCATGATCGACCGCCTGGTCGGGGCCGGAGTGGATGGCGTCCGGACGTTCAGCGCGATGACGTGCGAGGCCAAGGCCGGTATCTGCGCCAAGTGCTACGGCCGCTCACTGGCCACCGGCAAGCGCGTGGACGTCGGCGAGGCCGTCGGTATCGTCGCCGCCCAGTCGATCGGTGAGCCCGGTACGCAGCTGACGATGCGGACGTTCCACACCGGTGGTGTGGCAGGCCAGGACATCACCCACGGCCTGCCGCGAATCCAGGAGCTGTTCGAGGCGCGCATCCCCAAGGGGCTCGCACCGATCAGCGAGGTGGAGGGCCGGGTCAAGATCGAGGAGACGGAGAAGGCCCGGAAGATCATCGTCGTGCCGGATGACGGCTCGGAGGAGATCGCCTACCAGGTCAGCATGCGCTCCCGGCTGCTCGTGTCCGATGGGGAGCGGGTGTCCGTCGGGCAGCAGCTCGTCTTCGGCGCGGTGAACCCGCACGAGGTGCTCCGGATCCTGGGCTCGCGGGCGGTGCAGCTGCACCTGGTCCACGAGGTCCAGGAGGTGTACCGGTCGCAGGGTGTCTCGATCCACGACAAGCACATCGAGATTATCATCCGCCAGATGCTCAAGCGGGTGAACGTGCTGGAGTCCGGCGACACCGACCTGCTGCCGGGCGAGCTCGTCGAGCGCCCCCGGTTCGAGGCGCTGAACCGCGCGGTGGTCGGCGAGAGCGGGACTCCCGCGGCCGGCCGTCCGGTCCTGATGGGGATCACCAAGGCGTCGCTGGCCACGGAGTCGTGGCTGTCGGCGGCCTCCTTCCAGGAGACGACGCGGGTGCTCACCGACGCGGCGATCCACGCCAAGTCGGACTCGCTGCTCGGCCTGAAGGAGAACGTGATCATCGGCAAGCTCATCCCGGCCGGTACCGGTATGCAGGTCTACCGGAACGTCAAGGTCGAGCCGACCGAGGACGCGCGTTCATCGGCCTACCCGGCCGGTTCCTACGCCGACCAGGATGCGTACGCCTTCGGCGGCCAGGGCTCCGGCGAGGCCGTCCCGCTCGAGGAGTACGACTTCGGCACCTACAACCGGTAACCCCCGGCAAGAAGCGCGAAAGGCTCCCGGCACCCCTGGGAGCCTTTCGCGTACCGGCCCAACGAGCCCGGGCCGTCAGGCCCGGGCGAGCGGCCGGTGTGTCGGCGATGTACCGCCGCGGGGCGCGGAGCGCAGCGGGGGTTCCAGGGGGTCGTCCCCCTGAGCCAGCACCTTACGGCGAGGCGAATCGTTACCGGCCCAGCGACCCCAGGCCGAAGGCCTGGGTGAGCGGCCGGTGCTATCGGCGAGTACCACAGCGGTCCTACGGTGAGGCGCTCGTAACCGGCCCAGCGAGCCGGGCCTTTAGGCCCGGCGAGTGGCCGGTGTGTCGGCGAGTTACCACCGCGCGGGCGCGGAGCGCANNGGTCGCCCCCCCGGGCCAGCACAGCGCAGCGGGGGGTTCCGGGGGGTCGCCCCCCGGGCCAATACTGGAAATACAATGGCCGGTCCCTGTGTTGTGTACACTGTCTGAGGCACAAGGGATCTGGTGCCGGGCCTTTCGTTTTGACCAGTAGGGCCTGGCCTGGGTAACCTGTGTCTTCGCGCCCGTAACAAGGCGGGCGCGTATGCGTGTCAGCAGGCGGGACGGCAGCGAGCCCGGAGCCCTTGAGGGCCGGGTGCAGCCGGATAGCCCTGACCGCTTGCTTACTCCCCGACTAACGCCGGCTCGTAATGGGCCGGGCGCGCCCTGGGGTCGGCGACACACCCGACCACGTGGGTCGGGGCGGGATATAAAACCGCAGGCGAGCCGCGTCTAAAGGACGCGGATTGGCCGCGCGGACTGGCAGGAAGAGACGCGCCCCGGCGCGAAGGCAAAGCGCCCTGGTGCGCCAGGGAAGATAAAGGGAAGACGGAGACTCGGTGCCCACGATCCAGCAGCTTGTCCGGAAGGGCCGCCAGGAGAAGGTGGCGAAGACCAAGACCCCGGCGCTGAAGGGAAGCCCCCAGCGTCGCGGCGTGTGCACGCGTGTCTACACGACCACGCCGAAGAAGCCGAACTCGGCGCTGCGCAAGGTGGCGCGTGTCCGGCTGACCAGCCAGATCGAGGTCACCGCCTACATCCCCGGGGTCGGGCACAACCTGCAGGAGCACTCCATCGTGCTCGTCCGCGGCGGCCGCGTGCGCGACCTGCCCGGTGTCCGGTACAAGATCATTCGCGGTTCGCTCGACACCCAGGGTGTCCGCAACCGCAAGCAGGCACGTAGCCGCTACGGCGCGAAGAAGGAGAAGAGCTGACATGCCGCGTAAGGGCCCAGCGACGAAGCGGCAGCTCGTCACCGATCCGGTCTACGGCTCGCCGCTCGTGACCGCGCTGGCCAACAAGGTGCTGAGGGACGGCAAGCGCTCGCTCGCGGAGCGCGTCGTCTACGGCGCCCTGGAAGGCTGCCGGGACAAGTCGGGCAACGACCCCGTGGTCACGCTGAAGCGTGCGCTCGACAACGTCAAGCCGACGCTGGAGGTTCGCAGCCGCCGCGTCGGCGGTGCGACCTACCAGGTCCCGGTCGAGGTGCGCGCTTCGCGCAGCACCACGCTCGCGCTGCGCTGGATCGTGCAGTACGCACGGGCGCGCCGCGAGAAGACCATGACGGAGCGGCTGATGAACGAGCTCCTGGATGCGAGCAACGGCCTGGGCGCGAGCGTGAAGCGCCGCGAGGACACCCACAAGATGGCCGAATCGAACAAGGCGTTCGCCCACTACCGCTGGTGAATATTCAAGTTTAGGGAACGAGGGCAACTAGCGTGGCCACCAAGACGGCCGTTGATCTCGCCAAGGTCCGCAACATCGGGATCATGGCCCATATCGACGCGGGCAAGACGACGACGACCGAGCGGATTCTCTTTTACACCGGTATCAACTACAAGCTTGGTGAGGTCCATGAGGGCGCCGCCACCATGGACTGGATGGAGCAGGAGCAGGAGCGGGGGATCACGATTACCTCCGCGGCCACGACCACGACGTGGCGCGACCACACCATCAACATCATCGACACCCCCGGGCACGTCGACTTCACCGTCGAGGTCGAGCGTTCCCTTCGCGTACTCGACGGCGCGGTCGCCGTCTTCGACGCCGTGGCGGGCGTCGAGCCGCAGTCGGAGACCGTCTGGCGGCAGGCTGACCGCTACAACGTGCCGCGGATCTGTTTCGTCAACAAGATGGACCGGGTCGGCGCGGAGTTCCACCGCTGCGTGGACATGATCGTGGACCGGCTGGGCGCGCAGCCCATGGTCGTTCAGCTGCCGTGGGGCGTCGAGGCCGACTTCCGCGGGGTCATCGACCTCATCCGGATGCGGGCTCTGCTGTGGCAGAGCGAGGGCAAGGGCGACAAGTACGACATCGTGGGGATTCCCGACGACCACGCCGACGCCGCGCGCGAGTGGCGCGACCGGCTGCTGGAGGCCGTCGCCGAGAACGACGAGCAGATGATGGAGCTGTACCTGGAGGGCACCGAGCCCACCGAGGAGCAGCTCGTGGCCGCCATCCGGCGGGTCACCATCGCCGGCGGCGCGACCCCGGTGCTGTGCGGGACCGCGTTCAAGAACAAGGGCATCCAGCCGATGCTCGACTCGATCGTGGACTTCCTGCCCAGCCCGCTCGACATCCCGGCCATCCAGGGCCACGCCGCGGGCGACGAGGACACCCTGGTTGAGCGGCACCCCGACCCCGAGGAGCCGTTCGCGGCGCTGGCGTTCAAGATCATGTCCGACCAGCACCTGGGCAAGCTCACCTATATCCGGTTGTACTCCGGGACGGTGGAGACCGGCAGCAGCGTGCTGAACGTGATCAAGGGCCGCAAGGAGCGGATCGGCAAGATCTACCAGATGCACGCGAACAAGCGCGAGGAGCGCAACATCGCGGTGGCTGGCCAGATCGTCGCCGTGATGGGGCTGAAGGACACGAGCACGGGCGACACGCTCTGCGACCCGGCCAAGCCGGTGGTCCTGGAGTCGATGACGTTCCCGGCGCCGGTGATCCACGTGGCGGTCGAGCCGAAGACCAAGAGCGACCAGGAGAGGCTCGGCACCGCGATCCAGCGCCTGGCCGAGGAGGATCCCACCTTCCAGGTGCGGACCGACGAGGAAACCGGCCAGACCATCATCGCGGGCATGGGCGAGCTGCACCTCGAGGTGCTGGTTGACCGGATGCGGCGCGAGTTCAGGGTCGAGGCCAATATCGGCCGTCCGCAGGTCGCCTACCGGGAGACCGTGCGGAAGAAGGCCGAGAAGATCGGTTACACGCATAAGAAGCAGACCGGCGGTTCCGGCCAGTTCGCCCGGGTGGTCATCAACCTGGAGCCGACCGGCGGTGACGGCGGCGGTTACGAGTTCGAGAACAAGGTGACCGGCGGCCGGATCCCGCGCGAGTACATTCCCTCGGTCGACGCGGGGTGCCAGGAGGCGGCCGAGTTCGGCGTGCTGGCTGGCTACCCGATGGTCGACCTGAAGGTCACGCTCACCGACGGTGCCTACCACGAGGTGGACTCCTCTGAGCTTGCCTTCAAGATCGCGGGCTCGATGGCCTTCAAGAAGGCGGCAGCGCAGGCCAACCCGGTGCTGCTCGAGCCGATCATGGCGGTCGAGGTCAGGACTCCCGATGACTACATGGGTGACGTCATCGGGGATCTCAACAGCCGGCGTGGCCAGATCCAGGCAATGGAGGAACGCTCCGCGGGCCGGGTCATCAGGGCTCACGTGCCGCTGTCGGAGATGTTCGGCTACGTAGGTGATCTGCGGAGCCGTACTCAGGGCCGGGCGGACTACAGCATGCAGTTCGATTCGTATGCCGAGGTCCCGCCCAGCATCGCTAAGGAAATCATCGCGAAGGCACGGGGTGAATGATGGCGAGGTGCTGCCCGGTGTCAATCGCTAGGGAGAGTATCGCCAAAGCCCGCGGCGAGTAGGCAGAAGGAAACGTAAGGAAATCACGGCGCCCGATGGAGCGCCTGGCCCCACTGCGGTGGGGCGGATCGCAACGAGGAGATACCAGTGGCGAAGGCCAAGTTCCAGCGGACCAAGCCGCACGTAAACATCGGCACCATTGGGCACATCGACCACGGTAAGACCACCCTGACCGCGGCGATCACCCGGGTGCTGCACGACAAGTTCCCCGACCTCAATCCCTTCACGCCCTTCGACCAGATCGATAACGCGAAGGAAGAGAAGGAGCGCGGGATCACCATCTCGATCTCGCACGTCGAGTACCAGACCGAGAAGCGCCACTACGCTCACGTGGACTGCCCCGGTCACGCCGATTACATCAAGAACATGATCACGGGTGCGGCCCAGATGGACGGGGCGATCCTCGTCGTGGCCGCCACCGACGGCCCGATGCCGCAGACGCGTGAGCACGTGCTGCTCGCCCGCCAGGTCGGCGTGCCTTACATCGTCGTGGCGCTCAACAAGGCGGACATGGTCGATGACGAGGAGATCCTCGAGCTCGTCGAGCTCGAGGTCCGCGACCTGCTCACCGAGTACGAGTTCCCCGGCGACGACGTCCCGGTGGTCCGGGTGTCCGCACTCAAGGCGCTTGAGGGCGACGCCGAGTGGGGCGAGAAGGTCGCGGAGCTGCTCGCCGCGTGCGACGAGAGCATCCCGCAGCCCGTGCGCGAGATCGAAAAGCCGTTCCTGATGCCCGTGGAGGACGTCTTCTCCATCACCGGCCGCGGCACCGTGGTGACCGGCCGGGTGGAGCGCGGTGTCATCAAGACCGGTGAGACCGTGGACATCATCGGCATCAAGGAGAAGCCGCAGACGACCACCGTCACCGGCGTGGAGATGTTCCGCAAGATCCTCGACGAGGGCCAGGCAGGCGACAACGTGGGTCTGCTGCTCCGCGGCATCAAGCGCGAGGACGTGGAGCGCGGCCAGGTCGTGATCAAGCCGGGCACCAACACCCCGCACACGTCGTTCGAGGGCTCGGTCTACATCCTGTCCAAGGACGAGGGCGGACGGCACACGCCGTTCTTTAACAACTACCGTCCGCAGTTCTACTTCCGGACCACGGACGTGACCGGCGTTGTCACCCTGCCTGAGGGCACGGAGATGGTGATGCCGGGCGACCGGACCGACATGCACGTTGAGCTGATTCAGCCCATCGCCATGGAGGAAGGACTGCGCTTCGCGATCCGGGAAGGCGGCCGTACCGTCGGCGCCGGCCGGGTCGCGAAGATTCTCAAGTAGCGGCTGTACGGCGGCCGGGCCTCTCCGGCCCGGCCGCCGTACAGTGCCGGCGCCCGGGCTGATCCCGGGACCGGTAAGCCAGGCATAGCGGCATCGGCACCACCGAAGCGAAGGAACAGGAAAAGGCCAATGGCGGGACAGAAGATCCGCATCCGGCTCAAGGCATATGACCACGAGGTCATCGATAACTCGGCGCGCAAGATCGTCGACACGGTGACCAGGACTGGCGCGCGCGTCGCGGGCCCTGTGCCGCTGCCTACCGAGAAGAACGTGTACTGCGTCATCCGCTCACCGCATAAGTACAAGGACTCACGCGAGCACTTCGAGATGCGGACGCACAAGCGGCTGATCGACATCATCGATCCGACGCCCAAGACGGTCGACTCGCTGATGCGTCTCGACCTGCCGGCCGGCGTCGACATCGAGATCAAGCTCTGAGGAACGCACCGACATGGCCACACAGATGAAAGGCATCCTGGGCACCAAGCTCGGTATGACCCAGGTCTTCGACGACAGCGGGCAGGTGACGCCCGTTACCGTCGTCAAGGCCGGCCCGTGCGTCGTCACCGCCGTGCGCACGCCGGACCGTGACGGCTACTCCGCTGTGCAGTTCGGCTACGGCGAGATCGACCCGCGCAAGGTGAACAAGCCGGCCACGGGCGTCTTCGCCCAGGCAGGTGTGACGCCGCGCCGGTATCTCGCCGAGCTGCGCACGGACGACGCGTCCGAGTACCAGGTCGGGCAGGAGGTCACGGCCGAGGTCTTCGCGGCCGGGCAGCTCGTCGACGCCACTGGTACCAGCAAGGGCAAGGGCACGGCCGGTGTCATGAAGCGGCACGGCTTCAAGGGCCTGAGCTCCTCGCACGGCACCCAGCGCAAGCACCGCTCGCCCGGCTCCATCGGCGCCTGTGCCACCCCCGGGCGGGTCTTCAAGGGGGTGCGGATGGCGGGCCGCATGGGCGCCGTCCGGACCACCGTGCAGAGCCTCACGGTCCACTCGGTCGACACGGACCGCGGGCTGCTCCTGATCAAGGGAGCGGTGCCGGGATCCGCGGGCGGCCTCATCCTGGTCCGCAGTGCCGCCAAGGCGCCCGTCGCGAAGGAGGCCTGATGGCCGCCGTCAGCATCGTCGGACCGTCCGGCAGCACGAGCGAAACCGCCGAGCTGCCCGACGAGATCTTCGACGCCAAGGTCAACATCCCGCTGATGCACCAGGTCGTGGTGGCGCAGCTCGCCGCGGCCCGGCAGGGTACGCATTCGACCAAGACGCGCGGCGAGGTCCGCGGCGGCGGCAAGAAGCCGTACCGCCAGAAGGGCACGGGCCGGGCGCGGCAGGGTTCGCTCCGCGCTCCGCAGTACGCCGGCGGTGGCACGGTCCACGGCCCGCAGCCGCGTTCCTACGTGCAGCGGACGCCCAAGAAGATGAAGGCGGCCGCCCTTCGCGGCGCCCTCTCCGACCGGGCGCGGCACGGCCGCGTGCAGGTGGTGAGCGGATTCGTCGACGGCAGTGCGCCCAGGACGAAGGACGCGCTCGCCGTGCTGGGCTCGGCCACGGGTTCCGCCCGCGGCACCGCCGTGCTGGTCGTCGCGCGCCGCGATGACGAGCTGACCTGGAAGAGCCTGCGCAACGCCGCGGGCGTGCGTGTCCTCGCCGATACTCAGCTGAACACCTACGACGTGCTGGCCGCCGACCACGTGGTCTTCACCGCCGAGGCGCTGCAGGCGTTCGTCGGCCGGGGCAGTGCGACGGCGAGCGAGGAGGCAGCCCAGTGAAGGGCACCGACAATCCCAGGGACATCCTCTTCCGGCCGGTGATCTCGGAGAAGAGCTACGGGCTGCTCGATGAGGGGAAGTACACGTTCATCGTGGCGCCGGACGCTAACAAGACGCAGGTTCGCCTGGCGGTCGAGGAAGTCTTCGGCGTCAAGGTGACCGGCGTCAATACCGCCAACCGGCGGGGCAAGCGCCGTCGTACCAAGGTCGGCTGGGGTAAGCGGCCGGACACCAAGCGGGCGATCGTCACCCTCGCCGAGGGCGACCGGATCGATATTTTCGGCGGCCCGGTCCACTAGCGGCAGGCACGATACAGGAGATTTGAGCACTCATGGCTATCCGTAAATACAAGCCGACCACGCCGGGCCGGCGCGGTGCCAGCGGCTCCGACTTTTCCGAGATCACCAGGGACGAGCCGGAGAAGTCGCTGGTGCGGCCGCTGCATTCGCACGGTGGCCGGAATGTGCACGGCCGGATCACCACACGGCACCAGGGTGGCGGCCACAAGCGCGCCTACCGGCTGATCGACTTCCGGCGGCACGACAAGGACGGTGTGCCGGCCAAGGTCGCGCACATCGAGTACGACCCGAACCGGACCGCCCGCATCGCGCTGCTGCACTACCTCGACGGCGAGAAGCGCTACATCATCGCTCCCCAGGGCCTGTCCCAGGGGGACAGGGTGGAGAACGGCGCCGGGGCCGACATCAAGCCGGGTAACTGCCTGCCGCTGCGCAACATCCCGACCGGCACCGTGGTGCACGCCATCGAGCTCCGGCCCGGTGGCGGGGCCAAGATCGCCCGCTCGGCCGGGTCCGGCGTGCAGCTGCTCGCCAAGGAGGGCGGCTACGCCCAGCTCCGGATGCCCTCGGGCGAGATCCGGCGGGTGGACGTGAACTGCCGGGCCACGGTCGGTGAGGTCGGTAACTCCGAGCAAGGCAACATCAAGCTCGGCAAGGCGGGACGCAACCGGTGGAAGGGCAAGCGCCCCTCCGTGCGCGGCGTCGCGATGAACCCGGTTGACCACCCGCTCGGCGGCGGCGAGGGCAAGAGCTCCGGTGGGCGCCATCCGGTCAGCCCGTGGGGTCAGCCCGAAGGGCGCACCCGGAAGGCCCATAAGCCCAGCGACCGGCTCATCAGCCGCCGCCGGAGCAGGAAGAAGCGGTAGGAGCAACACGCGATGCCTCGTAGCCTTAAGAAGGGCCCTTTCGTCGACGACCATCTGATGAAGAAGGTCGAGACGCAAAATGACAAGGGCAGCAAGAACGTCATCCGGACGTGGTCCCGGCGTTCGATGATCATCCCGGCCATGCTGGGCCACACGATCGCCGTCCACGATGGCCGCAAGCACATCCCGGTGTTCATCACCGAGTCGATGGTCGGCCACAAGCTCGGGGAGTTCGCGCCCACGCGGACGTTCCGCAGCCACGTGAAGGACGATCGGCGCAGTCGGCGCTAGATCCTGTTGACGCAGAGACGGAGATACTGATGGAAGCGAGGGCAAAGGCGCGCTACGTGCGCGTCACGCCGCGGAAGGCCCGCCGTGTGGTGGACCTGATCCGCGGGATGCCCGCCGAGCAGGCACAGGCGGTGCTCGCCTTCGCGCCGCAGTCCGCCAGCGGCCCGGTCGGCAAGGTCCTGGCGAGCGCGATCGCCAATGCCGGCGGCGGTGACCGGCGGTCCGAACGCGGCGCGCTCGTCGTGAGCCGGGCCTGGGTCGACGAGGGGCCGACGCTCAAGCGGTTCCGGCCGCGTGCTCAGGGTCGCGCCTACCGGATCAACAAGCGCACCAGCCACATCACGGTGATCGTCTCGGACGAGGCCGAAGGAGGGACTCGCTAGTGGGACAGAAAGTGAACCCGCATGGGTTCCGGCTTGGTATCACCACCGACTTCAACAGCCGCTGGTACGCGGACAAGCTGTACAAGGAGTACGTCAAGGAGGACGTGGCGATCCGCCGCATGCTGCAGCGCGGCATGGAGCGGGCCGGCATCTCCAGGGTCGAGATCGAGCGGACCAGGGACCGCGTCCGGGTGGACATCCACACGGCACGCCCGGGCATCGTCATCGGTCGCCGCGGCGCCGAGGCGGACCGCATCCGGACCGACCTGGAGAAGCTGACCAGCAAGCAGATCCAGCTCAACATCCTTGAGGTCAAGAACCCCGAGATCGACGCTCAGCTCGTCGCGCAGGGTGTCGCCGAGCAGCTGTCCAGCCGGGTTTCCTTCCGGCGGGCCATGCGCAAGGCGATGCAGAGCGCGATGAAGGGCGGCGCCAAGGGCATCCGCGTGCAGTGCTCCGGCCGCCTCGGCGGGGCGGAGATGTCGCGTTCGGAGTTCTACCGCGAGGGGCGTGTGCCGCTGCACACGCTGCGCGCGGACATCGACTA
>PLRW01000067.1 GCA_003164955.1 Actinomycetota bacterium
CGCTCCGCCGCCCGCTCCGCCGCCCACCTCGCCGCCGTCTGCTCCTCCGTCACCGGCCCCGCCGCCGGTTCCACCGGGCCTCAGCCGGCCCGAGCTGGTGCGCCCGCAGAGCGCCGTCCTCGATGAATCGCACCTCGGTGACATCGAGGGGGCGCTCGGCCGGATCCGGGTGGGCGACGACGATAGCCGCCGGGGACTGCGGCGCCGGTTGGTGACGTTCCTCGCCATCATGGGCCCCGGTCTGATCGTCATGGTGGGGGACAACGACGCGGGCGGGGTGTCCACCTACGCGCAGGCCGGGCAGAACTACGGCTACAGCCTGCTCTGGGTGCTGCTGCTGCTGATCCCCGTCCTGATCGTCAACCAGGAGATGGTGGTCAGGCTCGGGGCAGTCACCGGGGTCGGCCACGCCCGGCTGATCATCGAGCGGTTCGGCAGGTTCTGGGGCGCCTTCAGCGTCGGAGACCTGTTCGTGCTCAACTTCCTGACCATCGTCACCGAGTTCATCGGCGTCTCCCTCGCGCTGCGCTACTTCGGCATCAGCCCCTATATCTCGGTGCCCGTGGCCGCCGTCCTGCTGATAGGCATCACGGCGAGCGGCAGCTTCGCCCGGTGGGAACGGGCGATTTTCCTGTTCATCGCGGCCAGCCTGGTGCTGTACCCGCTGGCCCTGCTATCGGGACCGCATTGGGGTTCGATCGCCTACCACCTCGTGGTGCCGGGAATCCAGGGCGGCGCCACCTCGACCGCGATCTTGCTCATCATCGCGATCGTGGGCACCACCGTGGCCCCCTGGCAGCTGTTCTTCCAGCAGTCCAACGTTATCGACAAGCGCATCACGCCCCGGTTCATCGGCTACGAGCGGGCCGATACCGCGCTCGGCTCCATCGTCGTGGTGGTCGGGGCGATCGCGATCGAAATCGCGGCCGTGTACGCGGTCCGGGGCACGAACCTTGCCGGGAAGTTCAGCGACGCGCTCGGGGTAGCGCGCGCGCTGGAGGCTCACGGCTACGCGCTCGGTGCACTGTTCGCCATCGTGCTGCTCGACGCGAGCATCATCGGTGCCTCAGCGGTGACCCTGTCCACCAGCTACGCGTTCGGTGACGTGTTCGGCATCAAGCATTCGCTGCACCGCAAGTTCAAGGACGCCAAGCCCTTCTACGCCAGCTACACCGCGATGATCGCCGTCGCCGCCGGCATTGTCCTCATCCCCGGCGCACCCCTGGGGTTGCTGACCACGGCGGTCCAGGCACTGGCTGGGGTGCTGCTCCCCAGCGCCTCGGTGTTCCTGCTGCTGCTCTGCAACGACCCGGAAGTCCTCGGCCCCTGGGCCAACAAGCGCTGGCTCAATATCGTGGCCGCCATCATCATCGGCGTCCTGCTCACGTTGTCCGCCACCCTCGTGGTCGGCACGATATTCCCGAACCTGAACGTCGGCAAGGTTGCGGTAGTAGCGGCCATCGCACTCCTCGTGGGCGGCGGCGGGACTGGCCTGTGGCTGGAGATCAAACAGCGCCGAAGCGGCCGGACCCGGCCGGTCCCGGCGCGGACGACGATGACGGAACAGGAGCGCACGAAATGGCGGATGCCCCCCCTCGCCCTGCTCAAGCCGGTGGTCTGGTCGCCGGGAACCAGGCTGGCCATGATGCTGCTCCGGGGCTATCTCGTGGTTTCCGTCATCCTGCTGGTCGTCAAGGCCATCGAGCTCGGCGGCGGCCTCAAAGGCTGAGCAGGAATGTGTGTGGCGCAGCCAACGTTCAGGCAAGTTGCCCGCTCGCAGAGCGGCGGGCTATGGTGTGATGGGCTCCGCCGAGGCGGACATCCCGATGGTCGCGAGCGAAGGAGGTGAGGGCCGTGCCAGACGGCAGTCATAGTTGCAGCTGCAGCTCAAGCGAACCTCACCTATTCGCGCCTATCGCGCAGCGCTGACCGCGGCCACCTGACGCTTTTTCTGTCCTTACCGCGCCGTTCCCCGTGCCTGAGACCGGGCCCCGCCACGTTCGTCCGGCGGCATTTTCATGCCCTCGCAGCCCATCGGACTGCCCTTGGCGCACGGCGGCCGGATCTCCTCGGTCAGCGATGCCTGATACGCGCACCGGATACCCCGCGGGCAGATCCCCCGGGGAAAGATCGGACGTGCGTCATGGCAAACTTCTTCGGCTTCGGCATCGGATCCTGGTCACAGCGGCGCAGCGCGCTGCGGCAGGCAGGAGCGGCGACGGGCACGGCCGTGCGGGACCCGGCGCATGTCGGCGACATCCAGGGTGCGTTCGGCACCGTACGGGCGGCGGACCTCGACCGCTCACCGAGCTGGCCGCGTCGGCTCCGGTACCTGCTGGCGATCATGGGACCCGGGCTCATCGTGATGGTCGGCGACAATGACGCCGGCGGCGTGGCTACCTACGCGCAGGCCGGGCAGGACTACGGCACCCGCCTGCTGTGGGTCCTCGCCTTCCTCATCCCGGTCCTGATCGTCAACCAGGAGATGGTGGTCAGGCTCGGGGCGGTGACCGGCGTCGGGCACGCCCGGCTCATCCACGAGCGGTTCGGCCGCTTCTGGGCCGCCTTTTCCATCGGCGATCTGGTGCTGGTGAACGGGCTCACGATCGTGACCGAGTTCATCGGTATCGCACTCGCCGGGAGCTACTTCGGCGTTCCCCGCTGGCTCAGCGTCATGGTCGCGGCGGCGGTCCTGGTCACCTTCACCGTGAGCGGGAGCTTCCGCCGCTGGGAGCGGTGGATGTACGTGCTGATCGCCGTCAACGTGCTCATGCTGCCGCTCATCTTCCTCACCCACCCGCGCCCGGCGCAGATGGCGCACGACTTCCTGCTGCCCGGCTTCCCGGCCGGATCCGCGGGCCACGGCGGGCTGAACGCGGGCGTGCTGCTCCTCGTCATCGCGATCGTCGGCACCACCGTGGCACCGTGGCAGCTCTTCTTCCAGCAGTCCAACGTCGTGGACAAGCGGATCACCCCGCGGTGGATCGGCTACGAGCGCGCGGATACGGTGATCGGCTCGTTCGTCGTCGTGATCGGGGCCGCCGCGCTGATCGGCATCACCGCCTCCGGCCTGGGCGGCACGGTCCTGCACGGTCACTTCACCGACGCCGGGGCCGTGGCCACCGGCCTGGGCCGGGCGGTCGGGCACCACGCCGGCGCGATGTTCGCGCTCGTCCTGCTGGACGCATCGCTGATCGGCGCGGCGGCGGTGACGCTCGCCACCTCGTACGCGCTGGGCGACATCGCGGGGGCACGGCACTCACTGCACCGCGGCATCAAGGACGCGCCCATGTTCTACGGGTGCTACGCGTTCTTCCTGGCCGTCGCGGCCACCGTCGTGCTCATCCCCGGGGCCCCCCTCGGGCTGATCACGGAGGGAGTCCAGGCGCTCGCCGGTGTGCTGCTGCCGTCCGCGGCGGTGTTCCTCGTCCTGCTGTGCAACGACCGGGACGTGCTCGGCCCCTGGGTGAACCGGCCGTGGCTCAACGCCGTCGCCGGGGTCATCATCGGCGGCCTGGTCCTGCTGTCGCTCGTGCTCACCGCCGCGACGCTGTTCCCGTCGCTGAGCGGCGGCCAGCTCACCGCGCTCGTCGCCGGCGGCGCGGCGGCCGGGCTGGCGGGGACGGCCGCCTGGGCGGTGGCCCACCGGCGCTCGGCGCGGCGCGCGGGACTGCCCGACGATCCGGAGGAAGAACTCGACACCGGGGTGGTCCTGCAGGCGGAGCGGCTTACCTGGCGGATGCCAGCGCTGTCCGAGCTGCCGCGCCCGCGGTGGTCGCCGGGCCGCCGTCTCGGCCTGCTGGCGCTGCGCGGCTACCTCGTGGTGGCCGTCGGCCTGGTCGTCGTGAAGATCGTCGAACTGTCCCTCGCTCACTGAACCCGGGCCCGCCGTCTCCTGGCTGCGGGCGGTACCCGCCGGCGCCACCGGGATGCGAGACTGAGCAGGTGAGTGAAGCATCGCCGCGGTTCCGCCGCATTCTCCAGGACCTGCCCGGCTACCAGCCGGGCGTGACGGCTACCGCAGCGGGTGGCCGGTCGTTCAAGCTGTCGTCCAATGAGTGCCCGTTCGGCCCGCTGCCGTCGGTCGTCAAGGTCATCGCCGAGGCGGCGCAGAGCGTCAACCGTTACCCCGACAACGGCGGGGAACTGCTGACCGCGGCGATCGCCCAGCGGTTCAGCGTGCCACCGGAGCACGTCGCGCTGGGATGCGGCTCCGTCGGGGTGGCCCAGCAGCTCCTGGAGGCCACCGGCGAGCCGGGCACCGAGATCCTCTACGCCTGGCGGTCGTTCGAGGCGTACCCCATCCTCGCCGATCTGGCCGCGGCGACCTCGGTGCGCGTTCCGCTCCGCGGCGAGACCCATGACCTCGCGGCCATGGCCGACGCGATCACCGCCCGGACCAGGCTCATCTTTGTGTGCAACCCGAACAACCCCACCGGCACGGTGGTGCACACCGGTGAGCTGACCGGGTTTCTCGATCGCGTACCGCCCGACTGCCTGGTCGTCCTGGACGAGGCCTACCGGGAGTACATCCGCGACGAGTCCGTCCCCGACGGGCTGCGGCTGTACCGGGACCGGCCGAATGTGGCCGTCCTGCGCACCTTCTCCAAGGCGTACGGGCTGGCCGGCCTCCGGGCCGGGTTCATGATCGCTCACCCCCCGGTGGCCCAGGCAGTCCGCAAGACGATGCTGCCGTTCAGCGTTAACAGCATCGCGCAGGCCGCGGCGGTCGCTTCCCTGGCGGCCGAGGCGGAGCTCCTCGAGCGCGTGGAGGCGACGGTCAAGGAACGGACCCGGGTCCGCGAGGCGCTGCTCGCCGACGGCTGGACGGTGCCCCCGACCGAGGCCAACTTCGTCTGGCTGCGGCTGGGCGAGGCGACCGCGGACTTCGCGGCGAGCTGCGCCCGGGCCGGAGTCAGCGTCCGGCCCTTCGGGGGAGAGGGGGCCCGGGTCTCGATCGCCGAGCCCGAGGCCAACGACATCTTCCTCGCCGTGGCCCGGGCGTACCCGCACCGCGCCTGATCAGGTTGCCCTGCCCCGGCACGGCCGGGCTACCGCGCCCGGGCGTGCTCAGGGGGTGCGCGACGGCTCCATCTCCTCGAGTTTCTCGGTGATCAGCCGGTAGAACTGGCGGGGACGGCCCGGCTGCGCGGCCCGGCTGGGCGGCAACGGCCAGGCCAGCCCCTCGTCAACGAGGCCACGCAGCAGCCGCCGTGCGGTCCGTGAGGTCACGCCGAGCAGGCGGCCTGCCGTTTCGGCGTCCACGACCAGGGCTGTATCCGACCCCTCGAGCCGTCCGGCCAGGCGGGCCAGCGTCTCGATCCCCCGCGAGGGCGCGCGCAGCGCGTGCTGCGTGGCCCGGCGGGGCGACGGTACCAGCGACCGGCCTTCCCGGGGCAGCACCAGGCCGGGGCCCGCACCACCGGACCGGGACCGGATGAGCGCCGTCCGGGCGTGCGTCTCGGCCTCCTGCGCCGTGCGCCCCATCCCGACTCCCACCTCGATCGTGATACCGAAGTCGGCCCGGGCCCGGTCGGCGAACGGGATCTGGCTGAAGTCGCCGGTGACCGCGGCCAGCGATCCTCTCGTCGCCGCGACCAGGAAAGAGTGGTCGTCGGCCTGGATGACCATCGCCTGGATGCGCTGCGCCTCGCCGATCAGGAAGCGGTGCACCGTCAGGCGCAGCTCGTCGCGCGAATACCGGGACAGGGCCCGCCTGGCTCCCTCCCGCAGCCGCGGTACCTCCACGACCACCAGCGCGAACTGGGCCGCCTCCAGCCGGTGGTGCCCGCCGAGCAGGACCGCGTTCCAGACCGCCATCCGGATGGCCCCGTCGGTCGGCCGGATGCTGATCACCGGCACCCCAGCCCGGGCCAGCCGCCGGGACACCGACTCCAGGCAGGTCAGCGCGACCGACGTTTCGCCCATCCGCCAGAGCCGCTCGTGAAAGGCCGCGAGAGCCGCCGGACTGCTGCCGGGATCCTGGCGCAGCCGCACACCGTCCGCGGATATGCCCACTTCGGTGTAGGCCTCCTCGATCGAGCCCCGTGACAGCACGTCCACGCTGATCCGCTCGATGTCATGCCCGTGGACCCGGCTGGCCCGCAGCAGCGCGGCGTACAGCGCCCCGCCGTCGAGCCGCACGTAGGTGGAAGGCACCGAGATAACCCCGGCGCGCCGTGCGTACTCGTACGGCACAGGGGTGGCGAACAAGCAGACGTCGATCGCGGCGCCGAGCCGGGCGACCTTTTCCGGCGCTTCCCGCTCACGCCGGTACGCCGCGGCGATCAGCCGCCGTGGCAGCGTGCCGCCGACGAGCCCGCGCGGGTCCTCGCGCGGCCAGGCCAGCCCGCCTGGGCCCCCCGGGCTGTGGCCCCCCTCCAGGAGGGACTCCGCGGTTTCCGGCCGGGGTGGCCCCGCCGTCTCCCCCCGCGGCTGGCCCAGTGGATGCCCGGATGAAGTTCCGGCGGCCTGCCCCGGGGGCGGAGCCGCGGGCGGAACCGAGCCGAATGCCTCGTCCCGCGCCGCGGCGCCGGACAGCATGATCCGTTCCACCAGATCGTATGGCCCCACGACGCCGATAATGAGCTCGCTGGGCAGGTGCCTCCTGGCGGTCATCGGCCTTTTCCCCCGTGGACCGTTAACCCTAGGCACCCCGTAAGGTCGCCGCTGACGTGCGCGCTCAACGTTCACCCCATCCGTATTCGGTTACCAACCGCCCGCCGTATCGTGCACAACCACGCCGCCTCATCACTCCGAGTAGATGCCGGTCAGTACTTTTCGTAACTCATCCTGCTCAATTTGTGAAGAGGTGAACGAGGCCGAAAATAATCACACTTCGTCCAACCCAAAACCGGTTTATCGTCGGCTAGGGGCCAACTAGGACACGCCGCTATCCCCGAGCGGGCGTTATTGCCTGGTCGGGGTGGGTCAAGCCGAGGTCGCCGGCTCGACCGTGATATCGGCTCCGAGGGTGGTGAGCCGCTGGGCAATCGAGGCGTGGCCGCGGTCGATCAGGTACCCCGGCGCCACCACCGTCTCGCCTTCGGCGATCAGGCCCGCCAGGATCAGGGCGATGCCGGTGCGCAGGTCGTGCGCCACCACCTCGGCCCCGCGCAGGGTGCTCGGGCCGTGCACGATCGCCGCGCTCCCGTCCACCTCGACCTTCGCGCCCATCTTGTTCAGCTCGCCCACGAGCGTGTAGCGGCCGTCGAAGATGGTCTCGCGGATGTAGCTCGAACCGTCGGCCAGGCAGGCGAGCGCCATGATCGGTGACTGGAGGTCGGTCGCGAAGCCCGGGTACGGGGAGGTGATGACGTTGATCGGCCGGAGCGGGTTGGGCCGGCGGACCTGCAGGACCGCTCCCTGGGTGGAGAACTCCACACCCATCTGCTCCAGCTTCCACCGCACGACGCCGAAGTGCTCCAGCGACCCGCCCACCAGGTTCAGCTCACCGCCGGTGATCGCGGCGGCCATGGCGAAGACGCCCGCGTCGATCCGGTCCGGCATCACCGTGTGCTCGACCGCCGCCAGCTCGCTGACCCCTTCCACGGTCACGAAGCCGGTCCCGCCGCCGGTGATCCGCGCCCCCATCTTGGTGAGGAAGGCGATGACGTCGAGCACCTCCGGCTCGAGCGCCGCGTTGTCGATGATCGTGGTGCCGGGAGCGAGCGACGCGGCCATGATCAGGTTCTCGGTGCCGGTGTGCGACGGGGTGTCCAGGTACAGGTGAGCCCCGCGCAAGCCGCCCGTGCCGACCTTGATGTGGATGACCGATTCACCCTCGTCAACCACGGCACCGAGCCGGGCGAAGCCGCGGTAGTGGAAGTCGAGGTTGCGGTTGCCGAGGTTGCAGCCGCCGACGCCCTCGATCACGGCCTCGCCGAGCCGGTGCAGAAGCGGCGGCACGAACAGCACCGAGCTACGGAACCGGCGGGCGATCTCGGCGGGCAGCACGGGGCTGGTGAGCCGGGACGCGTCGACCACCAGCGTCCGCTCCGACTCGTGAAACTCGACGATGGCCCCGACCGCCTGAGCCAGCTCGACGGCGCGGCGTACATCTTCAATGGGCGGCACATTCCGCAGGACCGTACGGCCCTTCGAAGCGAGAAGCGAGGCCGCGATCATCTTGAGCGCGGCGTTCTTTGCGCCCTGCACGAAAACGGTGCCGTGCAGCGGCGCTCCGCCCCGTACGCGGTAACGGGTCTCAGTGCCCATCGTCATGTGGATGCAACTCCTGTCGAGGGGTGGTGAATGAAAACCGGCGCGTAGCCGGGGCCAGAGGGGAAAGAGCGCCCTCCGGATGGGAGCGGGGACGGCCGGAACCGCGGCGGGCTGCCCACGCAAGTGCGCTGCCCAGTATTCCATCCGCGCTTGCCCGGAAGCGCAGGCTTGGCACGATTTGCCGTCACGCCAGCGCCTCCAGTCTGGTGAACACCGGTCCCAGGCGTGCCACGTACCGTTCGGGGCGGCACGCCTCGTCCAGCCGCGCCTCGTCGATCGACTGCCCGCGAGCCGCAGCCTCCTTGCGCAGTGCGTCGCGGAACGGGATACCCACGTTCCAGGTCTCCATCGCGGCCGCCTGGACCACTGCGTAGGCGTCCTCGCGGGCCATGCCGGAGGCCACCAGTTCGAGCAGCGCCGCCGACGAGTAGATGAGGCCGCCGGTGGCGTCCAGATTGGCCCGCATCCGCCTGGCGTCGACGACCAGGCCGTTGACCAGCCCGGTGGTCAGGTGCAGCAGGTAGTCCACCGTGATCGCTACGTCGGGCAGTGCGATCCGTTCCACGCTGGAGTGCGAGATGTCGCGCTCGTGCCAGAGCGGCACGCCTTCCATTACCGGCGTGACGTAGCCGCGCACCAGGCGCGCCAGCCCGCAGATCCGCTCCGACCGGATCGGGTTCTTCTTGTGCGGCATCGCCGAGGAGCCCTTCTGGCCCCGGCCGAACGGCTCGGACAGCTCGCGCACCTCGGTTCGCTGGCCGTGCCGCACCTCCAGCGCCACCGCCTCGCACACCGTGGCGGCGAGGGCCAGCGCGCTGACCCACTCCGCCATCCCGTCCCGCATCACGACCTGGGTGGCTACGTCGGCCGGCCGCAGACCGAGCGCCGGCATGACCGCCGCCTCGACCTCCGGCGCGATATTGGAGTAATTGCCGACCGGACCGGACAGCTTGCCGACCGCCACGGCGTCCCGGGCCCGGCGGATCCGGTCCCGGGCCCGCGCCGCCGCGAAGGCGAAGTCCGCCACGCGGTGGCCCCATACGTCGGGCTCGGCGTGGATTCCGTGGGTACGGCCCGGCCGCAGCGTGGCGCGGTGCGCCAGCGCATGGTCACGCAACGCGGCGACCAGGGCGCCGGACTTCCCCAGCAGGATGTCGGTCGCCTCGGCCAGCTGTACGGCCAGTGCCGTGTCCACCAGGTCCGACGACGTCATCCCGAAGTGGACGTAGGCGGCGGCGCTGCGGGGCGACGTGTTGTCCGCCCATGCGGTCAGGAACGCGATCACGTCGTGGTCGGTGACCGCCTCCACCTCGGCTACTGCCTCCGGCGTGGGCGGCGCAGCCGCGCGCACCGGGCCGACGCTATCGGCCGGGACCGTCCCGGCCTCGGCGTTGGCCTCCAGGACCAGGGTTTCGACCCGGCACCACAGCTCGTACTTATGTGCCTCGCTCCAGACCTGGCCCATCTCGGGAAGTGTGTACCGGCTGATCATGACCCGATCCCGTCTCCCCGCTGGGTGCCACTGGACGCTGAGGTGTCCGCGCCCGCCGGAACCGCGGCGCGGGCGGCGGCCGCGGCGATGTCGCCACGCCACCAGGCACCGCGCATCTGGATCCGGGACGCCGCCTCGTAGGCGGCAGCGCGAGCGGTCTCGATATTTCCCCCCGTACCGACGATATCCAGTACCCGGCCGCCGGCGGACCGGATGACGCCATCGGGCCCGGCGGCCGTACCGGCCTGCAGGACATACGCGCCCGGCACGCATCCGGATTGCTTCAGGCCGCCGATGGCGTCGCCGGTGGCGGGCCGCCCCGGGTAGCCCTCGGCCGCGACGACGACCGTCACCGCGGCGCCGGGACGCCACCGCAGGGTGTCCTGCCTGGCGAGGTCGCCGGTGGCGGCGGCGTACAGCAGGCCGGCCAGCGGTGTCTCCAGCCGGTCGAGGATCACCTGCGTCTCCGGGTCGCCGAAGCGGGCGTTGAACTCGACCACCCGGATGCCCGCGGTGGTCAGGGCGAGACCCGCGTACAGCAGGCCGGCGTACGGTGTGCCGCGGCGGCGCATCGTGTCGACCGCGGGCTGCACGACCGTGGCCATCACCTCGTCCGTCAGGCCGGGCGGAGCCCACGGGAGCGGCGTGTAGGCCCCCATGCCGCCGGTGTTCGGGCCGAGATCGCCGTCGCGGGCGCGCTTGAAGTCCTGCGCCGGCAGCAGGGGCACGGCGGTGGTCCCGTCGCAGACCGCGAACAGTGACACCTCGGGCCCGTCGAGGAACTCTTCGATGACGACCCGGGCGGCGGACCGTGCGTGCGCCCGCGCGGCCGTGGCGTCCGTAGTGACCAGCACGCCCTTGCCGGCCGCGAGTCCGTCGTCCTTCACCACGTACGGCGGGCCGAACTCCGCCAGGGCTGCATCGGCTTCCGCGGCCGTCACACAGGTGCGCGACGCGGCGGTCGGGATGCCGGCCTCGGCCATGACATCCTTGGCGAACGTCTTGGAGCCCTCGATCATGGCCGCGGCGGCACCGGGCCCGAAGCAAACAATCCCGGTCGCGCGTACCGCGTCGGCCGCACCCGCCACGAGCGGCGCTTCCGGCCCGATCACCACCAGGTCGGCCTGCAGTTTCACCGACAGCGCGGCGATGTCCGCCGGATCAGACGCGGGATGCGCAGATATGCCGGCCAGCGCGGCGATCCCGGGGTTACCGGGCGCGGCGTGCAGGCCCGTCACGGCCGGGTCCCGCGCGAGGGCACGGACGATGGCGTGCTCCCGGCCCCCGGAACCGATCACTAGAACGCGCACGGCGGCGAGCCTACCGGCTAATTTCCGGCTGCAGATCCCGCATCAGATCAGGTCGCGGATCTGGAGGGTCTGGTCACGCCGCGGACCGACGCCAACCGCGCAGACAGGGGCGCCGATCATCTCCTCAATGGCCTGCACGTACCGCTGGGCGTTGGGCGGCAGATCCGCGAAGGACTGCGCCTGAGAGACGTCCTCCCACCAGCCGTCCAGGTACTCATACACCGGCCGCGCGTGATGGAACTCGGTCTGCGTCGTGGGCAGTTCGCCGCAGCGTTTCCCGTCGATCTCATACGCCACGCACACGGGTACCTTGTCCAGGCTGGACAGCACGTCCAGCTTGGTCAGGAAGTAATCGGTGATGCCGTTCACCCGGGTCGAGTAGCGCGCGACAACAGCGTCGAACCAGCCGGTGCGCCGGGGGCGCCCCGTCGTGACGCCGTATTCACCGCCGGTCTTGCGCAGCCATTCGCCCTGCTCGTCGGTCAGTTCGGTGGGGAACGGCCCCGCGCCGACCCGGGTGGTGTAGGCCTTCGCGATCCCGATGACCTTCGTGATCCGGGTGGGGCCGATGCCCGATCCCGCGCATGCCCCGCCGGCCGTTGGCGAGGATGAGGTGACGAACGGGTAGGTGCCGTGATCGACGTCCAGCATGGTCGCCTGGGCGCCTTCGAGCAGCACGACGCGGCCCTCGTTCAGCGCCCGGCTCAGGACCAGGCTGGTGTCGGCGACGTAAGGCCGCAGCCGTTCGCCGTAACCGATGTATTCGTCGGCGATCCCGGCCGACTCGATGGCCCGGCGGTTGTAGACCTTGGTCAGCAGCTGGTTCTTCTCGCGCAGCACCAGTTCCAGCTTTTGCCGGAAGATCCCGGGGTCGAAAAGGTCCTGGACGCGTATCCCGACCCGGGCGATCTTGTCACCGTAGGTCGGGCCGATCCCGCGGCCGGTGGTGCCGATCCGCGCGCTGCCCAGGTAACGTTCGGTCACCTTGTCCAGGGCACGGTGGTACGGCATGATCAGATGCGCGTTCGCCGAAACCAGCAGCTTCGCGCAGGACACTCCGCGAGCCTCGAGCGCGTCGATTTCCTCCAGCAGCACCCGGGGATCGACCACGACGCCGTTGCCGATGACCGGCACGACGTCGGGCGAGAGCACACCGGACGGCAGCATGTGCAGGGCGTAGCTCTGCTCACCGATGACCACCGTGTGGCCTGCGTTGTTTCCGCCCTGGTACCTGACGACGTAATGGACCCGGTCGCCGAGCAGATCGGTCGCCTTGCCCTTTCCTTCGTCGCCCCACTGGGCACCGACGAGCACAATGGCCGGCACGGGGCTTGTCCCTCCTGGCTATGGCACCGCGAAGCCCCTGGCAGCTCTCCGTCTCAGACACGACGCAGCGACCGCAGGGGCTCTTACAACTTGAGGTTACCCTGTTTACCCAGGGGGACGACCCCCTGGAACCCCCGCATGCGCTTCGCGCCCCGCNNGCCCGGTTCGCTGGGCCGGTAACGATCGGCTCGCCGTAACCGTCTGACGCTCGGGACGGCTCAGTGGGCCACCCCGGCGAGGTCCACGTTGCCCCAGATGTCCCAGGGGGCGCGCCAGTCACAGCCGCCGCTCGACCGGAGCCGTCCTAACCATGATCGCCGTCACCTTTCCGCACATGCTGCGGAAGACCGACGCCGGTCAAGGAAAACACGGGGGCGGGGCGGGCTCACCCGGGCCACTGGACCGCGTCGCTTGACACTTACAGCCGTGGGATGTCTGGGCCGGTTACGAGCGCCTCGCCGTAACCCGCTACAACCGGGCCGGGGGCCCGGTTCGCTGGGCGGTCGGAACTTCGCTCCGCCACGGTCCGTAACCCGTATGCGGTGCTCGCCGTAACACCTCCGGGGTCATACAGACAATTCCTTCGCTGCCTCGGGGCTGGACTCGGCCAGGAACTGGCGGCAGCGGGCTGCCTCGTCGTCCTCGCCGATGGCCGCGGCCGACGCCCCGAGCATGTGCAGGGACCGGAGGAAGCCGCGATTCGGTTCGTGTTCCCAGGGCACCGGGCCGTTGCCGCGCCAGCCGGCCCGCCGCAACTGGTCGAGCCCGCGGTGGTACCCGGTCCGGGCGTACGCGTAGGCGGCGACCACCTCGCCACGGCCGAACGCCCGCTCGGCGAGAGCGGCCCAGGGCGCCGACGAGGACGGAAAGCGCGCGGCCACGTCGGTCGGGTCCTTCCCGGCCCGGAGTGCCTCATCGGTGTCCGGGGCGGCGGGCAGATAGGTCGGCGCGGGCCCGGCGGTGAGGCCGGGCCCGGCGAGCAGGTCCTTGCGTTCCATCCGGTACCCGTTTCCTGTCTGCGGCTCAGGTGAGGCGCGTGCCCGCGGACAGCAGGTCCTCGCAGGCGCGCACGACGCGATCGGCCATCCCCTGCTCGCCCGCCTTGCCCCAGGCCCGCGGGTCGTAGTCCTTCTTCCGGCCCACGTCGCCGTCTATCTTCAGCACGCCGTCGTACTTGGTCAGCATGTACCCGGCGACCGGGCGGGTGAACGCGTACTGCGTGTCGGTGTCGACGTTCATCTTGACCACGCCGTAGGAGATGGCCTCCCGGATCTCCTCCAGTGCCGACCCAGAGCCGCCGTGGAAGACCAGGTCGAACGGCTTCTCCTGGCCGTACTTGGCGCCGACGGCCTCCTGGATCTCCTTGAGTACCGGCGGGCGCAGCTTCACGTGGCCGGGCTTGTAGACGCCATGCACGTTGCCGAACGTGGCGGCCAGGATGTAGCGGCCCCGCTCGCCCAGGCCGAGGTTCTCGGCGACCGCGAGCGCGTCTTCCGGCGTGGTGTAGAGCTTCTCGTTTATCTCACCGACGATGCCGTCTTCCTCGCCGCCGACGACGCCGATTTCCATCTCCATGATGATGTGCGCCTGGGCGCACTGGTCGAGCAGATCCGAGGCGATCTTCAGGTTCTCGTCCAGCGGCACGGCCGACCCGTCCCACATGTGCGACTGGAACAGCGGGTCCTCGCCCCGCGCGACCCGCTCCTGGGAGATCTTCACCAGGGGGCGCATGTACCCGTCCAGCTTGTTCTTGGGGCAGTGGTCGGTGTGCAGCGCAATGTGGACCGGGATCTTGTCAGCGACGGTGCGGGCGAACTCCGCGAGCGCGCTCGCCCCGGTGACCATGTCCTTGACCGAGCCCGACAGGTACTCGGCGCCGCCCGTGGAGATCTGGACGATCCCGTCGCTCTCGGCGCTGGCAAAGCCGCGCAGCGCGGCGTTCAGCGTCTGGGTGGACGTCACATTGATCGCCGGGTAGGCGAAGCCCTGCTGCTTGGCCCGGTCGAGCATCTGGGCGTAGATCTCCGGAGTCGCGATAGGCATAGCCTGGCCCTCTCTCATTGCCGTTGAGGTTCACAGTATTGCGAAGCGGCTGCGTTGGGTACCGAGGGTCTGGCCGCTTGGGGCTCCGGGGTGGAGCAAATACGGTACAACTGGAGGTCTATGGAGAGTTTCCTGACCTCAGCGGGCTATGGCGCCCTCATCCTTTTCGGATTTCTCGAGGCGTGCTGTGTGCCGATCTCCTCGGAGATCACCTTCGGCTTCGCGGGGGTGCTGGCCTATCAGGGGCATCTGAGCCTCGCCCTGGTGATCATCATCGGGTCGCTGGCCGAGCTGGCCGGGTCGTTGACCTCCTTTGCCGTAGGCCGCTGGGGCGGCCGCCCGCTGGTCGACAAGGTCGGCCGGTACGTGCTGGTCACCCGGTCGGACGTGGACCGGGCCGAACGGTTCCTGGAGGGGCGCGGCGTCTGGGCCGTCCCAGTGGGCCGGATGGTACCCGTCGTGCGCGCCTTCACCTCGATCGTCGCGGGCCTGATCGAGATGCCGCTGGCCCGGTTTACCGTCCTCAGCCTGATCGGCACCGTCGCCTACGCCTCGGCGCTCTCGGCTGTCGGCTACGCGGTCGGCAGTGCCTGGCACACCGTTGCCCACGACTTTTCGATCCTTGGTTACATCGTCGTCGTTCTCGTGATCGCCGCCATCGCCGGGTTCATCATCATCCGGCTGCGGGCCTTCCGCCGGGAAGCGTCCGCCCCGTCCGCCCCGTCCGCCGGGCCGGCGGCCCCCGTTACTGGCCCGCGTCATAGGGCGCCCCAGCCGGACGGCACCTTCCGTAAGAGGAACGGCCGGACGGGCGCTGACCGTGGCTGAATTCGGTATAAAGCCACCCTCATGCCGGATTCGAGGTTAATCTCCCCCCGTGGGCCGCCATAAGTCAGACCCCCTCGGAACCGGCCGCTACGTGGCGGTCGGTAGTGGCATCTTTGTCCTCATCGTCCTGCTGGTCGTGGGAGGGCTAGCCCTGTACGGGTCGCTCTGAGCCCGGCCGTTACGGCCGTCCCGGCCGGGCCCGCCGGGCTCGGTTCACACGCCCAGGTCGGCCTGGATATACGCGGCGCGGTAGGGCAGCCCGAGGTCGGCAACGCGCTCCCGGGCGCCCCGGTCGACGAGCACAGCCACTCCGGCTATCTCCGCCCCGGCCTCCTGCAGGGCCTCGACGGCCATCAGCACCGAACTGCCCGTGGTCGAGGTGTCCTCCACGGCCAGCACCCGCCGGCCCTTGACGTCGGGCCCCTCGATCCGCCGCTGGAGCCCGTGCGCCTTCTCACCCTTGCGGACCACAAAGGCGTCCAGGATGCGGCCATCGCGCGCGGCGGCGTGCATCATCGCGGCTGCGACCGGATCCGCGCCCATGGTGAGCCCGCCCACCGCCTCGTACGACAGGTCGGCCGTGGCGGCAAGCATCACGCGCCCGGCGATCGGCGCGAACCGCCCGGCGAGCAGGACGCGCCGCAGGTCCACATACCAGCTGGCCCGCTGCCCCGAGGACAGCACGAAGTCGCCGCGGACCACGGCCTCGGTCCTGATGGCGCGGAGTAGTTCGTCTCGGTCGCTCACGGGCCGGATTTTAGCCGTCCCGCGATGCCGGCCCTGGAGCGGTGCCGTTCCCCCGCACCGTCGGCTGCGGGCCTCGTCCCCTCCGCGAGGCCCGCAGCGCCGGGCGGGCCGCCGGCGCCGGGTCCCTTCCCCTCCACGGGACGCCGAGCGCCGGCGGCGTCAATGGGCCAGCCCATCCAGGAGGCACTCGGCGGCCCGGCCCACTGTCCAGACGGCGGACGTGCTCTGGTATGACGCGGATTGCGCAAAGATTCCTGGTGACCAAATGAAGTTCCCCTATCACCTAGAGTAACAAACGATCCTGGCCGCCGCTCTGGCCGCAGGAGGTGAGCGGCCGGGACTGGGCGGAGGCGGGGCCAGGCGCTGGCATTTCGCCGCGGCGGGGCGGCCGGTAAGGGCGGCATTCGCCGCGCCGGGCCTAACCGGGGCATAGTGACATTTCGCCGATTCGTGACGCTTCGGTCGATGTGGACCATCAGGCCGCAGCGATCATGGGACCCCGCCGGGTGCCGGGCGAACATCGCCTGAGCAGCAGCGAATACCCGGAAAGGCAAACGTGGGAAGCCGGCTTCACTACGCTATGACCGAGCGCGGGACGACAGGTGGCCCCTCACCGTAATGTCACGATTTCAGAGAGTTCCCACGCCTAGGGAAGGGCGGTGTTGCGTGGATCGTTGTGCGCTGTTCGTAGACGCGGGTTACATGCTCGCGGACGGCGCGATGGCCGTCCACGGGACGCGCCGGCGAGAGTCGGTCAGCTGGGATTACGAGGGACTGGTGCAGCTCCTCGGCAACCTGGCCCGCGACCGCACCGGCCGCCCACTGCTGCGCTGCTACTGGTACGAGGCCACGGTCGAAGGCCGTCGCACGGCCGAGCACGACGCGCTCGCGGACATGCCGGGCATCAAGCTGCGCCTGGCCAAGCTCCGCCCGGGCCGCCGCGAGGGCGTGGAGACCGAGATCCACCGCGATCTCACGGTCCTGGCGGGTAACCACGCCATCAGCGACGCCGTGGTGGTCAGCGCCGAGGAGGACCTCGCGCAGGTTCTCTCCGATGTCCAGGATCTCGGCATGCGGGTCACCATCGTCCACGTCACGGTCGACGGTAACTGGACGATCTCCCGGTCACTCCGGCAGGAGTGCGACGACATCATGGAGCTCACCAGCGCGCACCTGCGCCCCTACGTGGAGCTGATCCCCGGCGCCGAGCCCGCCCGCGCGGACGAGCGCTACCCCGCGGGCGCGCTGTCCGCCCGGTCGGTCTCCAACGGCCACTCGAACGGCAGCACCGGCTCCTACCGGGCGCTGCCCCCCGGAAGCGGGCACCCCGGGCCGCCGTCCATCTACACCGCGCCGGTGGTCGCCGAGTACCAGCGTCCCGCGCAGCCGGTGGCGCCGTCGTACCGGCCCGAGCCCGAGACCGAGCCCGAGACCGAGACCGAGCCGCCCGCCCGCGACGATCCGGCCGCCGAGGCGAACCCGCCGCTCGTTTTCGGCCGGCCCGACACGCCCGGTGCGCCCGGTAACTCCGGCCTGCCCGGTATCCAGGAACGGGCGGAGGCCGCCCGGCCGGAGCCCCCGCGTTCCGAGCCTGTCCGCGGCGACGCTTCCCGCGCGGCCACCCGGCGCGGCGACCTGTCGTCCACGGGAATGCGCAATGACTTCGACCGCCCCTTCTTCGACCCTCCCGAGCGAGGACAGCGCGATCGCGGTGACCGGGGCCGGCCGGACCGGGGCCGGAGCGATCCGGACGTGACGCCACTGCCCACCTCGGCCGGGCGGAACGACGCCGTCGAGACGGAGCCCGCTACCCGGCAGGACCTCTACGGCGCGCCGGTGTCCATGCCGTTCCGCAATACGCCCACGCCGCAGCCACCAGCCGGGGATGACCTGCCCAGCCATGCCGAGGGCAGCGGTTACAGCCGTCCGCTCCCATCACGTGCCCCCGGCGACTACCCCGGGCGCGGCCGGGGCGCCGAGGAGTCGCCCGCCTACGGCACGGGCAGCGCGCGCGATCAGTTCCGCGGGGAAGCGCTCGACCCGCATCGCGGCGGGATGTCCCCGTCCCCGGGGTCATTCCGCCGTCCGGGCGGCGCGTCCCCTGCTCCGCCGCTCGGTCCGGCTCCGGACGGGCCTGACTCGCAGAGTCCGGTTGTGCGGCCCGGCAGCCATAGCGCGCCGGGCCCGCAGCGCGCACCGGCACCGGCTCCGCCGGCGCTGCCGGTCCCGCAGGCCTATATCCCCGCACAGAACGGCCCCTACAGTGGGCCCCAGCCCACTGCGGCACCCGGACGGTCATCGTCGTCGGCGCCGGTTTCGCTGACCGACGCGGTGCAGTCGGCGCATGAGGAAGGCAAGGAGTTCGGCGAGTCGGTGGCCCGTGAGGCACCCGCACTCTGGCTCGAGGCCGTGCTGGCCCGCAAGCCACGGATGCCGTCCGACCTTGAGGCTCGCCTGCTGCAGGGCTCGGCGCTGCCGATCGATTTCCTGCTGCACGATGAGGTCCGGCACGCGCTCCGCCGCGGTTTCTGGGACGCACTGGAGAGTTCGCGGCGCTGACCAGGACGTATGGGGTAACCGATCAGCAGCGAATCGACGGACGGGACACGGACGGGACAAGGTGAGCGATCCAGTCCGCGGCGCTGGTGCGGCCGCAGGTAACAGCCTGAGTACTGGTGGTGCTGGCGAAGGGTTGGATATGGGCGACCTGGGTATTTCCACACACATGGTTGTCCTCAACGATGACCTGTTCGACGAGATCGAATTCGACGCTGCTCGTACCGGAGATTACCGGCGTGCAGCATTGCGTATGAACCATCTCGCCGCGACGGCCGAACAGACAGGAAGCATGTCCCGGGCTGAGGCGTACATGCGAGCGGGTGATCAGTGGCTGCTCGCTGATGAGCCCGCGATTGCCGCCGAACGCTTCGAGCTGGCCATGGCGGACGGCGGGGCGACGTTCGCCGACCCGCGGGCGCCGCTGGCCCGGGCTCTGTTCGCGCTCGGGCGCCGCGACGAGGGTCAAGCGCTGATTCGTGAGCTCGATAATGAGGGCACTGAGGGCAAAAGTGATCCGCGCACCTGTGACCTGATTGCCGAGCTGCTCGCCGAGCAGGGTGACATGGACGGAGCCCTGCACTGGGCCACGGCCGGCGCGGACGAGTGCAGGCGTCGCGGTGACCGGGCCGAGCTCCGGCTGCTGCTGAGCCTGCGATACCGCATCCGCAACGACCTCGGCCTGCCCGAAGACGATTACGACCGGCTGCTGGACGAACTGACCGCCGATGCGGGAGAAGGCCCGCGCCTCCGGCCCGCCAGGCCCGCCGGAGGGACGGCAGACAGCTAGGCCCGTTCGGGCACGGTAAAGGCAAACGGCAGCCCGCCCGGCTCATGGCCGGGCGGGCTGCCGCGTTACCAGTCGATCAGGCCTGGCGATCAGGCCTGGCTGGCCGCTTCCGCCGCGGGGCGGATGGTCAGCGAGTCCGCTCCCTGATCGACGTCGACGACCACCTGGTCGCCATCGGCGATCTCCCCGGCCAGCAGGGCGCGCGCGAGCTGGTCCCCGATGGCGGACTGCATCAGGCGGCGCAGCGGCCGCGCCCCGTAGACCGGGTCGAAGCCGGTCAGGGCCAGCCACTCGCGGGCCGCCGGGGTGACGGACAGCGTGAGGCGGCGGTCACCGAGCCGCCGGGCCAGGCGCGTGACCTGGAGATCGACGATCCGGCCGAGTTCGGCGGTGCCGAGGGCGTCGAACACGATCACGTCGTCCAGCCGGTTCAGGAACTCCGGCTTGAAGGTGGACCGGACGACGTTCATCACCGCCGCCTGCTTGGCGGCCTCGTCGTTCATCGCGGGGTCCGCGATGAACTGCGAGCCCAAGTTGGACGTGAGGATCAGGATCGTGTTGCGGAAGTCCACCGTCCGGCCCTGGCCATCGGTGAGCCGGCCGTCGTCGAGGACCTGCAGCAGGATGTCGAAGACCTCCGGGTGCGCCTTCTCCACCTCATCCAGCAGGATGACGCAGTAGGGCCGGCGCCGAACGGCCTCGGTGAGCTGGCCGCCCTCTTCGTAGCCGACGTAGCCGGGCGGCGCGCCGACCAGGCGCGCGACCGAGTGCTTCTCGCTGTACTCGCTCATGTCGATGCGGATCATGGCCCGTTCGTCGTCGAACAGGAACGCGGCGAGCGTCTTGGCCAGCTCCGTCTTACCGACCCCGGTCGGTCCCAGGAACAAGAACGATCCGGTCGGGCGGTCCGGGTCCGCGACGCCGGCCCGCGCCCGGCGGACCGCGTCGGAGACGGCCTGAACCGCCTGCGCCTGCCCGATGATCCGGTGCCCGAGCTCGTCCTCCATCCGGAGCAACTTGCCCGTCTCACCCTCAAGCAGGCGGCCAGCCGGGATACCGGTCCACGACGAGACGACATCCGCGACGTCGTCCGGGCCGACTTCCTCCTTGACCATGGGGGCTTCCGCGGGGATGCCGCCCGTGGTGCCGGGCGCGTCGGAGGCGGCCGCGGCGGTCGCCTCGGCGAGCTCGTGCTCCAGCGCGGGAATCTCGCCGTACATCAGCCGCGAGGCGGCCTCGAAGTCGGCGTCCCGCTGGGCCCGTTCGGCCTGCCCCTTGAGGTCATCCAGGCGCTTCTTCAGCTCGCCGACGCGGTTGAGGCCCGCCTTCTCCTGGTCCCATCGTGCGGTGAGCGCGGTGAGCTGCTCCTGCCGGTCGGCGAGGTCGGCGCGCAGCCGCTCCAGCCGGTCCTTGCTCGCCGCGTCGGACTCCCGCGCAAGCGCCAGCTCCTCCATCTTCATCCGGTCCACGGCCCGCTGCAGCTCGTCGATCTCCACCGGCCGCGAGTCGATCTCCATCCGCAACCGGGATCCGGCCTCGTCGATCAGGTCGATCGCCTTGTCCGGCAGGAACCGGGCGGTGATGTAGCGGTCCGACAGCGTCGCCGCGGCGACCAGAGCCGCGTCGGAGATCTGCACCTGGTGGTGCGCCTCGTAGCGTCCCTTCAGGCCGCGCAGGATCGCGATGGTGTCCTCTACCGATGGCTCACCCACGAATACCTGCTGGAACCGGCGCTCCAGCGCCGGGTCCTTCTCGATTCGCTCGCGGAACTCGTCCAGGGTGGTGGCCCCGACCATCCGCAGCTCGCCACGGGCCAGCATCGGCTTGAGCATGTTGCCGGCGTCCATGGCGCCCTCGGCCGCTCCCGCGCCCACGACGGTGTGCAGTTCGTCGATGAACGTGATGACCTGGCCGTCGCTCTGCTTGATCTCGTTCAGGACGGCCTTGAGCCGCTCCTCGAACTCGCCGCGGTACTTGGCCCCGGCCACCATGGCGCTGAGGTCGAGGGCGATCAGCCGCTTGTTGCGCAGTGACTCGGGCACGTCGCCCGCCACGATGCGCTGGGCCAGTCCCTCCACGACCGCCGTCTTGCCGACCCCGGGCTCGCCGATCAGGACCGGGTTGTTCTTGGTCCGCCGGGACAGCACCTGGATGACACGCCGGATCTCGGCGTCCCGGCCAATCACCGGGTCGAGAACGCCGTCACGTGCCTGCTGGGTCAGGTCGATGCCGTACTTCTCCAGCGCCTGGTAGGTCTCCTCCGGGTTCTCGGTCGTCACCCGGGCGCTCCCGCGTACCTGCGTGAACGCCTCCAGGAGCGCCTCGGGGGTCGCCCCTGAGTCACGGAGCAGCGTCGCGGCCTGGCCGCCGTCGGAGGCGAGGCCGACCAGCAGGTGCTCGGTCGACACGTATTCGTCGTTCATCGCCCGGGCCCGCGATACGGCCGTGTTGATCACGGCGAGCAGCGGCCGGGACGTTTCCGGCGCGCTCAGCGTCTGCCCGTTGGCGCGGGGGAGCCGGCGCAGAAGGGTCTCCGCTTCCTTGGCCACGACCGCCGGATCCGCGCCGACGGCCCGCAGGAGCGGAGCCGCAGTGCCCCCGTTCTGCGTGATGAGGGCGGCGAGCAGGTGCAGCGGGTCGACCTGGGGGTTGCCGTCCGCCGCGGCGCGGCGGACGGCGGCAGACACGGCGTCCTGGCTCTTCCTCGTGAGTTTGTCGTCCATTTAGCTCTTACGCTCTGTTCTCGTTGTCTGGCGTGTGCGTTCTGTTTAGATTCCGGTTCAGCTCTCGGCCGCGTGCGTCTCGGCGGCCGCCGAGTCCTCGGTGCCGCGGTTGGCGGCCCGGGCCCGGCCTCCGGGCCCGGACATCGGGTCCGATCCTGCGACCGGTTCCCAGACGGCGACGCGCGCGCTGCGGGCGGGGACGATCCCGGGGCCGTGCCGGCCCTTCCTGAGCAGGTCGGCTAGCCGCGCGGCCACCGAACGGGTGGATTCGAGCTCCACCCGGAGTTGCGCGACCTCGCTGTGCAGCTCGGCGATCAGCCGCCGCGCCCGGTCCAGTTCGTCGTTCAGCTCCAGGATCCGCTTGATCCCGGACAGGTTGACGCCCTCGTCCTGCGAGAGGCGCTGCACCTCGCGCAACGCCAGAACGTCCCGCATGGAGTAGCGCCGGCCGCGGCCCGTGCTCCGGCCGGGTGATACAAGCCCGAGCCGGTCATAGGCCCGCAGCGTCTGCGGGTGCAGTCCAGAGAGCTGGGCGGCGACGGAGATGACGTAGACCGGTGTCTCGTCGGACATGTCGTACGGGCTTGTCATGTCATCTCCTTCTCGCCCTGTTCATCGCGTCTCCTTCTCCTCTGGCCGGCTTACGTTTCCTTGGCCCGGAGGAGGAGTTCCTCCCTCGGGTCCTCGCCGGCCGTGGCCTCGCGCAGGTCTTCCAGCGCCTTGCGGCCCTTCGTGCTCACGTTCTTCGGCACCATGACGTCGACGGTGACCAGCAGGTCGCCGTAGGTCCCGTCCGGCCGCCGCACGCCCTTACCCCGCACGCGGAACGTGCGGCCGTTGGGCGTGCCCGCCGGGATCCGGACCGTGACCGGCGCACCGCGGTGCGCCGGGACCTTGATCTCGGAGCCGAGCGCCGCCTCTGGGACGGTCACCGGCACGGTGACCGTCAGGTTGCCGCCCGACCGGCCGAAAACGGGGTGCGGGGTGACGTGCACCCGCACATACAGGTCGCCGGTGGCGCCACCGCGCTCGCCCGGGGCTCCCTTGCCCCGGAGCTTGATCCGCTGGCCGTCGGCCACCCCGGCCGGAATCCGCGCCTGGATGGTCCGGGTGCTCGTCGCGTGGCCGCTGCCGCTGCACGATGGGCATGGGTCCTCTACCACGAGGCCGCGGCCACGGCAGGTGCGGCACGGCTCCGAGAAGGCGAAGTTGCCGTTGTTCCGGTTGGACTGCCCGGACCCTTCGCAGGTCGGGCAGACCTTCGGCACGGTGCCGGCCCGCGCGCCCGTGCCGTGACAGACCGGGCAGGGGCCCTCGCCGGTCAGGTTCAGCGGAATCGTGACGCCGTCGACCGCCTGGCTGAACGAAAGCGTGACCTCCGTCTCCACGTCCGCGCCACGCCGGGGCCGGGTCTGCGGGCCACCGCCGCGATTGCCGAACATCCCGCCGAGCAGGTCACCGATCCGGCCGCCGCCTGCCTCGGTCCCGGCCCCGCCGAACAGGTCGCCGAGGTCGAAACCGCCGAAGCCGCCGGGCGCTCCGGGGCTGGCCGTCCCCGGCCGGCCGCCGGTGCCCGGAACCCGGAAACCGCCGCCGCCGAAGAGCGAGCGGGCGTCGTCGTATTCCTTGCGCCGCTTCTCGTCCGACAGCGTGTTGTAGGCCTCGGAGATCTCCTTGAAGCGCTCCTCGGCCTTACGGTCGCCCTTGTTCGCGTCCGGGTGGTACTTCCGGGCGAGCTTGCGGTACGACTGCTTGATCTCGTCGGCGCTCGCGGTCTTAGGGACACCCAGGACCTTGTAGTAGTCCTTTTCCAGATAATCCTTGGTGCTCATCCGGTGTGCTCATCGCTCCCCTCGCCGCTCGTCAGTTGTCTTCCCGGTGGCCCGGTGGCCCGGCGTCCGCACCTGGCTCGGCGGCACCGTCTGGGCCGGTAGCTGGCTCCGCCACCAGGACCCGGGCCGGGCGCAGAATCCGGTCGCCGACCTTGTAGCCCGGCTGGAAGATCTCTGCGCAGGTGACCTCGGCGACGTCGGGCGAATAGGAGTGGGCCAGCGCCTCGTGGATCTTCGGGTCGAATGTCTCCCCGGGCTCCCCGTAGGTCACCAGGCCGAGCTTCGACGCGGCCGACTCCAGGGACTCGGCGACGGACTTGAAACCACCGGATAGCTCGTCATGCTGCCGGGCCTGGCCGATCGCGTCGAGCGCCGGCAGCAGCTCGGTCAGCACGTTCGCGAGCGCGAGCTCGCGTACGGCGGTCCGGTCCCGGTCCACGCGCTTGCGGTAGTTCGCATACTCCGCCTGGATCCGCTGCATATCGGCCGTACGGTCGGCGAGCTGCTCCCTCAGTTTTGCCATCTCCTCGTTCATGCCCGTATCGCCGGCCGGGGCGGTGTGCCCCCCGGAACCGTTCCCGGCCTGGTCGGCCGTACGGTCCTGCCCGGTGTGCCCCGCGTGCCCGG
>PLRW01000179.1 GCA_003164955.1 Actinomycetota bacterium
CCTACGCACACGGCTCCGGAGGCCGTTGCTCTATCCCCTGAGCTATGGGGGCTCGGTGACGGCACGTGCTTGCGCCGAACGCCGCCGATTGGGACGCAGCAACACTACCAGTGTGCGGCACGCTGCGGGCACGCGACCGAACCAGCCCGCGGCATCCTCCGGGCACGCGACCGAACAGCGCGCGCCGCGTGCCCCGGAACGGATAATGTGCGCCCGTGACGCAGGAACTGGGACGGGTCCTCGTTGTCGACGACGACGAGGTGATCAGGCAGCTTATCGCCGTGAACCTCACACTTGAGGGCTTTGATGTGTCGACCGCGGTGGACGGCCAGGACTGCCTGGACAAGGTAACCGCGATCGCGCCGCAGGTCATCACGCTCGACGTGATGATGCCGAGGCTGGACGGCTGGGTGACGGCGGTGGAACTGCGGAAGAACCCGCAGACCTCGCACATCAAGGTGGTCCTGATCACGGCGCGGGCGCAGGAGGACGACAAGAACCGCGGCCACCAGATCGGTGTGGACGCCTATCTGACCAAGCCGTTCGACCCGGGTGAGATGATCCGCGTGGTCCGCGAGCTGGCCGGTGCTCCCCCGGCCGCCCTCGACTGAGCGCGCCGCCTACCTCCTTCGGCTGCGCCCGCACCCGGCACCCTCGGCTGAGCCGCTCCGGCTGAGCCTGCTCCGGCTGAGGCCACACGCCGCGCTGGGCCCGCGCGACGGCTTCCCGCCGCCGTAAGCCCGGCCGCAGATAGGCCCCGGCGCCGATAGCCTGGCTACGTGCTGTCCGCTGACCTCCGCCACCTGGTCGCGGCGGCGGCCCGGGACGCGGGATACCCGGGTCACGAACGTAACGTCGGCCTGCGCGATGGCGGCGTGCCCGGCTGCTACTCCTGCAGCCTCCCCTTCCGCCTCGTGCCCGCCCCGGCCGAAGTCGCCGCCCGCATGGCCGCCCACCTGCGCCGTACCCCCTGGATCGAGGACGCAAAGCTCACTGGCCCCGGCTACCTCACCATCACCGTGACCCCGGAGAAGCTCACCGAGGTCGCGGTCCGCGTCAGCGAGGCCGGCTCCGCCTGCGCCCGCAGCGACGTGCTGGCCGGCACCAGCCGCTCCGCGCCCCCGGTCGCGTCCCTGACCAGCGCGTGGAGCTGGGCGGAGGCCAGGGATCTGATCACCGCCCAGGTGACCGCCCGGCTTGCTGGCGCCGCGGGCGCGAACGTGGCGGTGCCTGATTCAGCCGAACGGACGTCGGTGGCCCGTGATCCCGGCGAAGGGGCCAGTCCGTTGCCCGAAGCGGTTGAGTTCGCCGGCGCTGACGCTATTACCTATGCGCTGGCCCGCATCCCCCCGGAACATCCCGCCACCCTGGACCCAGCCGCCTGCGCGCGGCACGTCCCCGCCAATCCCGCCTATGCTGTTCGTTACGCGCACTCCTGCGCTGCGTCGACGCTGCGCTGGGCCGCTGCCCTTGACCTCAGCAGGGGCGAGGCGGCAGTGGTGCGGCCAGGCTCGCTCGCGCACCCCAGGGAGCGGGCTCTGCTCGCTGCGCTGTCCTGGCTCCCCGAACGGGTGGCCCGGGCGGCACGCCGCGGCCGGCCGCACGAGTTCGCCGCCTTCCTGGAGGAGCTGGCGGAGACGTACCAGGTGTGCCGCGTGGCCTGCCCGGCCTGGCCGGAGCGGGGACACGACGGGGCCCGGCCCGATGGGACCCGGAACGATGGGACACAGCACGGCGGGCTGCCGGGCGACGCCCGGACGGTCCGCGCCCGGCTGTGGCTGGCCGGGGCCGCGGCGGCAGGCCTCGCCGCGGGCCTGGAGCTGCTCGGCGTCGGCGCGCCGAGCCGGCTGTGACCTGCCCTGGACCCCGACCGAACCCGCGCCGGTCAACGACCGACTACGAAGGAATGTCATGAGCCGTGTCGCCCATCCGGCCGGGCCACGTTACGCCGACGTGCTGCCCGCCGATCATCCGCCGTCGCCGCCCGCCGACCTGAACACATTGTCGGCGGCGATCTGGCCGCGCACGGCGCGGCGCGAGGATGGCGTTCTGCAGATCGGCGGGATGGACGTGCGCGAGCTGGCCGGGACGTACGGCACGCCGCTGTTCGTCTGTGACGAGGCGGACATGCGCAGCCGATGCGCGGATTACCGGGAGGCGTTCGGGCCCGACGCTGGCGTGTTCTACGCCGCCAAGGCGTTCTGCTGCCGGGCCGCGCTGCGCTGGGTCAGTGACGAAGGCCTGGGCGTGGACGTGTGCACCGGCGGGGAGCTGGAGGTCGCGCTGTCGGCCGGGGTGCCGCCGGAGATGATCACCATGCACGGCAACAACAAGTCGCTGAACGAGCTCACCCGCGCGGTCGCGACCGGCGTGGGGCACATCGTCATCGACTCGTTTGAGGAGATCGCGCGGCTGGCCCACATCGCCGACCGGGACCGGCCCGGGGCCCCGGCGCGGCCGCCCCGCGTGCTGGTCCGCGTCACCACCGGGGTGGAGGCGCACACGCACGAGTTCATGGCCACCGCGCACGATGACCAGAAGTTCGGCTTCTCGCTGTCCTCCGGCGTGGCCGACGAGGCGGTCCGCCGCGTCGTCACCTGCCCGGACCTGGAGCTGGCCGGCCTGCACAGCCACATCGGCTCGCAGATCTTCGACACCGCCGGTTTCGAGGTCGCCGCGCACCGGGTGCTCGAGCTGGCGGTGCGGGTCCGTGACGAGCACGGGGTGGAGATCGAGGAGCTCGACCTCGGCGGCGGCTTCGGCATCGCCTACACCGACGAGGACGCGGCGCCCGAGATCAAAGTGCTCGCGCAGAGCATCCGCGGCATCGTGGACCGGCAGTGCCAGGCCGCCGGGCTGCCGCGGCCCCGGCTCACCGTCGAGCCGGGACGGGGGATCGCCGGGCCGGGCACGGTTACGATCTACGAAGTCGGCACGATCAAGGACGTGGATGGGCTGCGCACGTACGTGAGCGTGGACGGGGGCATGAGCGATAACATCCGCACGGCGCTATACGACGCGACCTACACGTGCGCGCTCGTCTCCCGTGCCTCAGACGCCCCGCCGATGTTGTCCCGGGTGGTGGGCAAGCACTGCGAGAGCGGGGACATCGTGGTCCGGCACGCCTACCTGCCCTCGGACCTGGCCCCGGGCGACCTGCTGGCCGTCGCGGCGACCGGCGCGTACTGCCGTTCCATCTCCAGTAACTACAACCACGTCCCCCGCCCGGCGGTGGTGGCGGCGCGGGACGGCGCGGCCCGGGTCATCGTCCGCCGGGAGAGCATGGACGACCTGCTGCGGCTGGACGTCGGATGACTCCGCAAAACGGTAAAACTCTGCGGATCGCCCTGCTCGGCTGCGGCTCGGTCGGCTCGCAGGTCGCGCGGCTACTACGCGAGCAGGCCGGTGACCTGGCCGTCCGGATCGGGGCGCGGCTGGAACTGGCCGGCATCGCGGTCCGCCGCCCCGCTCACCCCCGGGACGCCGGGATCGACCGTGAGCTGCTCACCGCCGACGCGATGGAGCTGGCTACCCGGCCGGACATCGACATCGTGGTGGAGGTGATCGGCGGCATCGAGCCCGCCCGGTCGCTGCTGCTCGCCGCGATGAAAGCGGGCAAGTCCGTCGTCACCGCGAACAAGGCGCTGCTGGCCGAGAACGGCGCGGAGGTGCACGGCGCGGCGCGCGAGCACGGCGCGGACCTGTACTACGAGGCCGCCGTGGCCGGCGCCATCCCGCTGCTCCGGCCGCTGCGCGAGTCGCTGGCCGGGGACGCGGTCCGCCGGGTGCTCGGCATCGTCAACGGCACGACTAACTACATCCTGGACCGGATGGACTCCTCCGGCGCGGGCTTCACCGAAGCCCTTGAGGAGGCCCAGTCGATGGGCTATGCCGAGGCCGATCCCACCGCGGACGTCGAGGGATTCGACGCGGCGGCCAAGGCGGCGATCCTGGCCGGCCTGGCCTTCCACACCGAGGTGACCGCCGCCGACGTGCACCGCGAGGGCATTACCGACGTCACCACGGCCGACATGGCCAGCGCGCGGGCGCTGGACTGCGTGGTCAAGCTGCTGGCCATCTGCGAGCGGTCCGACGACGGTGTGTCGGTCCGCGTGCACCCGGCGATGATCCCGCGATCGCACCCGCTGGCCTCGGTCGGCGGCGCCTACAACGCCGTCTTCGTCGAGGCCGAATCGGCCGGCCGGCTCATGTTCTACGGCGCGGGCGCGGGCGGCACTCCCACCGCCAGCGCGGTCCTCGGCGACATCGTGGCGGTCGCGCGGAACCGGCTCGCCGGGACGCGCGGGCCGGACGCCTCCACCTACGCCGCGCTGCCGGTCATGCCGATGGGGCAGACGCTCACCCGCTATCACGTCTCCCTGGATGTCGCCGACCGGCCGGGCGTGCTGGCTCAGGTGGCCGACGCGTTCGCGCGCCACGGCGTCTCCATCCGCGCCGCCCGCCAGGAGGCCCGCGGCGCCGACGCCCAGCTGATCATCGTGTCCCACCAGGCCCGGGACGCGGCGCTGGCCGCGACGGTCGGCGAACTCGAGTCCCTCGGCGTAGTCCGCGCCGTAGCCAGCGTGATGCGGGTCGAAGGTGAGGAGGGTCCATCATGACCGAGCCCGGTGTCCGCCTGCCAGAGACGCCGCCATCAACCGTGCCCGCCGCTGCGGACAGGATGCCGCCTGCCGCGCCTGAAAACGACGCGCTTGCCCCCGGGCGTCCCGTTCCGTCCCGGCCAGCCGACCCGGCCGCCGCACCCGCCCCGCCGGGTCCGGCGCAGGGAGTCCAGCGCCTGTGGCGCGGTGTGATCGGCGAGTACCGGGACCGGCTGCCGATCGACGATGACACGCCCGTCATCACCCTGCGCGAGGGCGGCACGCCGCTGCTCCCCGCGCCGGTGCTGTCCGCCCGGACCGGCTGCGACGTATACCTCAAGGTCGAGGGCGGGAACCCGACCGGCTCGTTCAAGGACCGGGGGATGACCGTGGCCATCAGCGCCGCGGCCGGGCGCGGGGCTCAGGCGGTGATCTGCGCGTCTACCGGCAACACCAGCGCGAGCGCCGCCGCCTACGCCGCGCGCGCCGGGATGACCTGTGCCGTCCTCGTCCCGCAGGGCAAGATCGCGATCGGCAAGCTGGCCCAGGCGCTCGTGCACGGCGCGAAGCTGCTCCAGGTGAGCGGGAGCTTCGACGACTGCCTCGAAGTCGCGCGCAAGCTCTCCGCCGAATATCCCGTCGCCCTGGTCAACTCGGTGAACCCGGACCGGATCCAGGGGCAGAAGACCGCCGCGTTCGAGATCGTCGAAGCGCTCGGTGACGCGCCCGACGTGCACTGCCTGCCCGTGGGTAACGCCGGCAACATCACCGCATACTGGATGGGCTACCAGGAATACGCCCGGGACGGGCTGGCTACGCATACGCCGCGGATGTTCGGCTTCCAGGCCAGCGGGGCCGCCCCGATCGTGAACGGCGAGCCGGTGCGCCAGCCGCAGACGATCGCGACCGCGATCCGGATCGGCAACCCCGCGTCGTGGCTGATGGCCGAGGCCGCCAGGGACGAATCCGGCGGCCTGATCAGCGCGGTCACCGACCGGGAGATCCTCACCGCCTACCGGATGCTGGCCCGGGAGGAGGCGGTCTTCGGCGAGCTGGCCTCGTCGGCCAGCGTGGCGGGCCTGCTGCGCGCGCACGCCGACGGCCTCATCACTCCCGGCTCTCGCATCGTCTGCACGATTACCGGCAACGGGCTGAAGGATCCCGACTGGGCGCTGTCCGGTGCCCCGTCGCCGGCCACGATATCGGCCGATTCCGGCGCCGCAGCCGCCGCGCTCGGGCTGGCCTGAGCGCCTCGATGGACGGTTCCGTTCGGGTCCGGGTCCCGGCTACCAGCGCCAACCTCGGCCCGGGGTTCGACGCGCTCGGCCTCGCCCTCTCGCTGCACGACGTGGTGGAGGCGTGCACCGGCCGCCCCGGACTCACGATCGAGGTCACCGGTCAGGGCGAAGCCACGGCCCGGGCGGGTGAGAGTCATCTGGTGGTACGGGCCATGCGGGAAACGTTCGGCCTGCTAGATGGCCAGCCACCCGGCCTCGTGCTGCGCTGCGCCAACCGCATCCCGCACGGGCGGGGGCTGGGCTCGTCCGCGGCGGCGATCGTCTCCGGCATTCTCGCCGCCCGCGCGCTCGTGGACGGCGGAGCCGAGCGGCTGCCGGCCAGCGCGGTGCTCAGGCTCGCGTCGGAACTGGAGGGCCATCCGGACAACGTGGCGGCGTGCCTGCTCGGCGGGCTGACGATCGCCTGGACCGGCACCGGGGGAGCGCAGGCGATCCAGTTGTCGCCGCTGCCCACCGTCGTCCCGGTGATCCTCGTCGCACCGGAGCCGCTCGCCACCGAAACCGCGCGCGGCGTGCTGCCGGAATCGGTCCCGCACGCTGACGCCGCGGCCAACGCGGCCCGCAGCGCCCTGCTCGTCGCCGCGCTCACCAGCGAGCCCGGCACCCTGCTCGAGGCCACCCGGGACTGGCTGCACCAGCCGTACCGGTCCGGGGTGATGCCGGTGACCGCGGATCTGGTCCGCCGGCTGCGCGCGGCCGGCGTCCCCGCCGTGGTGTCGGGGGCGGGCCCGTCCGTGCTCGCGTTCCTGGTCAGGACCCACTCTGGCGGGGCCAGCCTGGATGCTGTGGATTCAACTATCCGTGAAATGGGTATCGAGTGGGATATAAGCGCACTTGACGTCGACCGGCGAGGCGCTAGCATCCAGTCCGTAACGCCAGGCTCGGTTCCCGCAGGCAGCACACCGCAGTGACGATGCCGGGGAAACGCGCGCCGTCGGCGGCCGGGCCGGATATCCAACCCGTGCATGCTGGTCGTCCTCTTTTGCGACACACGGATACCGGTGAAGGAATGCGGTGGGCTCTCGTGGTGTTAGGCTGAGTGTTGCACCAGGTGCCCCGGTGCGGGGCGGGTGCTCACCAGCCATATGTGACCTGGCAGCTCCTGTTGCCGTGGTCAGGCAGCGGCCCCCCGGCAGTGCGTCACGTAGATCTTTTCGTTCCCGCCCGGTTTCCGGGCGAGGACGAGTTGGCAGGAGAGCAAATCCGGGAGCTCAGGCGGTCAGCCGCATGAGCTCGCCTGGGCTTGTTTCGCTCGGCTGCGGGCGCACAGCACATCTCATGGAGGAACATCCCAAAGCGCCAGGGTAATGACGCATATCAGGGAAACGCGAATCTACGCCTGAGCACCGCCAGATCGCGGCGCCCGGCCGATCGGCCGTAGGACCGGCCGAGGATCGTAATGGAAGGACCATTAGTGAGCGACACCACCGAATTCCTCAGCGGCGCACCGGATGCGCCCGGGGAAACCCCCCTCGGTCGCCCGGCATCCACGGGGAATGCCGACCCTGAGGGTTCCCACGCCGGGTCCGGGGCGCCAGCCGGGTCGGACGGTGCCGCGGTGGCCAAGGGACGCCGCCGCCAGGGGACGGGTCTTTCTGCCCTGCTGCTGCCCGAGTTGCAGCAGGTGGCGCAGCAGATGGGGATCGCGGGCACGGCGCGCATGCGCAAGAGCCAGCTGATCGCGGCGATCCAGGAGAAGCAGGGCGGCCACGCCGAGGAGCCGCGCCGCGGTTCCCGGGCCGGTGCCGGTTCCCCTTCCACTGAAGTCTCAGCCCCGCGGGCCGCGTCTGCGGGAGCCGACGCGTCCCGCCCGCTCAAGCAGGACGCCATGGAACCACAGACATCTACGGAAGCCGATGTCCGCCACAACGCGCGGGCCTCCGGTAACGGCGTGTCCACGGCAGACCGCGGCGACGTCGCCGGCCAGCAGCTCAGCTTCGACCAGGCCCCTGCCGGCGACACGGGCCGGGCCGCGCAGGGCGCGCCGAATTCGCAGGGCACCCAGCCCCCGCAGGAGAACGTGACCGAGGGCGCCCGTGGTGACGGCCAGCAGGCCGACGGGCCACGCGGCGACCGCCGCCGCCGGAGCAGCAACGGCCGCAGCGACGGCCAGCAGTCCCGCGGCGGACGTGACGGCAACCGCGGGGACAGTAACCGGGGTGATGGCAACCGCGGTGACAGCGGCCGGGGTGACGGCAACCGCGGTGACAGTGGTCGCGGGGACCGGAGCCGCGATGGCGGCCGGGACCGCGACCGGGAGCCGGTAGCGGCCCAGGGCGGCAACGACCAGTTCGGTGACGACGACGACGGCTCCGGCCGGCGGCGCAGCCGTGACCGGTTCCGCAACCGTAACCGCCGCCGTGAGCGCGGCGCCCCGGGGGCCGGCAGCGAGCCGGAGCCGACGATCGCCGAGGACGACGTGCTGATCCCGATCGCGGGCATCCTCGACGTTCTCGACAATTACGCGTTCGTCCGGACGACCGGTTACCTTCCCGGCTCGAACGACGTGTATGTCTCCCTGTCCCAGGTGCGCCGGTACGGCCTGCGCAAGGGTGACGTCATCGAGGGCGCCGTGCGCCAGCCGCGCGACGGCGAGCGCCGGGAGAAGTTCAACGCGCTGGTCCGCCTGGACAAGGTGAACGGGCTCGACCCCGAGCAGTCCCGGAACCGGCTCGAATTCAGCAAGCTGGTCCCGCTCTACCCGCAGGACCGGCTCCGGCTGGAAACCGAGCCAGGCATCATGACCACCCGGATCATGGACCTGATCTGCCCCATCGGCAAGGGGCAGCGTGGCCTGATCGTCTCGCCGCCCAAGGCCGGTAAGACGATGATCCTGCAGGCCATCGCTAACGCAATCACCAAGAACAACCCCGAGTGCCACCTCATGGTCGTCCTCGTCGACGAGCGTCCCGAGGAAGTCACCGACATGCAGCGCACGGTCAAGGGCGAAGTGATCCACTCCACCTTCGACCACCCCGCCGACGACCACACGACGGTCGCGGAGCTGGCCATCGAGCGCGCCAAGCGCCTGGTGGAGATGGGCCACGACGTGGTTGTCCTGCTGGACTCCATCACCCGCCTCGGCCGCGCCTACAACCAGGCGGCGCCGGCCAGCGGGCGGATTCTGTCCGGTGGTGTGGACTCCACCGCGCTGTACCCGCCCAAGCGGTTCTTCGGTGCGGCGCGCAACATCGAGAACGGTGGCTCGCTGACGATCCTGGCCACCGCGCTGATCGAGACCGGCTCGCGGATGGACGAGGTCATCTTCGAGGAGNNAGGGCACCGGCAACATGGAGCTCCGGCTCCGCCGTGAGCTCGCCGACAAGCGCCTGTTCCCCGCGGTGGACGTGGACGCCTCCAGCACCCGCAAGGAGGAGATCCTGATGGCGCCCGACGAGCTGAAGATCATCTGGCAGCTCCGCCGGGTCCTGCACGCGCTCGACCCGCAGCAGGCGCTCGAACTGCTGATGGAGCGGATGCGGGACACCAATAGCAACGCCGAGTTCCTGCTCCAGGTGCAGAAGACCACGCTCAGCAACTGAGCGGCGCCCGGTTATAGCGTGATGCCCGTGTCCTCTCATCCCGGGGACACGGGCATTGCCGTCTCTGGCGACCGGACGTTCCTGGGCATATTTTGGGTAATCCTGCCCGAATTCGGGCAGCAGATTTGCCCTGAGACGGCTTATGGTGGCACATTGAGGTCATGCTGGAGCCGCTTCCGTCTGCGGAACCCGAACTGATCCGTCACGTAACGGTGTCGACGGGTCTGCCGAACGCCACCGCCGCGCGGGTCATCGCGGATGTCCTGGCGTACTTCGACGAGACCGTCGAGGACTTCATCCGCCGGCGGCACCACGAGCTGAGGCTCCGCCAACTCAAAAATGACGAGATCTGGTCGGCCATCTCTGCGGAGATGAGCGCGCGGCGATTTGGGGCGCGAGCGCTGTCGCAGCGCCAGCTCCGCCGGATCGTGTACGGCTGACCCTAGGAGGAGACGCGTTAATGTGCGGAATCGTGGGCTACATCGGCCGCCGGGACGCCGTGCCCGTGCTGCTGGAGGGATTGCGCCGGCTCGAGTACCGCGGGTATGACTCCGCCGGCCTGGCGGTGGTCTACCGGGGCAAGCTCCAGGTCACCAAGACCGCCGGGCGGGTGCAGGATCTCCGGGACCAGGTGAGCGACCGCGTCCACAGTACCGTCGGCATCGGCCACACGCGGTGGGCGACGCACGGCGAGCCGAACGAGGTCAACGCCCACCCGCATCTGGACGCCGCGGGCAACATCGCCGTGGTGCACAACGGCATCATCGAGAACGCGGAGCAGTTGCGTGACCAGCTGACCGCGGCCGGCGTCACGCTCGTCTCGGACACCGACACCGAGGCCCTCGCGCACCTCATCGCGGCCGAGAAGACCGACGGCAGCTCCCTGGAGGACGCCGTCCTGCGCGCGCTGCGCCGGGTCGAAGGGACCTACGGCCTGCTCGTTCTCGACGTGCGCTGCCCCGACGAGCTGGTGGTCGCGAGGAACGGCAGTCCGATCGTCCTCGGCATCGGGGAGAACGAGATGTTCATCGCCTCCGACGTCGCCGCGATCGTCCGGCATACCCAGCGGGTCGTCTACCTCGACGACACCGAGGTCGCCACGGTGCGCTCCAACGGCTACCAGACGCGCACGCTGGACAACCAGCGCACGAACAAGACGCCGACCACGGTCGAGGCCGAGGCCGGCGACTACGAGCTGGGCCCGTACGCGGATTTCATGCGGAAGGAGATCCACGAGCAGCCCGAAGCGCTGCGCCGGGTGCTCCGTGGCCGTCTCGACGAGCGGTTCGCCACCGCGCGCCTCGGCGGCATCAATCTGGACGCCCGCGAACTCCGCTCGGTCCGGCGGGTCAAGTTCCTCGGCTGCGGATCGGCGTACTACGCCGGGCAGATGGGGGCCGTCCTCGTCGAGGAGCTGGCCCGGGTGCCCGCGGACGCCGAGCCCGCCTCGGAGTTCCGGTACCGGAACCCGGTGGTGGACGCCGAGACGCTCTACGTCGCGATCAGCCAGTCCGGTGAGACGCTGGACACGCTGATGGCCGTCCAGGAGCTGAAGCGGAAGGGCGGCCAGGTCCTCGGCGCCGTCAACGTGGTCGGCAGCGCGATCGCGCGCGAATGCGGCCACGGCGTGTTCCTGCACGCTGGGCCGGAGATCGCGGTTGCCTCGACCAAGGCGCTGACCAATATGGCGGCGTCCTTCGCGCTGCTCGGCTTGCTGATCGGCCGGGTCCGCGACATGTCCGCGGCCGAGGGCAGCAGGATCGTGGCGGGCCTGCGGGCGCTGCCGGAGCAGATCAACCACGTGCTCGCGCAGGAGGACAACATCGCGACGATCGCCGGCCAGTTCGCCGACGCGGAGCACATGTTCTACATCGGCCGGGTCCGCGCCTGGCCGGTGGCGCGCGAGGGCGCCCAGAAGCTCAAGGAGATCTCCTACGTGCACGCCGAGGCGTACCAGGCCTCCGAGCTGAAGCACGGGCCGCTGGCGCTGATCGACGCGAGCATGCCGAGCGTGGTGCTGGTCCCCGACGACGAGCTGTTCAGCAAGAACATTTCCACCATCGAGCAGATCAAGGCGCGCGGCGGCCCGGTCATCGCGGTCACCAGCGGCGATCTGCCCGCCGACCTGGCCGACGCCGTCATCCGCGTCCCGCACTGCACCCCGGAGCTGGACCCCATCCTGCTCACGATCCCCCTGCAGATGTTCGCCTATCACATGGCCGCCAAACTAGGCCGCGACATAGACAAGCCAAGAAACCTAGCCAAAAGCGTCACCGTCGAGTAGCTGTGCTGGTGCGCCCGGTAATGGCCCCGGATTATCCGGGGCCATTACTAATGCAACGGGAGGGGGTTGATTTCCTCGCCGGGGAGGGGCTGTTCGCACCAGACGACCTTGCCGGTGCGGGTGCGGCGGGCTCCCCAGCGCTGCGCGAACTGGCTGACCACCTGGAGGCCACGGCCGTTCTCGTCGTCCCGGCCGGCCTGCCGCAGCCGGGGCAGCGCGGCGGAGTTGTCGCCCACCTCGCACACCAGCGCGCCCTCCCGGACGATCCGCAGGGTAACCGGGCCGGGGGAGTACCGCAGGGCGTTGGTGACCAGCTCGGAAACGAGCAGTTCGGTGACCGGGATCATGTCTTCCAGGCCCCAGCGCTCCATTGGCTCCCGGATCAGGGTGCGGGCCTGGCCCACCGACGTGAGCTCGCGGCCCAGCGTCCAGGTCGCGTGGTGATCCTCGGGGATGCGGGACAGCCGGGCCAGCAGCACGGCGATGTCGTCGCGCTGCTGGTCGGCGTACACGCCGTCGAGCGTGGCCTTGCACAGCTCTTCCAGCGAGCGTGACGGGGCGCCGTCGCTGAAGATCTTCTGCAGCCGCTGGAGGCCGTCGTCGATGTCCCGGGTGCGGTTCTCGACCAGGCCGTCGGTGTAGAGCAGGAAGAGGCTGCCGTCCTCGATGTCGTACACGCGGCTCTCGATTGGTCCCTCCCCGACGCCCAGCGGGGGAGCGGGCGCCACGTCGAGGTACTCGTTGCTGCCGTCCGGCCTGACCAGCAGCGGCGGCAGGTGCCCGGCCACGGCCACCTCGCAGGTGCCGCTGACGGCGTCGAAGATCGCGTACGCGCAGGTCGCGAAGTGCGGCTCCCGCTCGCCCAGGGTGTGCATGAGCTCGTCCAGTTGCTGCAGCGACTCCGCGGGCGGCAGTTCGAGCCGCGCGAGCGTGTGGATGGCGGTCCGCAGCCGCCCCATGGTCACCGCGGCCCGGACACCGTGCCCGGCCACGTCGCCGACGACCAGAGCGACCCGTGCTCCCGGCAGCGCGATCGACTCGTACCAGTCGCCGCCGACCTCGATGAGCTTGCTGCCGGGCAGGTACCGGTGCCGCACGTCGACCGAGGAGGGCGCGGACAGGCCGGTCGGCAGCAGGCTGCGCTGCAGGGTCAGCGCGGTGGCGTGCTCGCGGTTGTACCGCCGCGCGTTGTCGACGAAGATGGCGGCCCGCGAGGCGAACTCCATCCCGATTTCCTGGTCGTACGCGTCGAACCGGCGGTAGCCCGGTTTTCGCACGCAGACGAAAAAGCCCAGTGTGCTGCCCTGCGCGATGATCGGCAGCAGCAGCATCGACGCGTCGGCGAGCAGGTCGGAGACCGGCTGCCGCTGCCATATGTCGGCCAACTGTCCCGCTTCGGCCTTGCTGAGCCTGCTCTCCAGGACCGGCTTGCCCGATTTCATGCACAGCACGTACGGCGAGCCCGCCGGGTAGCGAAGGATTTCGCCGATGGGAAAGGTGGCCTCCCAGGCGGGGTCCTCCACGTCGCTGGCCACCGCCAGGCGGCGCAGGGGGTGGGAGCCCTCCGGGCCGTGCGACGGGAACTCGTCCTCGCCGATCAGGCTCTCCAGCACAGCGATGCCGCCCGAGTTGCAGAAATGCGGGACCAGGGTGGTGATCAGCTCGCGGGCGACGTGGTCGAAGTCAAGGGTGTCACCGATCCGCTTGAACGTCCGGTCCAGCAGGGCCTGCCGCATCAGCGCCGGGTCGACGAACCGCTCGGCGACCGGGGCCGGGACCCGCAGCAGAGCCAGGGCCGCGACGTTCACGTCACCGGCCCGCATCGGATGCACGGTAACCACCGCGTCCGCCTTGCCGCTTTCGGTGCGGATCGAGAGCATGGCCGTGCCCTCGCGGTCGGACCGGATGGCCTCCAGCAGTCCCGCCACGATGTCGTCGCCGGCCTGGGGCGTGGATCCGGGGGACCCCGGCACCCGCCCGGCGGTCCCGTTGGCTTCGGCCTTCCCGACGGCCGGGATAGGCCCGGTGGCCCCGGTAGCCTTACCTGCGGCTTTGTCCGTGTTCTTGTCGGCGGGGCTGTCCCCGGACAGCAGGTCGCTGAGGCTGGCACCGAGCAACTGGTCGGCAGGGCGGGCGAGTACGGCCGGGGCGTTGCGGTCGTGCTGAACGATGCGCCCGGAGTGGTCGATACCCAGGATGATGGTCCGCACCGACGAATTCTGTGGCGGTGCGGAGTTATCGACCGTCATGCCGATTGTCACGTGGTGCTCTCCTGTCGGCTTCTCACCCGTTTGACGCAACGGTGATTGCCTCGATCACCGCTCCCTGCCCTGATACCCATCCGACGGGCCGTCTTAGCCCAATTATGAGCCAACGATGGCCTGGGGGCAGCAGATCCGCGTACGCGTCGTAAGCCTGCTCATTACCCTTTCGTCCAGCTATTTCACCTGGCCCCGAATGCGGGACCCGGCCCGTTCACGTCAGGCGGGCGATCGCGAGGCTGGCGGCGAGCAGGACAAGGCCCCACGACATCGCGCGCAGGGCGCCCTCGAGCGGGGCCAGGACCAGCTCGGGGCCGATGGGGACGGTTGTCCCATCCGCCCTGGTGAGCGTGCCGTCGATGCGAGTCGTGCGCCGCCGGATGGTCCGCGCCGGAGTGCTCAGCCGGCGCTGTGCCGCCGACAGCGCGAGGGCCGCGGCGGCGGCCGCGACGGCGGCCGGAGCCAGGTTCCCGTCCTGGGCCGCGTACCCAGTGAGCACCGGGAACGCGCCCCACGCCGCGGCGAAACCGAGGTCGTTGTGCAGGATGCCGCCGAAAAGTTCCGCGTTGTACGTGATCACCAGGGCGGGGCCCGCCACCATGAACGGCAGCAGGATCCAGCCCGCCTGGGTGATGCCGTATATGCCCAGGCCGATCGCGCCGGCCAGGCTGGCCACGGCCGCGATGACGAGAGCCGTGGCCGGGATACCGGTGCGCAGCGGGCGGCCGTGCAGTTCGTCGAGGGCATGCGCGGCGACGCCGACGGCCAGGAAGAACGCCGCCACCGCGTACAGCAGCCGGCTGGTATAGACGCGCGGGGCCAGGGCCGCCCCGATGACCACGTAGGACAGGTGCCAGGCCGTGTAGGGCGGATGCAGCAGCGTCCACCAGTCCCGCCATCCGCCGGGCCGCCCTCCGGGCGCCGCGGCGTAGTAGGCGGGGCGGGTGGTCATTGGCCGCGCTGCCCCCACATGACCAGGCCGCCCCCCAGGCTCATGAGCCGGGTCCCCACGCCGGTGAACCCCGCCCGCCGCCACGCCTCGACCGTCCACGGGACGGGATACCGGCGGTAGTGGCCGGTGATGTTCGGCCCGAGGAACTGGCCCACCCGCAGCCAGGGCGGTCCGCCGAGCAGCAGGCCGCCGGCCGGGAGGATGAGCCGGGTGTACAGCACCCACGAGGCCCGCCAGAGGGCCGCCGGCGGGACGCAGAACTCCAGGCTCGCCATCGTCCCGCCCGGCTTGAGCACCCGCGCCAGCTCGGTCAGGGTCGCCTGCGGGTCGTCGACGTAGCGGAGCAGGTAGGTGAAGGTCAGTGCGTCGAAGCTGGCGTCGGGGAACGGCAGCTGTTCGGCCTTCCCGGCCACCAGGCCGATCCTGTGCCCCAGCCCGGCGCCCGCCACGTTGGCCTGGCCCTGCCGCAGCATCCCCTCGGTCAGGTCGACCCCGACGACCTGCGCCCCGGTCCGCGACGCCAGCTGCAGCGCGACGCCGGCCGTCCCGGAGGCCACGTCGAGCACGAGCGGGCCGCCGCCCGCCGCCGGGGGGGCGGCCAGCCCCGGGGGAGCGGCGATCCGGTCGACCATCGCGCGTCGCCAGCGGCCGTTCTGGCCCATCGACAGGATCTCGGCCAGCCGGTCGTAACGCGCCGGAAGGGGCGTGAACAGCCGCTGCGCGAACCGGTTGCGGACGTCGGTGCTCACCAGCCCGGCACCCCGGCGGTCACCGCTTGAACTCCCCAGCCGGCCAGCGCGGCAGCGCCGGCGCTCACTGGCTGAAGGTGGTGTGGGTCCCGGCGATGCTGACGAGCAGGCCCTGCGCGGTCACGCTGACGCTCTGGACGGTCATCCCGGCGGGCAGGCTCGGCAGGCTGACGCTGAAGTCCTGCAGCGGGCCCAGGACCTGCAGCGGGAGGCCGCCCGCCGAGACCACCCGGACCGTGATCTGATGCGGCCCGGTCTTCGTCACCTGAGCGAGCGCGGACCCGCTGACGAAGCCCAGGTTGACGGTCGCCTTGATGTCACCGTTGCCGCCGTTGGACAGCGTGATCCCGTCCCCGATCCCGCCCGCGTGGCTCAGTCCGGCGAACGTGATCAGTGCGGTGCCGTTGAGCTGGTCGACGGTGGCGCCGTTGAAGCCCGAGGTGATGTGCACGCCGCGCAGGGTCGCGTTGACGCTCGCGATGGTGAGTGGTCCTTCCGGCACGTTGCTGGCGGTGATGTCCACCTGGTGGAAGTCACGCGCGGCCAGCTGGGTCAGGAACGGGAAGCCGGTGATCGTCACCTTGGGCTTGACCGGGAACCCCTGCTGCTTGATCTGGTCGGCAGCCTGGTTCTCGGCGATCCCCGCGGCCACCCGGTCCGCCACGACGAGCAGGATGAGCAGCACCACGACGACGATCGCGGTGATGGTCAGGCCCCGGTGCCTGCGGCCGCCCCGGACGCTCCGGCGGCCCCGGTGGCCCCGCGGCGGCACCCCGTCCTGGTAGCCGGCGTTCGGCATCCGGGCCGTGCCCGATGGCGACCCGTGTCCGTCCTGCGGCCCGTACCCCTGGCCGTAGCCGCCGTCTGGTGCGTTCCCCTGGCCGTACCAGCCCTGCGGTGCCTGCCCCTGGCCGCCGTAGCCACCCTGCGGTGCCTGCCCCTGGCCGTATCCCGGGCCTGGTCCGTACCCCGGCTCGTTCCCGCGGTCCGGCCCGTAACCGGCCGCGCGCTCGTCCCGGGACCCGTGGTCCTGTGACGAGCCGTATCCAGCCGGTGACCCATACTCCCCGGGCCGGATCGGTCGGGTCGGGTCTTCGCTCATGACACCAGCTCCACTATCTGGGGGCGGATCAGAGTTTAATGTAATTAACGGCCGACAGAACAAAAAGGTTCGACTATTCCAGTTTATCGGGGGTTACCTCTACACTCGGGAGACATGTCATCGCTGCGTTCCGACCCGGCGGGGGCTGGCCTGATGCTTGTGGTGCGTACGCGGCAATCTGATCACAGATTGCACGCGGGGACGTCTTATCGACTAGGCCGGGATCCGGGTTCCGACATCGTCATTTCCGACGCGCGCGTGTCGTGGCACCACGCGATCCTCCGTCACGAACAGGACGCCTGGATACTTGAGGACGTCGGAAGCACGAACGGGACGTTTATCGGAACCGAGCGTATAGAGCGTGTCACTATCAGCTCTGACTGTGTGATCCGGCTCGGTAATCCATCCGATGGCCCGATCTTGCGCTGCGAGCCGCCCGCCCGCCCGGTGCACGCGCCGACGGAAATATCCACGCCCGACGCCGGGTCCGGCGCGTTCGCCGATGACGGCCGCGGCCCGGTCGGCGCCCCGCCCGCCCCGCCCGCCCCGGCCACCCCGCCCGCCCAGGTGCGCCCCGAAGCCCCCCGTCCCCGCGTGCCCCGCCAGGACGGCCGTAGCCGTAACGGCTACGGCCAGCCGGCCGGCGGCGGCGGCCAGGGGGCCGGTGGCCACGGGGGCGGCCGGGACCGGGAGGCCCAGCCGGAGGACTACCGGCTGAGCGTGGACCGGCGCCCGACCGCGGTGCTGCCGCTGCCCGCCCGGCGGCTGCGTATCGGCCGGAAGTCGGACAACGACCTCGTCCTTTCCGACCTCGCTATCTCCGGGCATCACGCTGAATTGCGCAAGAGCAACGACGGAAAGTACCAGATTGTTGACCTAGGTAGTCACAATGGCACATTTGTCAACGGGCAGCGCGTTACCTCCGCCACGCTGACCGAGAAGGATATTGTCGCCATCGGGCACGCCACATTCCGGCTGACCGACGGTGAGCTGCGCGAATACCTTGATACCGGTGACGTTTCGCTGGTCGCGCAGGATCTGGTCGTCCAGGTCGGCGGGGGCAAGATCCTGCTGGACCACATCAGCTTCCCGATCGCCGAGCGGTGCCTGGTCGGCATCATCGGCCCCAGTGGCGCGGGCAAGTCCACTCTGCTCGGCGCGCTGACCGGGATGCGCCCCGCCGACCGGGGCGTCGTGCTGTACGACAACCGCGACCTGTACAAGGACTACGCCGAGCTGCGGCACCGGATCGGGCTGGTCCCGCAGGACAGCGTGATGCATACCCAGCTATCCACCCAGCGGGCGCTGCGGTACGCCGCTGAGCTGCGCTTCCCCGCTGACACGCACGCACGGGAACGCAACGCCCGCGTCGATGAGGTGATGGGCGAGCTGGGCCTGACCCGGCACGCCGAGACCCGCGCCGACCGGCTGTCCGGCGGCCAGCTCAAGCGGGTCAACGTGGCCCTGGAACTGCTCACCAAGCCATCGCTGCTGTTCCTGGACGAGCCCACGTCCGGTCTCGACCCGGGGCTCGACAAGTCCGTCATGGAGCAGATGCGCGACCTCGCGCACGACGGCCGCACCGTCATCGTGGTCACCCACAGCGTCGCCAACCTTGACGTCTGCGACCGGCTCCTCGTGCTGGTGCCGGGGGGCCGGATCGCGTTCTACGGGCCACCGCAGGATGGCTTGCGCTACTTCAACCAGCCTGGCTGGGCCGAGGTGTTCCAGGCCTTCGAGCGGTACCCGGACCGGGACTGGGCCGCAGAATTCACCCGTTCGCCAATTTATGCGGAGTACGTCACCCGCCCGCAGGCCATCCCGGCCATCAGCGGCGGCCCGAAGGCGGCGGGTACCCCGGCTGCCCCGGTGCGGCGCGGGCGGCTGCGCCAGGCCACGACGCTGTGCCGCCGCTACACCCGCGTCATCGCGGCCGACCGCGGTTATCTGGCGTTCATGGGCCTGCTGCCGATCGTGCTCGGGGTACTGATCCGCCTGGTCGCGGGCAAGCAGGGGCTGGCCGGCCCCTTCGGCACCAACGCCAACGCCCAGGAACTGCTGGTCATACTGGTCGTCTCCGTCTGCCTGGCCGGAACCGCCAGCTCGGTACGGGAGCTGGTCAAGGAAAGATCGATCTACGTGCGGGAACGCGCGGCCGGCCTGTCGGCCGGGGCCTACCTGTGCTCGAAGCTGGCCGTGCTGGGCGTCATCAGCATCGTGCAGGTACTGATCCTGGTCGCGATCGGGCTGCTCGGGCACCCGATGCCGCCGCAGGGGTCGTTCCTGACGAGCCAGCCGTTCCTGGAGCTGATCCTCGGCATCGCGGTGCTCGGCATCGCCTCCATGGGCCTGGGCCTGATGGTCTCCTCCATGGTCAACACGTCGGAAAAGGCCATGCCGTTCCTCGTGCTGCTCACCATGGCACAGGTCATCCTGTCCGGCGGCGTGCTGTCGATCAACGGCAAGGCCGGGCTCGACCAGCTCGCCTGGCTGGCCCCCGCGCGCTGGGGTTTCGCCGCCATCGCCTCCACCGCCAACCTGAACCGCATCATCCCGCCCGCGTCGATGACCCAGGATCCGCTGTGGAACCATACGGCCAGTACCTGGCTGATCAACATGGCCGCGATGATCGGGCTCGCGGTCGTTTTCGTGCTCATCACCTGGTGGCGGCTGAACCGGCTGAGCCCGGGCCGGCGCAAGTGAATTGGAGACAACCCGGCTGACTTTGCGCCCGTTCACTCTCGACGACTTCGACGACCTCTACACCTACCAGTCCCGCCCGGACGTAGCCCGGTATCTCCACTGGGACGCCCGCGACCACGCGCAGGTGCGGGCGGCCCTGGTTCGTCAGTGCGAAGAGACCGCCCTCAGCGCCGAGGGTGACTGGCTCACGTTTGCCGTCGTATGGCGTGAGGCCGGGAAGGTGGTGGGCGAGGTCGGGCTGAAGCTGATCAGCTGGGAGAACCGGCAGGGAGAGATCGGATTCGTCTTCAACCCTGATTACCACGGACGAGGTCTCGCCATCGAGGCAGCCGAATCCTTACTCATGCTGGGGTTCAGCACCATTGGATGGCACCGGATCATCGGTTCCTGTGACGCCCGCAATCACCCGTCAGCGCGGCTTATGGAACGGATCGGCATGCGCCAAGAGGCGCGCTTTAGACACAACCAGATCGTCAAGGGAAAATGGGCAGACGAGCTCGTGTACGCCGTCCTCGATCATGAGTGGAGGGCACGAAAGCACCGTTAGCCCGTCAGTGCGTCGCGTAGCTGGCACTGCGCCTGGTCATCCAGGTCCAGCCCGCGGGCCAGGAACGTGCCGAACGACCCGTACCGGTGCCACACCTCCCCGAATGCGGCGTCCAGGTAGGCGGGGCTCAGTTCCAGCACCGGCCGGAGCAAGCCGGGATCGCGCATCATGCCCGTCTTGGCCAGGTCGTTACCGAGCTTGAAGTACCGGGTGCGGTAGATGTCGTTGGACAGCAGGTAGTCGTTCATCACCGTGGCGTGTGGGACGCCGAACGCGGTCAGCACGATCGCGGTCATCCACCCGGTGCGGTCCTTGCCACTGGTGCAGTGGTAGAGCAGTGGCAGGCCGTGTGACGCGTCGGCGATCATGCGCAGCGCGATCCCGAACCCGTCCCGCTGCCGAGGGTCGGCCACAAAGTCCCGGTGCACCTGCAGCATGAACTCGGTGGCCCGCCCGTGGCCGAGCACCTCCTCTTGCCGCTGGTGGTCGCCGCTCGCGATCAGGTCGTAGAAGGTGCCGAGGTCTCCGCCGTTCACCGGCAGGCTCACCCGGGTCACCCCGGGCGGCAGCCGGTCCTCGCCGTTCACCAGAATCTCCCCGGGCATCCGGAAATCCACCACCGTGCGCAGCCCGAACGCTCCGAGCGTGCGCACGTCCGCTACGGTCAGCCGGCTGAGCGCGTCGGCGCGCAGCACCCGGCCCGGAGCGATCTCCGGCCCGGAGACGCTGCGGTAGCCGCCCACGTCGCGCACGTTCACGGCGCCCTCGAGCGGCATCGGGCGGCTGTTCATGTCACAGAGCATTTTCTCGGGTCGGGCGGGCTAAATGCCAGTTGCCCCAGGTCAGGAGTACGTCGATGTACGTCGGCGTACGTAAGCGGCCCGCGGCTCCGGCGGTGGTCTCGGCCCGCAGCACGCGGCGCAGCACCTTGCCGAGCATGTTGTGCGGCAGTTCGTCACGCGCCGTGATCTGGGACGGGACCTTGTAGCCGGCCAGCCGTTCCGCGCAGTAGCTGATCAGCTCGGCGCGCGCCGGCGCGAGTCCCGGGACGAGCACGACGTACGCGGTTACGCACTCCCCGCGCAGCGGGTCGGGCATCCCGACCACGGCGCTTTCCCGGATCCCGGGGTGGGAGTTGAGCACCTCCTCCACCTCGGACGGGTAGACGTTGAGGCCGTCCACGATGATCACGTCGCGCTTGCGGTCCAGCAGGGTGAAGAAGCCGTCCGGGCTCATCACGGCGATGTCCCCGGTGCGCAGCCAGCCGTTCGACAGCACCTCGGCCGTCTCCTTCGGCTGGTTCCAGTACCCGGCGAAGACCTGGGGACCGCGCACCAGCAGCTCGCCCGCGTGACCGACGGGCAGCGTCTGGCCCGGGTCCGACTCGCTGACGATCCGGGCCACCGTCCCCGGCATCGGCACTCCGACCGAGATGTGCCGCGCGTTGCCGTGCAGCGGGTTGGCCATGATCACCGGCGAGGTCTCGGTCATCCCGTAGCCCTGCACCACCTCCGCCCCGGTCGCGGCGCGGAACGCCTCGACCGTCTCCCGCCGCAGCTGCATCGCCCCGGACACGCAGGTCCTGATCGAGTTCAGGCGCGCCGACCTGGCCTGTGGCGAGTCCGCGATCTGCTGGTAGATGGGCGGCACGCCGGGCAGGATCGTCGGCCTCCACCGCCGGATCTCACCGAGCGCGAGATCCAGGTCGAACTTGGGGACCAGCACGATCGTGCCCCCGATGAGCACGGTCGTGGTCAGGCACAGCGTCAGCCCGAACACGTGGAACATGGGCAGCACGGCCAGCGTCACGTCCTGCCCGGGCACGTAGCCCGGATCCCACGCCGCGGTCTGGTGCGCGTTGGCCACCAGGTTCGTGTGCGTCAGCATCGCGCCCTTGGGTGTCCCGGTGGTGCCGCCGGTGTACTGCAGCACCGCGATGTCACGCTCCGGGTCGATCACGACGTGGCTGTGCCGGGGGCGCGCGTCCGCCATCAGCTGCCGGAAGGACAGCGGCGGTCCCTGCGCGCCCGGCATGTCCAGCAGGTCCTCGGGCAGCGGGGTGGTCAGTTCGGCGCGCTTTTCCCGGGCCCGGCGCAGCGGCAGGCGCAGCGCGAGCCGCTTGGCGGCGGGCAGGTACTCCGTCAGCGAGGTGACGATCACGTGCTCCACCGAGGTGCCCCGGCGCGCGGCATCGACGGTCTCGAAGGCGCGGTCGAAGACGATGACGATCCGCGCGCCGCTGTCGGCGAGCTGGGTGTGCAGCTCGGCCGCGGTGTAGAGCGGGTTGTTCTGCACCACGATCGCGCCCCGGCGCAGGATCGCGAAGAAGGAGATGACCTGCTGCGGGCAGTTGGGCAGCACCATCGCCACCCGGTCGCCCTTATGCACGCCGAGCCCGCGCAGCGCCTCGGCGAACAGGTCCACCTGATGCGCCAGTTCCCGGTAGGTCAGCTTGCCGCCCAGGAAGATCAGCGCCGTGTGCCGGGCGTAGTGGCGCACGGCGTTGTCGAGCAGATCGGTCACCGGCACACGCGGGAACTCGGCCTCGGCCGGCACCCCGGGCGGGTAATAGCGCAGCCAGGGCCGTGTGTCGTACATCGTTGTCATGATGGGCTGATCACCACCTGGGCGTTCGGTCGGCAGCGTCCGGTACCCTCCGCTCAACACGGTCGGCGCCAGCGAGCCCGCAAAGGTCGCACTCTGGCGTCTACCCGGGCATTATGGATCCTTATTCCCTCCGTGTCCCGTGATCTGTGCCGCCTGTGGCTAGGGTGAAGCAATGACAGAACGGCTGGCCACGGCGCGCGACCTGCTGCGCCGTTTCCCGCTCATCGATGGGCACAACGACCTTCCGTGGGAGATTCGCGAGCAGTTCGGCGGCGATCCCGTCCGTGCGAAGCTGTCCGGGCCGGTGCCGGTGACCCAGACCGACCTGCCCCGGCTGGCCGAGGGGCACGTCGGGGCGCAGTTCTGGTCGGTCTACGTGCCGGCGACGCTCGCGGGGGACACGGCGGTCACCGCGGTGCTGGAGCAGATCGACCTCGTGCACCGGATGATCCGGGCCTACCCGGGCCGGCTGGCCCTGGCGACCTCGGCCGAGGGCGTGGAACGGGCCTTCGCCGCGGGGAAGATCGCCTCCCTGCTCGGCGCGGAGGGCGGCCACTCGATCGGGTCCTCCCTCGGTGTGCTGCGCGCGCTGTACACCCTCGGTGTCCGGTACCTGACGCTGACCCACAACAACAACGTGGGCTGGGCGGACGCGGCCACTGACCAGCCCGATGCGGGCGGCCTGACCGATTTCGGCCGCGAGGTCGTCCGGGAGATGCAGCGGATCGGCATGCTCGTCGACCTGTCCCACGTGGCCCCGTCGACCATGCATGCCGTTCTCGACATCGCCGTGGCCCCGGTGATCTTCTCCCATTCGTCGGCCCGGGCGCTCTGCGATCATCCGCGCAACGTCCCCGATGAGGTGCTGACCCGGCTGGCCGCCAACCGCGGGGTCTGCATGGTGACGTTCGTCCCGTTTTTCGTCTCGCCCGATTGCGCTCAGTGGCAGGCCGGCCTGATCGCCGAGTTGGACCGCCGCGGCCTGGACCCGCGTGACATGTCCTCCTGGGGTACGGTGCTGCCGGAGTGGGAAGCCGCCCACCCCATGCCCGTGGCGACGCTGGCCCAGGTCGCCGACCACATCGACCACGTCCGCGCGGTGGCTGGCGTCGACCACGTGGGCATCGGCGGCGACTACGACGGATCCGCGCGGATGCCGGCCGGCCTGTCCGACGTCTCGGGCTACCCGGCGCTGTTCGCCGAACTGCTGGCCCGCGGCTGGACCGAAACCGACTGCGCCGCCCTGGCCGGCGGCAACCTGCTGCGCGTCCTGCGGGACGCCGGGAGGTACGCGGACAACGTGGCTACGGCAACGCCAGGGTGACGCTAGGATCGCTCGCGATGATCGCACCTGCCGCTGCTTCGTCCGTGTTCCGCCAGGTCCACGGCCTTGAGGTGCTGACCTGGCCCGCCTTCGACGCGTCCGGTGCGGACGTGCTGGTGACGACGCGCCACGGTGGAGTTTCGGCCGGCCCCTACGCGAGCCTGAACCTCAGCTTCACTGTGGGTGACGACCCCGCCTCGGTGCTGGAGAACCGCCGCCGGGCGCTGGCCGCGCTCGGGGCCGGCCTCGATGATGCCGTCTTCGCCGAGCAGGTGCACGGCGCGGTCGCGCAGGTGGTCGGCGCGGCGGACCGCGGCCGGGGTACCCGCGCGTCCGCCGGCGCCGTGCCGGGCGCTGACGCGCTGGTCACGGCCGATCCCGGGACCGTGCTGGCCGTGCTGGCCGCCGACTGCGTACCCGTGGTCCTCTACGACCCGGTCGCGCACGTGCTGGCGTGCGCGCACGCGGGCTGGCGCGGTACGGTCGCCCGCACCGCCGCGGCCGCCGTGGCTGCCATGCGCTCGCTGGGCACCCGGCCCGCCGACGTGATCGCCGGGATCGGCCCCGCGGTGGCCCCGGACTGTTACCAGATCGGCCCCGAGGTCGCCGAGGCGGCGACGCGCGCCTTCGGTGACCGCGCGCCGGATGTGCTCCGCGCGACCGGCCCCGGGCAGTGGCAGTTCGATCTGTGGATGGCGAACCGCCTGGTCCTGACCGAGGCGGGCATCCCCGGCGACCAGATCCAGGCCAGCAACGTCCCGACGGGCCCCATCCCCGCCACGGACCCCAGCGGCCCCATCAGCAACACTGGTTTCAGCGGCCCCATTACCGCTACGGACCCCAGCGGCTCCACCGGTCCCGCGGGCGGCCCGTTCTTCAGTCACCGCGCGGAGCGGCCCTGCGGCCGGTTCGCGGCCATGGCCTGCCTGCGGGCCCGGCAGGCCCTTCGACCCGGGGAGGCCCGATGAGCACCCAGACGACCGACGCGGCGAGCGCGGCCGGGGCCCGCCGCGGCCAGCGCTTCCGCTATGAGTCGTGCCGGGCCGACCCCGTGACCGGCCTGCTGATCTGCCGGTACAGCGTGGACGGGCGGCCGTTCGAGGAGCGGATCACGTTCCCGCCCGCGAGCCTCGCCGACCCCGCGAGCCGCTGGGATCGCCCGGCTGTGGCCGCGGCCGCCCGGCTCGTCTTCCTGCTCGCCGGCGTCTCGGCCTACAAGACGGCCGCGCCGCCCGTCATCGACACGGGGCAGATCGCGCTGACCCGGCGCGAGCGGGCCTTCCTGGGCGATTTCTACGCGGGCGGCCTTGGCGAGTTCGCGTACCGCAACGGCCTCGACCTGTCCGGCCTGCGCATCGAGGGGCCCGGCGCGCCGGACGGGCCGGACGCGCCGGGTATGGCAGAGCCCGCCCGTGACCCGGTTCTGGAACCGTCTGCCGTCCGCCCGGCGCGCGCGCTCGTTCCGTTCGGGGGGGGAATCGACTCCATCGTCACCGTCGAGATGGTCCGCCGCCACGCCGATGTGGCGCTGTTTGTCGTCAGCCGGCCCGGCGACCGGTTCGACGCGATCGAGCGGCCGGCCGCCGTCACCGGGCTCCCGGTGGTCCGCGCCGACCGCGAGATCGACCCCCAGCTCCTGCGCTCGCGTGAGCTCGGTTTCCTCAACGGGCACGTCCCGGTGACCGGCATCATCTCCGCCATCGCGGTCATGGCGGCCGCGCTGGACGGCCGGGACGCGGTGGTGATGTCCAACGAGTGGTCCGCGTCCGTCCCCACCGTGCAGGCCGGTGATCACGCGGTCAACCACCAGTACTCCAAGAGCGCGGAGTTCGAGGCGGCCTTCCGCGGTGTGCTCGCCGAGACGTCGGCCCGGCTGCCCGCGGGGGTGGCCCTGCCGGACTACTTCTCGGCGCTGCGGCCGCGCACCGAGCTGTGGATCGCGGAGCGGTTCGCCCGGCTGACGCCTTACCACGGGACGTTCCGCAGCTGTAACCGCGCCTTTCACATCGACAAGGCGAAGCGGCTGGACCACTGGTGCGGGCAGTGCGACAAGTGCTGCTTCATCGACCTGATCCTGGCGCCGTTCCTGTCGGCCGCCGAGCTCGGGGCCATCTTCGGCGGCCGGGAACCGCTCGCCGACTCGTCCCTGGCCGGCCGGTTCCGCGCACTGCTGGGCGACGCGGACCTCAGCAAGCCATTCGAATGCGTCGGGGAGGTCAACGAGTGCCGCGCGGCGCTGCTGCTCGCGGACGAGCGCGATGACCGGGCCGGCTTTCCGCTGCTGCACGAACTGGCCACCGAAGTGCGGGCGCTGCCCGGCCGGCCGTCGACCGAGGGCCTGCTGCAGCCCGTGGGGGAGCATTTCATTCCCGCCCGCTACGCGGAGGAACTCCTCGCGTGACCGGGACCCGCCCCAAGCTTTCCTGGTCCGACCTGCCCGGAGCGCGCGTCGGGGTATGGGGCCTCGGCCGTGAGGGCCTGGCCAACGTGCGCAAGCTCGGCGCGATGGGGACCACGCCTGTGCTGGTCGATGACCACCCGCAGGCCGTCGCGATCAGCGGCATGCCCGTGCTCGGCACCGGTTACGGCGGCCTCGCCGCGCTGGAGAAGTGCGACGTGGTCGTCAAGTCGCCGGGGATCAGCCGCTACCGCGAGGAAGCGGTGCGGCTGGAGGAGCGGGGCGTCGCGGTCGCCGGCGGCCTGGGCCTGTGGCTGCAGGAAGCCGATCCCGCCCGTGTGCTGCTCATCACCGGGACCAAGGGCAAGAGCACGACCGCCGCGGTCACCGGCCACCTGCTGAACGGCCTCGGTCACCGTACCCTGGTCGGCGGCAACATCGGCGAGCCGCCGTGGGATCCGGACGGGCGGCCCGGGCCGTGGGACTACTGGGTCATCGAGGTGTCGAGCTACCAGGCCATGGACCTGCCGTGCTCCACACCCGTCGTGGCCGTCACCTCGCTGCACCCCGACCACCTCGACTGGCACGGTGGCGTGCAGAACTACTACCGGGACAAGCTGTCCGCGTGCTCGCAGCCGGGCGCGGACCTGACCGTCGCCAACGGCGACAGCGACCTGCTGCGCGAGCGGGTCTCGCTGCTGGGACCGCGGGTGGACTGGGTGCACGCCGCCGACGACCCGGACGCCTCCTGGATGGACCCGCTCGAGCTGCTCGGCGCCCACAACCGCCGGAACGCGCTGATCGCGCGGCGCTGCCTGCAGGCCCTCGGCGTCGCGGAGGCGTCCGGGGAGGAAGCACTGCGCGCCGCGGCGGCCGGATTCCGTCATCTGGATCACCGCCTGCAGGTGGCCGGGGATGTCGCGGGGGTCACGTTCGTGGACGACAGCCTGTCGACCAACGTGCTGCCCACCCTGGCCGCGCTGGACGCATTTCCCGGCCGGCGGGTGGCCCTGATCGCCGGGGGGCACGACCGGGGCATCGACTACGCGCCGCTCGCCTCCGGCCTGCGGGACCGGACGGCCCCCACCCTGGTGCTCACGCTGCCCGATAGCGGCCCGCGCATCCGCGCCGAATGCGAGCGAGCCGGCCTGGCGGGTGTTGAGGACTGCGCCGACCTGGACGCGGCGGTCGCGCGCGGGTTCGGCTGGGCCCGCCCGGACGGCGTGGTGCTGCTGTCGCCGGCCGCGCCGAGCTTCGGCCGGTTCCGCGACTATCGCGAGCGCGGCGAGGCGTTCACCCACGCGATGCGGGCCTGCGCCGCGGCCACGCTCCCCTGAATGCGCGCGAGTCCCCGCTTATTAGCCAGGTTTCTTTGCTGAAACGCATCCGGCCGGAGCTGGCCGCCTGTGCTCTGGCTAAAAGTGGTCGTGGCATGACGGTTCGTCAGAAAATGTTACGGAACCTCCTGCTTTCCGAGTTCTTTCCCGGAGGTCCTGGCGATTCCGCGAACCGGCCCATAGCCTATTAACGCCAGGTGAAGGTCATGGAGGGGGCACCGGTGATGTGGGGAGTATCGGCGGCTGCGCACGCAGTAAATCAGGCGGTGTCCGTAGCGGCCGGCGCGGCGGAGTTCACGCGACCGGAGATGGTCGCGGAGATGACCGGCCGGGCTGCTATCGCCGGCCCCGCGGCTGCGGCTAACCCTGTGGCGCCCGTGATTCCGGCAGATCCCGTGATTCCGGCGGCGTTGCTGGATGCCCTCCCGTCGCTACCGCGCCGCAGGCGGGTCGTCGTACGGCGGGATCACGCCGAGCTGGCCAGTGTGGTGGACGCCAGCCCGGGAGACGCCGGTGTGACGGACGCCGGCCTCGGTCAGGCCGTGATCCCGGCCCGGCCGGACCTGAACCTGCTGGCCCAGGTGCTCGAGGGACTCCGGCGGATGGCCTGACGCGCGGGCCGGTCCCGGCGTGTTCGTCCACCAGGCGACCACATCAGATTTCCGGATTGCCTGCCCCCCGGGCTAAACGGCATTTGTGTTAATCCTGTAAATGGCTGCGCGGCAGGCCGCCGTTATTATGTGGCTATCCACCGTTATCCCGTCATTCCGGGAAGAAATTTCCGCCGCCTGGCCATCGTTCTGCTGTGCGTATCGCTACTTTTTTGGCGATCGGTCACTTACAGTAAGGCCCGGCTTCCTCGGCGGCTAGTCATGCTCGCCCGGGCGGGCCCCTGGATGTCCGGCCGCCGGCTCTTCCGCCCGCGAAGGCGCCGGCCGGTCCTTCCGGCCAGCCCCGGACGGCGCCCGCGGCGTACCGGGTCGGCCGTCGCCAGATGACGCACGGCCGCCCCGGGGCACGCTGAGCTGTTGGTGTCCCATCCGGAACGTCCCGGCGATAACCGGGCCGAGTCGAATTCGCGCATGACCTGGCGTGCCTGGGCGAACAGCATCCCGACGCTCACTGCACGCGTGCAGATCACCACGGCGACGATGTCCGCGCTGCTGGCACTGCGCATGAAAAGGTGCACGAGGTTGTCGCTGTTGACGAGGATCTCGTTGAAGTAATGCCGGTCGTCGGACACACCCCTGGTCTGCTTCCATAGCGTCTCGATCTGTGAGACGGTCCGGCCCTGGAACAGGTCGGCGGTCGCGGCCGCGAGTATGTCGATGATCTCCCGTGGGTGGTTGTCGACCGTGTCGATGGCCAGCAGCATCCCGGTTGACATGTCGACGAATCCAGAGCCGACGTATTCCGGGACGTCTCGGCGGAATTCCTTCAGCGAATTATTGATCTGCTGGGTCCGGTTCATAAAAGATCCCCCTCTGGGTTGAGTGCGCGGCCGGGCCGGCAAGCTCGGACCAGGATGCCATGAAGCGCCCTGCTATGCGAATTTACCCGGCAAATTACCCGCGCTTACCCAGTCAAGACCATAATTCTGTTGCCGCGCGATCACAAGAAGTAATTTCTGCATCGGTAGTTTATGATCTTTGTCATGTTTTATAGGGACTTTGGCCCCCTTTCCGTTCGGCCGAATTTCCTTTATTCTCGATTTTCGTGCCATATCGCCGCACTTCAGAGGCGGTAAGGGGAGGAAGCCTCGATGGTGCGGGCAGCGGTGGACGGGCGCTTTACGCGCAGCCTTGGGGAGGGCATATTGTGGCTGAGATCGCTGAAACTAGGCCTGCAGAACAACTCGCAAATGAACTGAACATGCTTGCCCATAATGGTGCATCCGGAGCCCTGCGAATTGTTGGCCGTCCTGGCGGTGTCGTCTATCTTAAAAATGGTTACCTAACTTATGCCGAGACTTCCGCCGTTCCCGATCTCGGCACCCGGCTGGTGCGCTCGGGATGTTTGACGGCGGACGACTGGAGGCAGGTAAGTCAGGCCGGCCAGCCCGGCGATGGCGTCGGCGCCGCCCTCGCCGCCAGCGGTCTTGTGGCCGCCGGCGAACTGCAGCAGATGGCCCAGTCCACTGCCCTGGACGCGCTGCTCGCGCTGACCGCCTCGTTCGCGGGCGACTGCTCCCTGACTGGCACCGTGTTCGTGCCACAGCAATCACACTGGGCCGAAACAGTCCTGACGATGGACATCGGGTCCGTGTGGACCTACCTCCAGCAGAAGACTCAGCGGCTGGCTTGGTACGACATTGGCCTGCTGGACTGCCCGCGGCTGTGTGACCTGACCTGCACAGCACGCAGCAGCCGCCCGTCATCGAAGCCGACGGCGTCTCGCTCAGCCTGAACTTCCGCCGGCAGTGACCTCTGCGCTCGGTGCCGTCCCAGCCTGGACAGACCACCGGACGAAGTTCGCTGAATGCGCCGTTATCCGCTCGATCACCTCGCGCGCCTCATAGTGCAGCATGCCGATGTTGATGTCGTCGTCGGCGATGACCGCGATGACCGCGCTGCCGGCCGCGAAGACCGCGAGGTAGCCGTCGGTGCCCCGGGCGATCGCCTCACGGAACTGGCCCCGCCCGGTGGCTAGCGTGGTCTGCCTGGCCAGGCCGAGTGTCGTGGACACGAGCGCGGCCAGGCGTGTCGGCTCGAGGTCGGGGATGTCGCTCGAGACGAGCAGCCCATCGCTCGTCGCCACGAGGCTGCCGCAGATGCCGGCCACCTTATCCCGCAGTGACCTGAGCTCCGCGTACACGCGTTCCTCGGTGGACGGCGTCTTCGTGTCCTGCCTGGTCATCGCTACTCCCCAGATCTGATAGGTAGCTGGCCGCCGCCCGGATAAAGGACACGGTGACTTTCCCGCGGCCGGGAAATTCACCGGCCCGGTCACTGCCATCGGCCGGGCCGCCCACCGTCGACAGCAGATTCAGCTCCATCAGCCGCAGCACTTTGATGGTGGTGCCGAACACGCTGTGCCCGAGTTCCATGGCCAGATCGCGCGGTGTGGCCGGGCCGTTGACACGGATCACCAGCGCCCACTGGGCGGCGGAGACACGCACGCCGCGTGACGGCACATCCAGTTGGCGCTGCACCGCGGTATCCGCTGTGACCAGCGCGGACATCTGCCGCATGATCTCCTGCCGCCGGGCCACCTCGGCCAGCAGCGCGGTGACCGGCATCCCGTCGTCGTCGCCGGTGACCAGCGTCTCGCCCTGGCGCAGCCGCCCGTAACGCGGCCGGGCCGCGAACGAGAAAAGGTCCAGCGCGGCGTCGGCCGTCGCCTCCCTGATCATCCAGGCGCGCTCGAGCGAGCCGGGGCAGGTTCTGGCCGGGGGCCCAGCCGGCGAGCCGGGCCGTCAGGCCGGGCGTTCGCGCGGATTCGGCGTAGACGACGCGGCCCCCGTGGATATGGATGGTGCCGCGCGTGTCGCCGGTGACATCCAGGATCCCGGTACGGGCCTCGGCGGCGAGCTTGCCCAGCCGGGTCGCGATCGGCTCTTTGTTCAGGCGCACGGTACTTCCTGTCCTGATGGGCGGCCGCGTCGCCAGTGACGGGCCGTCCAGGTTCACGTGCTAAGTGAGGCTGGCGGTGAGGTCCCGGACTTCCCGGAGCGCCATCGCGAGGTTCGTTTGCGGCTTGTCCAGGGTTACCAGCAGGACGAGCGGTCCGGACGAGCCGATCTCCAGCTTCCGGATGAGGTGGTAGTGACTGGTCAGGGTGACGATCACATCTTCGAGGTCGCCTTTTAGGGCCAGCTCGCCGGTCATCAGGGAGAGCACGTTGACGACATCACACGCGCCCGCCCCGGCCACCGGCACGCTGAGGTCGCCCTGTTCCTGCACGGAACCCATCATCATGCCGCTGGTGCCGTCCACGAGGCACGCCAGGAGGAATCCGTCGATCTGCCGGATTCGGTCAAACAAGGCGTCAATGGGAGAAGCGGCCACGGACATGTCCCTTCAGCAGGGGTTATGTCAAGATCCTATGCAACGCCCGCGCCGGTCCGGCGGCTGAGCAGCACTAGAAGCAGCCATTTAACCAGGGCATTCGCGGGCGGCACAGGGATGGGGCACGTCTGGGACAATGACGGAGTGAAGGGCGCGCGCGTCGGCATACTCGGCCCGCTGGAAGTGCGGGACGCTGCGGGGAAGCCTGTACCCCTGGCCGGGCCCCGGTTGCGGGCCCTGCTGGTCCGGCTGGCCGTGGCCGGCGCCGGCGGCACGTGGTCACGGCCACCCGGCTGATACGGCCGCTGACACGCGTAAGGAGGCAAGGTCCTAGGTGTCTTTGAGCTCGACGCCGAGCTGGCGGGCCAGCGCGGGGCCGAGGACGAGAAACTGAGCCGTGGTCATGATGGCGCCGCGGAGCGACTCGAAGCCCGCGGTGATATCCAGCTCCGCGCCCCGTAGGTCGACCTTCTCCAGGGTGGCGCGGGAGAAGTCGGCCCGGATCAGCGCCGATCCGGGGAACCGGGTCCGCTTCAGCCTCGCGCCGGCGAAATCGACGTCGCGCAACAGGCAGTTCTCGAACGTGACGTCCGTGAGCATGGCGCCGCGGAAGTTCACCGAGTCCAGCTTGCATTCGTGGAACACGACCCGCTGCAGGCCGGAATCGAACGCCTGGACCCCGGCCGCCGCGCAGCCGAGGAACGTCGCGTCCACCCAGCTGGTCTCGGTCAGATCCGCCGACAGCAGGCGAACGTCACGCAGCCACACGTCGCTGAGCCGGCTCCGCCGGACGCTGACGTCCTCCAGCGCCACGTCGGAGAACGCGCATTCGACGAAGCGGCCGTTGTCCGCGCGTGCGCCGGTGAAGGCCACGCCCGTGAAGAGGCAGCCGTCGTAATGGCCGTCGGGCGCCAGATCTCCCTCGTAGCCGATGAGCGCGTCGGCGTAGGGCAGGTCACCCGGTTCGCGCGGCAGCTTCATCGCACCCAACCTAGACCACCCTCAGCCGCTCCCTTCGTCCGGCGGCCCCACTGTTAACCTGGCTGACTGTGACCGAGCCGAATGTGCCGCTCCTCTTCGGCTCGTTCGGTGCGGGCTTCGCGCCCATGTTGTTCGGTGACCCCGTGCCCGCGGCGGCCGTGGTCCTCGGCGAGCGGATGCGGGCGGCATGGACCGCGTTCGCGGCCGGACAGTCTCCGGGCTGGCCGGCCTATACGCCCGCCCGCCGCCTGACCCGGATCTTCGACGAGCAGCTCACGGTGGTCCCGTATCCGGAAGAGACGTCACGTCAGCTCTGGGCCGGCCACGAGTTCGGCGCTCTCGCGCTGATGTCTTAGCCCAGTTAGTCGGCCCAGCCAGCGTTTTCCGCCCAAAATGGGGAACGATCAGAGGGAGCGGAGCAAATGGGGGGCACGGGGCGCGAGACCCGCCGGGACGTCAGTGACATCGGCGCCGGGCTGTTTGCCGGGCGGCTGGCCGGGTATCGCGCCGCAAACAGCGATGCGAGAGTGGTGCGAGTAACGTGCGGTTCGAAGAATGGCGACTTGATTCGATCTGGCCCGTTGACCTTCTGGCCCGCTGCCTGACCGGGCATCGTCGCGCGGGCCACCGGATTGTCTTTACCAACGGGTGCTTCGACGTCCTGCACCGTGGCCATGTGGAATGCCTTCAGCAGGCCGCGTCCCTGGGGGACGTGCTGGTCGTCGGGATCAACTCCGATGAGACCGTGCGCAAGCTGAAGGGAGTGGAACGCCCGATCTGCCCGGCCGAGGACCGGGCCGCGGTCGTCGGGGCGATCGGCTGCGTCGATTACGTGACCATCTTCGAGGACGACTCGCCGATCCACCTGATTGAGACGGTCCGGCCGGACATCTACGTCAAGGGCGGCGACTACGACGCGGACACGATGCCCGAGCGCCTGGCCGTCGAGTGTTACGGCGGCCGGGTAACGACGGTTGGCTACCTTCCGGGCCGCTCGACGACCCGCATCGTCGAGCGCATCCTGGCTGGGGCCGGCTGGCCTATGGTGCCGGCTGACCAGGTAAATCACCTATAAGGGATGCTCCCGATTTAACCGCCGCCCGCACGCCGCCGGTTACCGCCGGCGGCGTGTGGTGGCGCTGGCCACGTTGGCGACGATCGCGGCGAACGGCGGGATGAGCACGGCCACGCCCGACATGATGACCGCCGCGACCACCGAGTACCGGTCCACCACCGCCCACGACAGCACGAACAGCCCGATGCAGATCCCCATCAGGACGAAGTAGCGGCGCTTGTCCGTCCGCGTCGGCTCCGGCCCCGCCTCCCCGCCGGGATCCTCCGGGCTCCGCGGGCCGCCCGGCCCCGCAGGACCGCCGGGGCCGCCCCGCGCGCGGTCTGGCCGTCCGTCACCCGTCACGTTCGCCCGCCGCCCCTCCGGTCCTCGTCTCTGCGGCCGTGCCCCCGCTTCTCCGGCGGCCGCCGCACCGCTCGCGCCCTCGCGCTACCCATCCCACCCGATAACGAAACGAACCTGACCGGGGCCGCCCGGCATCTTGACACCCCTGGTCACATCTGAGTTCATTTGGATCTGAATGCTTATCGATTCTGTGTAGATATGGGTGGGTTTGATGAACGCAGGCGTGAGCAAGCGTATCCGTGTGGCCGTGGCCGGTGCCGTCGCACTCTTCGTCACCGTGGCCGTCCCCCAGGTCGCCCAGGCGGCCGGAGGGTCCGGCGCCTACGCGGCCCGGGGCGTGGTCACGTCCGCACCCCCCCAGAAGGCGTCGACCGGCGCGGCTGCCCCCGGCGCCGGCTCCCGGGCCACTCCTTCCGGCAGTGACGCCTCCTGCCCGCCGGCTACCAGCGCCGCGGCCGGTTCCGCGACCGTCGGCGCCCCGCAGCGCGTCCGGGCCATCGGCGGCAGTGCCTCCGCGACCGTCGTCTGGTGCCCGCCCGCGTCCGGCGCGGGCTCCGTGGTGAGCTACACCGTGACGTCGTCCGGCGGCCGGCGGGTCACTGCGGCCGTGCCGAACGACTGGGCCATCGTGGACGGCCTCACCGACGGGACGTCCTCCACGTTCACGGTCACGGCGAACACCAAATCCGGTACCGCCAGCCCCGCCGCCAGCTCGAACGGCGTCACCCCGGAGCCGATCGCGCCGCCGTCCAATGTCCTGCTGGGCGCGCCGCAGACGGTCGGCTACGACCAGTACTCGATGACGATCGGTGGCCACCGGGTGTACGTCACCGCAGGTGAGTTCGACCCGTGGCGCACGCCGTCGCCGTCGCTGTGGCTCGACGACCTGCAGAAGATGAAGGCCGACGGCTATAACGCCGCCACCGTCTACTTCGACTGGGACTATCAGTCCCCGTCGCCGGGTGCCTACGACTTCACCGGCGTCCGCGACATGAACGAGTTCCTGAACATGGCCCAGGAGGCCGGGCTCTACGTCATCGCCCGCCCCGGCCCCTACATCAACGCCGAGACCGACGGCGGCGGCATCCCGTCGTGGGTGCTCACCGTGCCGAACGGCTACCGCTCCGACGTCCAGCCCTACCTGTCCGCGGCCCTGCAGTGGTCCAGCGAGATCGATCCGATCATCGCCGCGCACCAGGTCACCAAGGGCGGCAACGTCATCGCCTACCAGGTCGAGAACGAGTACGCCAACCAGGGCACGGCCGCCCAGCAGTACATGGCCGACCTCGAGCAGCAGGCCAAGTCGGACGGGATCGACGTGCCGTTCACGTTCAACCAGTGCTGCGGGTCCCAGACGTTCACCTCCGGCCTGGGCGCGGTGAACATCAGCGGCACCGACAACTACCCGCTCGGCTTCAACTGCTCCAACACGAGCAACTTCGGCCAGCCCTACGGTTACCCGGTCTTCCCGAACATGCCGATCTACCTGCCCGAATATCAGGGCGGCTCGTTCGACGGCTGGGGCGGCGTCGGCTACGACGACTGCTACACGATGACCGGCCCCGACTTCGAGAACGTCTATTACCAGAACAACATCGCCCAGGGCGCCACCATCCAGAGCTATTACATGGGCGTGGGCGGCACGAACTGGGGCTGGCTCCCCGATCCCGACGTGTACACGTCCTACGACTACGGCGCGGCGATCCGCGAGACCGGCGAGATCGGCACCCCCGCCGACCCGAACGACATCGCGGGCTCCAAGTACGGCGAGAACAAGCTGATCAACGACTTCGAGGCCGCGCAGGCCCCGCTGACCGAGACGACGGAGGTCGCCGCGCCGGCCGCCGGCAACCCGGCCGTCACCACCATGGCGCGGGCCAACCCCACCGACGGCACGCAGTACGTCTACGTCCGCCAGGCCGACGCGACCTCCACGGCCACTTATCGCACCCATCTCGCCCTCAACCTCAGCCAGACGAGCGGCTACACCTACGACGACACCGCCTCCGCGCTGGCCTACACCGGCACCTGGACCCACGCGGGGCCAGGCTCCGGGTACACGAACGGCGACTACGACAGCACTGAGTCGTGGAGCCAGACCGCCGGGGACAGCATGTCCGTCACGTTCACCGGCACCGGCGTTCAGTGGATCGGGCCGAAGAACACCAACGGCGGAATCGCGGATGTGTCCATCGACGGCACGCAGGTCGCCACGGTGGACACCTACGCGGCGGCCGGCAAGGAGTTCCAGCAGGTCCTGTACGGCACCACGGGCCTCGCCGCCGGATCGCACACCCTCACCATCACCGTCAGCGGGCAGAAGAACGCGGCGTCATCCGCGGACACCGTGGTCATCGACGCGATCAACGTGCCCACCGCCGCGCAGCAGGCCGACTACTATCCGGTCGTCCCGCAGAGCGGCACCATCACCCTGGATGGCCGCGACTCCCGGTTGCTCGTCGGCAATGACGACTTCAGCGGCCAGCACCTCGTCTACTCCACCTCCGAGATGGCGACGCAGGCGAGCATCGATGGCCACGCCACCGCCCTGCTCTACGACCCGGCGGGCACCGACGGCGAGACGGTGCTCCGGTACACGAGCCAGCCCACCGTCAAGGTGCTGGCCGGCTCGGTGCCGCAGACCTGGGACGCCACCCGGGGCGACCTGCGCCTGGACTACGTGCACAATGGGCGCGCCGAGGTGGAGATCACCGGCGGCGGGACGACCACGCCGCTGTTGCTGCTGATCACCGACACCAACACGGCCGAGGACTTCTGGCCCGTCACCACGGCCGCCGGAAGCGCTCTCGTCCAGGGCGGATACCTGGTCCGCACCGCGACGGTTCGCGGCGACGCCCTGGTCCTGACCGGTGACACCACCAAGGCCGGGCCCCTGACCGTGTGGGCCCCGGCCCAGGTCCGTTCCGTGACCTGGAACGGGCAGCTCGTGGCGGTCACCCCGGGTGCGGACGGTTCGCTGAGCGGGACCGTGCCCGGCCCGGCCCCCGTCACCCTGCCGGTCCTGACCAACTGGCGCTTCGCCCCGGAGGCCCCGGAGGCTCAGCCCGGCTTCGACGACAGCTCGTGGACGCTGGCCGACCACCCCGCCACGACCAACGCCAGCAACTCGGTGACCACGGTCAACCCGGCGATGAGCGCCTCCCGGAGCGCCGCGGGGAGCAGCATCAAGCGCTCGGTGAAGCTGCCGGCCGCCTCCACCGCGGATCCGGTGCTCTATGCCTCCGACTACGGCTACGATCACGGCTTCGTCTGGTACCGCGGGCACTTCACCGCTACCGGCAGCGAGACCGGCGTCACGCTGACGGCCGACGGCATCGCGCCGACCGGTGCCTACTCGGTGTGGCTGAACGGTGCCTTCCTCGGCTCGGGAGCAGCGGCCGGGCCGCAGACCCAGACGTTTAGCTTCCCGGCCGGGGTCTTGCGCCCGGGCCAGGACAACGTGATCGCCGTCCTGCTCGAGAACACCGGGAACCCCGAGGGCCCCAGCGGGGAGAAGATCGGCCTCTACACCGCCTCGCTGGACGGATCGTCGGCGCCGATGACCTGGCGGCTGATGGGTGACCCGGGTGGCACGACCCTGCAGGACCCGGTGCGCGGGATCATGAACGCGACCGGCCTGTACGGCACCGACAAGGGCTGGGACCTGCCCGGTTACCCGGACCAGGGCTGGCAGCAGGTGCCGCTGCCGGACAGCTGGTCGGCGCGCGGCGTCCCGGCCGGCGTTGGCTGGTACCGCACGGACTTCTCGCTCAACCTGCCGCGCAGCAGCTACGTGCCGATCGACGTGCAGATCGGCGGGGCCGCCCCGGGCGCGGGCACGGCCGACTACCGGGCGTTCATCTACGTCAACGGCTGGCTCGTCGGCCGCTACGTCAACAACGTCGGGCCACAGCACCAGTTCTACGTCCCGGCCGGCATCCTCAACGACCAGGGCGGCAACACGCTCGCCATCGCCGTGTGGGGCCTGGACCAGGCCGGCGGCGGCCTCGACCAGGTCAGCCTGGTGGCCGCCGGTAACCAGGCCGGCGGCCTCCCGGTCAGCCCGGTGGCGAGCCCCGGCTACTCGCCCGCTCGGTAAGGGCCGGGCTCGGTAAGGCCGGCCAGCTACCATCCGCCGTCCCTTCTCGTTTCCCGGCGAACCTCGCCCCTCTTCCCCGTGGGCCCCTCGCGTTTGCGGATCCGCTGTGTGGTTAGCTGGGAACCCAGGACGTATGGCTCGCCGGGATTAAGGGGCGTGGGCGTGCGAACGTGGATCGAGGGCTGGCCGGTCTACCGGCAGCTGACCGGGCCGGACAAGCTCGGCCTGGGCGCGGCGGCCAAGAGCGGCGCGACCAGTCGGCGGCAGCCCCGGGTGGCTGAGGCTGACAACGTGGTCAAGTCGGTCTGCCCGTACTGCGCCGTCGGCTGCGGGCAGAACGTCTACGTCCAGGACGGGAAGGTCACCCAGATCGAGGGGGACCCGGACTCGCCGGTGAGCCGGGGCCGGCTATGCCCGAAGGGCTCGGCGAGCCTTCAGCTGACCACCGGGGACGCCCGCCAGTACCAGGTGCTCTACCGCCGGCCGAACGGCACCGACTGGGAAAAGCTGGGCCTGGACCAGGCGATGGACATGATCGCCGACCGGGTGCTCGCGGCCCGCCGGAAGGGCTGGCAGTGGGAGGTCGACGGCCAGCGGACCCGGCGGACGCTGGGCTTCGCCAGCCTGGGCGGGGCGACCCTCGACAACGAAGAGAACTACCTGTTCAAAAAGCTCTTCACCGCGCTGGGCGCGGTGCAGATCGAGAACCAGGCCCGTATTTGACACTCCTCCACCGTCCCCGGTCTGGGGACTAGCTTCGGGCGCGGCGGCGCGACCACGTTCCTCCAGGACCTGCAAAACGCCGACTGCATCCTCATCGAGGGCTCGAATATGGCCGAAGCGCATCCGGTCGGCTTCCAGTGGGTGATGGAGGCCAAGGCGCGCGGCGCGACGGTCATCCACGTGGACCCGCGGTTCAGCCGGACCAGCGCCATGGCCGACCTGCACGTGCCCATCCGCGCGGGCAGCGACATCGCGTTCCTCGGCGGGATCATCAACCACGTGCTGACCGAGGAGAAGTACTTCCGCGACTACGTGCTGGCCTACACCAACGCGTCCACGATCATCAGCGAGGACTTCGCGGACACCGAGGACCTCGGCGGCGTCTTCTCCGGCCTGGATCGCGACCACCGGACCTACGACTTCGACGCCTGGCGTTACCAGGCCGGCGACGTCGGGGCGGCCGCGGGCCGCCGGGACCGGCCCGGCAGCGGAAAGGGCGGCCAGAACGGCAACGGCCAGAACGGAGACGGCCAGAACGGAGACGGGCGGCGCCGCCGGGTCCGTGCGGCCGCCCGCGGCGAGGCGCACGGTTCCGGTGGTGCGGCGGCGCATCCGTCCCCCGACACCGACGAGACGCTGCAGCACCCCCGGTGCGTGTTCCAGATCCTGAAGCGGCACTTCTCCCGCTACACCCCGGAGATGGTCGAGCAGATCTGCGGCATTTCCCCGGAGAACTTCCGCCGCGTGTACGAGGCCCTGACCAGTAACTCGGGCCGGGACCGGACCACGGCCTTGGTGTACAGCGTCGGCTGGACCCAGCACACGGTCGGCGTGCAGTACATCCGCACCGGCGCGATCCTGCAGACCCTGCTGGGCAACATGGGGCGCCCGGGCGGCGGGATCCTGGCCCTGCGCGGGCACGCCTCGATCCAGGGCTCGACCGACATCCCGACCCTGTTCGACCTGCTGCCCGGGTACCTCCCGATGCCGCACGTGCACGGCAACGAGGACCTGGACACCTACGCCGACGCCGAGTCGATGGACAACGGCTTCTGGGCCAACGTGCGTTCCTACATGGTCAGCCTGCTCAAGGCGTGGTGGGGGCCGGCCGCGACGGCGGAGAACGACTTCTGCTTCGATTACCTGCCCCGGCTGACCGGCAGTCACGGAACCTACGAGACCGTGCTGGCCCAGATAGCCGGGGACTGCAGCGGCTACTTCCTGCTCGGCGAGAACCCGGCCGTCGGCTCGGCCAACGGCCGGATGCAGCGGCTGGGCATGTCCAAGCTGGACTGGCTGGTGGTGCGGGACTTCTCGCTGATCGAGAGCGCCACCTGGTGGAAGGACGGCCCGGAGATCGAGACTGGGGAGATGCGCACCGAGGACATCGGCACCGAGGTGTTCTTCCTGCCGGCCGCGGCGCACACCGAGAAGAGCGGCAGCTTCACCAACACCCAGCGCATGCTGCAGTGGCACCACGAGGCGGTCGAGCCCGCCGGTGACGCGCGCAGCGACCTGTGGTTCGCCTACCACCTGGGCCGCATCATCCGGGAGAAGCTGGCCGCCCAGTCCGGGTCCGTGCCCGGGTCCTCGTCGCCGGCAGCGGGGGAGCACCCGGACGCCGACGAGATGAATCGCCCAATCCTGGACCTGACCTGGGACTACCCGCTCCGGGGCCCGCTCCGGGAGCCGGACGCCGAGGCAGTCCTGGCCGAGGTCAACGGCTGGGACGGTGACGGGAAACCAGTGTCCTCCTACACCCAGCTGAAGGACGATGGCTCGACGGCCAGCGGCTGCTGGATCTACTGCGGGGTCTACGCCGACGGGGTCAACCAGGCCGCCCGGCGCAAGCCGGGCGGCGAGCAGAACTGGGTGGCGAACGAGTGGGGCTGGGCGTGGCCGGCCAACCGGCGGGTGCTGTACAACCGCGCCTCCGCCGATCCGGAGGGGAAACCCTGGAGCGACCGCAAGGCGCTGGTCTGGTGGGACCCGGAGCAGGGCAAGTGGGCCGGGCACGACATCGCCGACTTCATCGCCAACCGCCCGCCGTCCTACCGCCCGCCGGACGGCGCCAAGGGCGTGGCCGCGATCTCCGGGACCGACGCCTTCATCATGCAGGCCGACGGCAAGGCGTGGCTGTTCGCCCCGGCCGGGCTGGCCGACGGCCCGATGCCCGCGCACTACGAGCCACAGGAATCGCCGGTGCAGAACCTGCTCTACCCCAAGCAGGAGCACAACCCGGTCCGTGAGACCCTCCGCCATCCCGGCACGCCGTACCAGCCGAGCGGGGACGAGCCCGGGTCGGAGGTATTCCCCTACGTGGCGACCACCTACCGGCTGACCGAGCACCACACCGCGGGCGGGATGAGCCGGTGGCTGCCGTACCTGTCCGAGCTGCAGCCGGAGTTCTTCTGCGAGGTGTCGCCGGAACTGGCCGCCGAGCGTGGCCTGGAGCACATGGGCTGGGCCACGATCATCAGCGCCCGCAGCGCCATCGAGGCCCGGGTCATGGTCACCCAGCGGATGCCGTCGCTGACGGTGCAGGGCAAGCGGCTGCACCAGATCGGGCTGCCTTACCACTGGGGCCGGAACGGCCTCACGACCGGGGACGCCGCCAACGAGCTCGCGCACTTCTCGCTCGACCCCAACGTGCACATCCAGGAGGTCAAGGCGCTGGCCGTGGACATCCAGCCGGGCCGCCGCCCGCGCGGGCCGGCCCTGCTCGACCTGATCCGCTCCTACCACGAGCGGGCCGGCATCACCGACGAGACTGGCACGGAGGTGTGAGGTTGAGCAGCACGGAGCGCCCCGGCCTGACCGGGGGAGCCGACCCGGCGGAGCGCGCCGGGTGGGGTGAGCATCCGCCCCGCATGGGGTTCTTCACGGACACGTCCGTCTGCATCGGCTGTAAGGCGTGCGAGGTCGCCTGCAAGGAGTGGAACACGGTCCCGGAGGACGGCCTGGAGCTGACCGGCATGTCCTTCGACAACACGATCGGCCTGTCCGCGTCCACCTGGCGGCACGTCGCGTTCATCGAGCAGCAGGCCCCGGTGGGCGTGCCCGCCCTGCCCGCCGTGCCCGGGCAGGCGGCGGGCATCCGCGGCGGCCTTTCCGGCCCCGCGGTCCCCGGGCCGGACGGCGTCGACGGGGCCATGCGCTGGCTGATGTCCAGCGACGTGTGCAAGCACTGCACCGAGGCGGGCTGCCTGGACGTCTGCCCGACGGGAGCGCTGATGCGCACCGAATTCGGCACGGTCGTCGTCCAGGACGACGTGTGCAACGGCTGCGGCTACTGCGTCCCGGCGTGCCCGTTCGGGGTGATCGGCCGCCGCGCGGACGACGGCGGGGCGCACAAGTGCACGCTGTGTTACGACCGGCTCGGCGTCGGCATGGAGCCGGCCTGCGCGAAGGCCTGCCCGACCGATTCGATCCAGTTCGGTCCGCTGGACGAGCTGCGCGAACGCGCCCGGGTGCGGGTGAACGACCTCGTGGAAGCCGGCCATCCCGAGGCCCAGCTCTACCTGGAGGGCGCCGACAATGGTATCGGCGGTGCCGGCGCGTTCTTCCTGCTGCTCGACGAGCCCGAGGTCTACGGCCTGCCGCCGGACCCGGTCGTGCCCACCCGGTCCCTGCCGCGCATGTGGAAACACGCCGGCCTGGCCGCGGCCGGCGTCGGCGCCATGGTCCTGACCGCTTTTCTTGGATCCCGAACGGACGTGCGATGAGCACCAGCCAGCCCGGGCCGGCCTCCGCCCGCGGGACAAACCGCGGCCCGGCCGAGAGCCACGGCGGCCGTCACGCGCGCCAGGGCCAGCGCCAGGGCCGCCGCGGCTCGGGCCGGGGCGAGCAGTTCATGGTCCCGCGCGCCGAATTCCGCTCCTACTACGGCCGGCCCGTCATCAAGGAGCCGGTGTGGAAAGAGCCGGACGTGCCCGCCTACCTGTTCTTCGGTGGCCTGGCGGGCGCCTCCTCGGTGCTGGCCGCGGCGGCCCAGCTCACCGGGCGCCCCGGCCTGGCCCGCGCCGCGAAGGCGGCGGCCCTGGGCGGGATCAGCATCTCGACGGTGGCGCTGATCAACGACCTGGGACGGCCCGCCCGGTTCCACCACATGCTGCGGGTCTTCAAGCTGTCCTCGCCGATGAGCGTGGGGTCGTGGATCCTCAGCGCCTACGGCCCCGCCGCGGGCGCGGCCGCGCTGTCGGACTTCACCGGGATCCTCCCGGCCGCCGGGGCGGCGGCGACGGCCGGGGCCGCGTTGCTCGGCCCGGCCGTGACCACCTACACGGCCGTCCTGCTGTGCGACACCGCGGTGCCGGCCTGGCACGAGGCCCATCGCGAGATGCCGTACGTGTTCGCCGGCTCGGCCGCGAGCGCGGCGGGCGGGTTCGCCCTGCTCGCCGCGCCGGCCCGCGAGGCCGAGCCCGCGCGGCGGCTGGCCATCGTGGGCGCCGCGGTCGAGCTCACCGCGAAAAAACTGCTGGAGCGGCGCCTGCAGAGCCGCGCCGAGCCGTACCAGACGGGACGCGCGGGCGCGCTGCTGCGCGCCGGGGAGATCGTGACCTTCTGCGGGCTGGCCGGGGCGGGCCTGTCCCGGCGCAGCCGGGCCGGCTCGGCCGTCAGCGGCCTCGCGCTGCTCGCGGCCTCCGCGCTGACCCGGTTCGGCATCTTCGAGGCGGGCCGCATCTCGGCCCGCTATCCGGAGTACACGATCGTGCCGCAGCGGGAGCGCAAGCAGGCCCGTGAGGCCGAGGCGGGAGCGGCGGGCCGATCCGGGCGGCCGTGATGCCAGCCGTCCAAGTGGGTTCCGTGCTGTTCAGGGATTCCGTACTGTCCAGCGGTCTAGCCAGCCTCAATCGCCCCAGCAGTTACACGGGTCCCAGAGAAAACCAAGCGGCCCGGGAGGCTCGGTAATCGGTCCGCGGGCGTCTACGCTGACGGGAAAGGTCAGGCCCAGGGAGGTTGTGTTGCCGATTTACGCGCTGGGGGATATCGAGCCCGCGATTCATCCCACCGCCTTCGTTCACCCGGACGCAGTGATCATCGGGAGCGTGCACCTCGGTGCGGAGGCGTCGGTCTGGCCGTGCGCCGTGCTCCGCGGCGACCACGGCACGATCGAGATCGGCGCGCGGACCTCGATCCAGGACGGGACCGTGGTGCACTGTACCCATGACTGGCCAACGGTCATCGGCACGGAATGCGTGGTCGGCCACAACACCCATCTTGAGGGCTGCGTGGTGGGGGACCGGTGCCTCATCGGGTCCGGATCAGTCACCCTCAACCGGGCCATCGTGGGGGACGGTGCGCTGGTGGGCGCGGGCGCGCTGGTTCCGGAGGGATTCAAGGTGCCACCGGGGACCATGGCCATCGGCGTCCCGTGCCGCGTACGGGAAATGAACCAGCCGGATGGATGGATCGAATCGCCCATGCAGGCCTACCTCGAATCGGCCCGGCGTTACCGCGCTGAGCTCCGGCGTATCGGCTAACCGGCCCATGCCAGCGTCAGCCCGGCAATTGGCCACGCCCCGCATACGTGATTTCGCGCTCCGCGGGTAGGTTGGCGCCGTGGACTACGCGATTACGCTGGTGGCAGCCGTGCTGCTGGGCATTGGCTTTGTCCTCCAGCAGCAGACGGCCGAACGCGCGCCGGAGTCCCACTTTCTCAGCCTGAAGCTTTTCGGTGACCTGTTCCGCAAGCGGAAATGGCTCGCCGGGATCGGCTGCATGATCCTGGGTCAGATCCTGGCCGCGTGGTCCATTGGGCACCTCGCGCTGTCACTGGTCGAGCCGCTGCTGACCACCAACCTGCTGGTCGCCCTGATCCTGGCCGTTCCACTGTCCCATCAGGCGGTCCGCGTCACCGAGGTCGTCGGCGCACTGCTGCTCATCGCCGGCGAGACGATCCTTTCGCTGGCCCGTTCCATCGAGCCCATCGGCGAGTCCTTCGGATCGTTCTCGCACTGGCCGGTCGCCGGGGGCATCGCCTGCGTCGCGTTCGCGGCGGTGCAGGCCGGGCGGCACCGATCCGGGAAGCAGCGCGCCACCTTCACCGGGCTCGGGGCCGGCCTGGTCTTCGGCATCCAGGACGCGCTGACCCGGCAGACCCTGCAGATCCTGCAGCATCACGGGATGTCCGGCCTGCTGCACAGCTGGTCCGTGTACTGCCTGGTGGCCACCGGTGCGGTGGGCATTCTTCTGATGCAGAGCGCCTTCAACGCCGGGCCGCTGCACTCTTCGCTGCCGACGATCACCGCGGGTGAGCCCGTCGCCGGCATCCTCCTCGGCATCGTGGTCTTCGGTGACCGGATCTCGCTGTCGCCCGCCAGCCTGGCCATTCACGCGGGCGGCCTCGCCGCCCTGGTCCTCGGCGTCATCCTGGTGGCCCGGGCACCCGCCCTGGACAACCTCCGCAAGGCGGTCGTCGAGCCGGTGGCCCGGCGCCTGGATACCGGACCGCAGCGGACGCTGTCCCGCACGCCCGGCACGATTCCTTCCCACCCGGGCGCGGCTGGCCCGGCTGCGGACGGCCCAGCCAAGCCGCTTCCGGCGGGCCGTAATGGCGACGCGGGGTTCCCGGTCCCGGCCGAGCCGCCGTCGGCCGCGCGTCACGGCGACGCGGGGTTCCCGGTCCCGGCCGAGCCGCCGTCGGCCGCCCGTAGCGGCGGAGCCACGTTCGCTCTTCCGGCCGCGCCGCCCACCCCAGTTCCGCCTGACCCGCCCCGTTAGGCCCCCGGATACGCGGCGCTCGCTTCCCCGCCGGAACCGGTTCGTTAGGACCCGGCACGCCGCGTACGTTTTCCCAGGCCGCCCCGTCCACCGGGGTTCCACCCGGCGCGTCCCGCTGAGCTTCCCCCGGAAAGCAGCCTGCTGGAGATTTCCGGGAAAGTACTTGAAAATTACGATTTCGCCTGCATACAGGGTTCTCCTGCGGGCAGATCCCAGGCCTTGCCCCATCCGGCCCGCACCATCGTGGAGGCCCCAGTGCCATCGAGGCGACCGGCGCTCGCAGCGCTACCGGCCGACGGCGCGCTGCTCCGTCGCCGGGACTGGCTCTCTGACGGCTCTTGCCGTGACGAGGATCCCGAGCTCTTTTTTCCCATCTCGTCGGCTGGTCCCGCCGTCCGGCAGATCCTGGCCGCCAAGGCCGTGTGCGACCGCTGCGCGGTGAGGCAGGAGTGCCTTCGTTTCGCGCTGGAAGACGCGCACAGTCACGGCGTCTGGGGCGGTACGACCGAAGACGAGCGCAAGGCGATACGCCGCGNNGGCCGAGGCCGAGGCCGAGGCCCAGGCGGGGGCCGGGGCGTCCTCGGCCCCGGAGACTGCCGCCGCGAGTTGAACGGCCCGCCCAGCGGAACGGCCCGCACCCCCGGCGGCCTATCGCGGGCATGCGACGGCCCTCCCGCCGGCCGCGAGGCCGTACGGGAGGGCCGGGACACGATGAGCCGTTCCGGCCGTCCGGTCAGGGCCCGTTCAGCCCGTCCGGCAACGGCCGTTCCGGCCGTCTGTCAGCCTGCGCGGCTACCCCCGGGGACCTCCCCGCGGGCCGTTGCCACTGCTCAGCCAGGTGGCGGTGAAGCTGCCGTCGCTGAGCGCGGAGACGCTGTCCTCGGCGACGCCGCTCGCCGAGACCATGTTGATGCCCTCCGGGTTGAACGAGCTGAGCGTCGACCCGTTGGCCGTCGAACCTGAGAAGCTGACCTTGCCGAAGTCGGCTAGCGGCAGGATGCCCCCGCTGTTGGTGCAGCAGGGCGCCTCGGCGATGACCTCCGCCGAGGACCGGGCGGCCCCGGACAGGGTCTTGGTGACCGTGTGGCTCCAGCCCTGCGTGGTGTCCGCGAGCTTGAGGGTGAAGCTGCTACCTCCCGTATACGTCACCGATCCGGTGAGGTTGTCGCCGGGCCGGACGGTGTTGCTGAAGTTGACCGGGTTGGCCGGGTACATCTCGTACCAGGAGTAGTACTCCACCGTGCTGCCGGCGCAGTCGACCTCGGAGCCGGTCTGCTCCACCGATTCGCTGCTGTACCCGTCCAGCCCTACCCAGAAGCTCGAGTACTGGTCGCCCGAACGGCACGTGCCCGTCGGCTCGATCCAGCTCGATGAGACGCTGGTAAACGCGCCATTATTGCCGGTGGCCGCGTATCCCGACCAGTTTGTGCTCGTGGTGGTCGCATTCCTGGCCCCGGGGTGGATGGTGTGCGGGCCGACGAGGTGGCTTACCCCACCGGGCTGGACGGCGCCCCCGTCCGGGGTGCGTGGTCCCGCCGCGGCGGATGTGGCGGTCGGCGCGGCGGAGTGGCCCGACGTGGCGGCGTAGGCGGGCGCCATCAACGTGAAGCCCGCCAGGACCGAGCTTCCCGCGATGACCAGCGCGCGCCTCCGGGCGCTAAGACTCATGTGTCTCTCCGTGTGGTCGTGCGTTCCTCTTTGTGATGGAGAACGCTGTTCGGTCCAAGGGTGGTACGACCCGACCGAATCCAACACCAAAAGAACGTAAAAAAAGTTGAAAAAAACCGATCAAAGTTAAGATCATGTTTCGGTTGCTAAAGATCTGTAAATCAGCTATGCGAACGTTGTCAAATGCGGGCAAAATCCGCATATCGCCATTCCGTTTCATGATCATTTGGGTTTGTGCAATTGCGCCGGATAGCCGGCCGCTGCTTACCGGTGCCGCTGTCATGGTGCCGCGCGGGCAAATGGCCCGATGCCCATAGCGCCAAGCACAACCACGGCGAGGCGTTCGTTACCGGGCCAGCGGCCCCGGCCCAGCGACCCCGGGCCAACGGCCTGGGGGAGTGGCCGGTGCTGTCGGCGAGCAAGCCGCACAGGTTACGGCGAGGCGTTCGTTACCGGCCTAGCGAACCGGGCCTTGTGCCCGGTGAGTGACCGGTGTGCCGGCGAAGTACCTCAGCGGGGCGCGGAGCGCAGCGGGGGTTCCGGGGGGTCGCCCCCCGGGCCAGCACAGCGGGGGGTTCGGGGGGGCGCCCCCGGGTCATAGAGCCCCCCGGGCCAGCACAGCTAGCGGCGGTGGCTGGCGGGGCGGTCCGCGAGGCGCTCCGCCAGTCGCGCGTCCGCCCGGATCTCATCCTCGGACGGGGCCAGCATGATGACGATCAGGGCCAGGAAGCTGAAGATGCCGATGCCCAGCACGAGGGGCAGCACGAAGCCCGACGCGGCCACGCCCCCTGTCACGGTGTTCTGCCCGGCCCCGTAGATGCCGCCGTTGCCCGCGTTGAGGTGCATCGCGGCCATCCCGGTGTAGTGCATGCCACTGACGGCTACCCCGAAGATCAGCGACGCCGCAATGGTCGACCAGATGCCGCGCACGTTCAGCCCGGCCCACAGCGCCGCGGTCCCCGCGACGATCGCGATCAGTACGGACAGCACCACGAGGGGAATGTTGTAGCTCATCATCTCGGGCATGCTGATGGCCTTCATGCCGAGGTAGTGCATGCTCGCGACGCCGAGGCCGACGATGACGCCCCCGGTGGCCAGGGGCAGCCATCCCCCCGAGTTGCCGAAGCCCACGATGAAGAGGCCGATCGTCACCACGACCACCGCGACGACCATGCTGAATATGGTCAGCGGCACCTTGTACAGGATGGGCTGGCCCGGGATGGTGAAGCCCAGCATCGCGATGAAATGCATGGCCCAGATGCCGGTGGCCCCCAGCGAGACCGAGGCGAGCAGTAGCCACAGCGCACGCTGAGTGCCCGCATGCGCCCGCGCCCGCGTGGCGCAGCGAAGGCCAATAAAGGCCCCGAGGCAAGACATCAGATAGCCCAGCACCGGGTTCAGAAGCCCGTACGAAAAGTTATGGACATGTACGGTCGGCACGCGTTCCTCCCCCGGTTCATCAGTCCTGGGAAAGATAGCACGACAGGTCACGACAAAGGCAGGTGACCGCCATATCAGGACACCCGTGTGACCTATAACGCGCATATCACAAAGTTGATCTTACCGGCCTCCGGGGGAGCGGTAAACTCCGACATATCCCACCAGAGTCGCACATATGGACTGATCACGCGGTCCGGTGACCTCCCCGGGTACCACCCGGGGCGCCTGCTATCCACCCTGATCGCCGGGCCAAGCTCTGCGCTGGCTCTGAGTAGCATCAATCCTGGCTTGAGGAGGCCGTAACGGCCCTGCTACCCAATATGATGGTGAACCGGCAGCCGGGCCTGGGGGCGCCATCCGGCGGACTGCCACTGACCGGAACGGGCAGCCGCCGTGAGTTAGCGGGGCGCCGCCCGGCGGTAACAGCCGCCGGGCCCATGATGCGAGAGGCTAGGTTACGGCACGCGATGGGTAAGGCAAGCAGGGCCAAGCGGGACGGCACCCGCCGGGAGAGAATCGCGGCCCAGCAGGCCGCTGCGCGCAGGGCCGAGGTCCGCAACAAGGTACTGATGTTCACCGGCGTCGTCGTCGTGATCATCGCGCTCGTGGTGGGCTTCGTGACGTACGCGCTGGTCTCCAAGCCGCACAGCTCTACCGCGAGCGGAGTCAGTAACGGGCCGGTCGGTACGGCGCTGGCCAGCGTGGTCACCGACACCACCAGTGTCCCCGCCAGTACGCTCGACACGGTCGGCGCCGGCAGCGGCGTGACGGCCCTCCCGGTAGCGATCAAGAACGGGTCGCCGCTCACGTCCGGCGGTAAGCCGGAGATGCTGTACATAGGCGCGCAGTACTGCCCGTTCTGCGCGGCCGAGCGGTGGGCCATGGTGGTGGCGCTGAGCCGGTTCGGCACCTTCTCCGGCCTCAGCACGGTGCATTCGTCCAGCACGGATGAGTTCCCCAACACCTCGACGTGGACGTTCGACAAGGCCACGTACACCAGCCAGTACCTGACGTTCTCGTCGGTGGAGACGGAGACCAACATCCCGTCCGGCAGCTCCTACACGACCCTGCAGACGCCGACGTCGGCTCAGCAGGCGCTGCTCGACAAGTACGACGCGCCGCCTTACGTCCCCTCGGCCGATGCGGGCGCCATCCCGTTCGTCGACTTCGGCAACAAGTACATGATCAGCGGGGCCAGCTACAGCCCGCAGGTCCTGCAGGGCAAGAGCTGGGCCACGATCGCCTCGGCGCTCAAGGACCCCACGAGCCCGATCGCCAAGGCGGTTGATGGTACGGCTAACTACATGACCGCCACGATCTGCAAGCTCACCGGGAACCAGCCGGCCACCGCCTGCACCCCGGTGGTCAAGCAGCTGGAGACGAAGCTCTGATGGCTCTGGGGGCGAGATCTGATGGCTAAGGCGGCGAAGGTCTGATGGCTAAGGCGGCGCAGCGCAGCGGGACACAGCGAAGCGGGGCCCAGCGCACGGGGACCCAGGGGACCGGGGCCCAGCGCAAGGGAACCGGGACCAAAGGGGCCCAGCGTAATGGGACCCAGCGCAACGGAACCCAGCGCAACGGGACCCAGCGCGGTGGGTCCCAGCAGGTCAGACCGCGGCGGGACGCGGCCACGTCGCGGCAGGACGCCGCGCCGCCGCCGGCCCCGCCGGAGCCTGCCGGGCCGCCGGCCTGGCTGCGGTGGTCGACCTTCGCCCTGGCGATCCTGGGCCTGGCCGCATCCGCCTATCTCACGTACACGCACTACACGGATTCGGCCCTGGCCGGCTGCACCGAGACCTCGGGCGCCATCAACTGCGGCAAGGTGACGACCAGCCCCCAGTCGATCGTGTTCGGCATCCCGGTCGCCGTCCTCGGGCTGGCCTTCTACGTCTTCCTGGTCGCGATCATGAGCCCATGGGCCTGGCGCTCGGGCCGCCGGGAGATCGCCCTGACCCGGCTGCTCTCCCTGGTCGCGGGGATCGGGTTCGTGCTGTACCTGCTGTACGCCGAGCTGTTCCAGATCAGGGCCATCTGCGCGTACTGCACGAGCGTCCACATCATCACGTTCCTGCTGTTCGTCCTCACCGGGCTGGCCGCCGCCATCTGGGGACTGACCCCGGCGTCACGGGCTCTATAACCCGGGGGACGCCCCCCGAACCCCCCGCTGTGCTGGCCCGGGGGGCGACCCCCCGGAACCCCCCGCTGCGCTTCGCGCCCCGCCGGGGTACTTCGCCGGCACACCGGCCACTCNNGCCCGGTTCGCTGGGCCGGTAACGAACGCCTCGCCGTAACCTGCGCGGCTTGCTCGCCGGACAGCACCGGGCGCTCACCCAGGCCTTCGGCCCGGGGTCGCTGGGCCGGTTACGGGCGGCTCGCCGTAGCCCGCGCTCAGTCGGCCCGCGCTCAGTTGGCCTACCCTCAGCCGGCCCGCGCTCGGCCGGCCCCATCTCAAGCCCGGCTGAGCGCTGGCTGAGCCTTAGCTGACGGACATGTCAGTGCATCGGCGGGCATTCCGGCATCGGAGGCTACTCACGCGTTAAGATAAGTCTCCGAGCGGGTGTAGCTTTCTGTAATCACCCCCGTACCCGCGTTGTGGTCCTTCAGGTCGGCGCTCGAGCCAGAGGAGGGCTCTCATGCGATTTCATTCTCCCCGGGTTTTCCTCGTATTCGCCGCCGGTGCGGTCATGGCCGTCGCGGCGTGCAGCAGCAGCGGCAGCACTAAGCCCAGTACTTCCGCCAGCTCATCGGCTGCGCCCACTTCGGCCGCGCCGGCGACCTCGGCGGCGCCGTCGCCGTCCGGCGGCGGTTCTTCCGCCGTGGTGACCCAGATCACGACGAACTGGGAAGCCTTCTTCAATCCCAAGACGCCGGTGACCAAGCGGGTCAGCTTGCTGCAGAACGGGCAGGTGTTCGAGTCGATCATCCAGGCGCAGGCGGGTTCGCCGCTCGCGGCCTCGGCCACATCGTCGGTCAGCTCCGTGACCGTTGAGTCGCCCGCGCAGGCCAAGGTGCTGTACTCGATCCTGGTCAGCGGGACGCCGGAGCTGAAGAACCAGCCCGGTGTGGCCGTCTTCCAGAACGGTATCTGGAAGGTCGGCGATCAGAGTTTCTGCGCCCTGCTGACCCTGGAAAACAGCGGTAAGGCCCCCTCGGCCTGCGCCAGCGCCGCCGGTTAGCCGACCGGTGGACCCGGCGAGCTTCACCCGGACGCGGTCCGACGGCCCGGAGGGTCCCGGCGGTCCGGTCGCCGCCCGGCGCGGCGGGCGGCCGCTGGCCCTCGCCGTGCTGTGCACCCTGCTGTTCCTGACCTTCCTCGACAACACGGTCGTGAGCGTCGCGCTGGGCAGTGTGCAGACCACCCTGCACGCCGGGGTCTCCGCCCTGCAGTGGGTGGTGGGGGCTTACGCGCTGACCTTCGCGAGCGTAATGCTCGCGTGCGGGATGATCGGCGACGAGCTGGGCCGCAAGATCGTGATGCTGTCCGGGGCGGGCGTGTTCTGCGCCGGCTCGGTCCTGTGCGCCCTGGCGCCGAATCCCGGCGTGCTCATTGCCGGGCGCGCGGTCATGGGACTGGGCGCCGCCGCCAGCGAGCCCGGCACGCTGTCCATGCTGCGGCACCTGTACACCGATCAGCGCAGCCGGGACCGGGCCATCGGCGTCTGGGCGGCCGTGTCCGGCCTCGCCCTCGCGCTGGGGCCGGTGATCGGGGGCGCGCTCGTCGGCGTCTGGAACTGGCGGGCTATCTTCTGGTTCAATCTTGCCTTCGGGCTGGCCGCGCTGGTCCTCGGGGCCGTGGTCCTGCCGGAGAGCGCCGACCCGAACGCGAACCGCGTCGACACCGCCGGTGCGCTGCTCGGCTCGGCCGTCCTGGCGGCCATGGTGTTCGCGATCATCGATGCGGAAACCGCCGGATTCGCCGCGCCGGAAGTCATCGCGCTGTTCTGTGTGAGCGCGCTGGCCGCCGTTGCTTTCGTCTGGCGCGAGGCCAGAGCCGCCCATCCACTCGTGGACCTGAAGTACCTGCGCGTCGCCCGCTTCACGACCGCGAACATCGTGGCCTTCTGCACCTACTTCGCGACGTTCGCCATCTTCTTCTTCACCGCGCTGTACCTCTTCGAGGTCGTCGGGCTGTCCGGTTTCCGCATCGCCCTGGTCTTCCTGCCGATGACCGTGCTCATGATCGTCGCGTCGCTGCTGGCCGGGCGCTGGCTGAACGCCATCGGCGTGCGCTGGGTCATTGTCGGCGGCTGCGTGCTGTTCGCGGCGGGGCTGGTCCTGTCGGACGTGAACCTCAGCCCGCATCCGCACTATCTCCCGCTGCTGGTGGCGCTGGCCCTCACCGGCATCGGCATCGGTGCCACGGTCGTGCCCATCACGTCCTCGGCACTGTCGGCGGTGCCGCCGGAACGATCGGGCATGGCCGCCTCGGCCACCAACACCAGCCGTGAGGTGGGCGCGGTGACCGGGGTGGCCGTGCTCGGGGCCCTCGTCAACGGCCAGCTCAACACGAGCATCGCCGGCCAATTGCGCGCCCTGGGCCTGCCGGCCAACATCCAGTCCATCGTCATCCGCGGCGTCGAGACCGGCCAGGTGCCCTCCAGCGGCAACAATTCCGGCGTCGGGCCCGCGGGTCAGGGCGCCCTCGTCCTGAAGGTCATCAACGCCGCGTACTCCGCTTTCCACGACGGCCTCCGCGATGCCCTGTTCCTCTCGGCCGGCCTGGTCCTCGCGGCCGGACTGCTCGCCCTGGTGACGTTGCGTTCCAGGGCAGGGAGTACTGAGTGAGTTAGGCGGCAAGCCCGGGATGCTCTGCATCGGCGCGGAGTAGTGCCCGTGCTGTGCGTTCGAGCAGTGGGAGGGCGGCCCGCGGGCCGGGAAAGCTGACGCGGGAGCGACGGGCGGCAGCGGGAATGGCGGAGGGCCGGCCAGCACCGGACGAATGGCGGACTGAGCCGGCCCTGCCTCATCGGGGCTGCCCGTGCCCCGCCTTCCGGAGAGCGGCCACGGGACCGAAGCCTCTCCGGGGGGCGTTACTTCTCCGGGGGGGAGTGAACGCTGGGGGGGATGGCGTTCACTCCCCCCGGAGAGCGGTGGGCTATCCGTTAACGGGTCGCCCGGCCCGGCGCCGACATTCGCTCTGGGGGGGAGGAGCGAAGGCGGCGCCCGCCGGAACGGGCCCTAAGGAACACCCACCCGTCTGGGGGTCGTCCGGCCGTTGGAGGACGCGGCGAAGGCGCTCGCAGCGAACTCGCCCGGCGAGTTCACGCAGCAGTCGTTCGTCGATCCCCTCCTCCGGGCCGTCGAGCGACCGTATTTCGGACGGCCGCATGTGCGCCGCTGTATCCCGGGGCCAGGACCGCACGAGACCGATCGGGCGGCCGGCGCTGCCGGATGCCCCATCAGTCACGCTCGTCCTGCCGGTCACGACGGTCACAGTTTTTCCCTTTAGTACGGTCAGCTTCTGTGGCAGGCAGGAACCGATCGTGAGCCAACGTCCAGAGTTTCCGGTAATCGCCGACTATGTACTGTTTCCCGCCACTACTAGTGATAGGGCACCGCTCCCTACGTGTTATGGATTTTTTCTGGATGCATCACACATATGCTGTAAGTCCGGCCAAAAAGGCCGCATCGGGGAGAGACACGATGGCCATCGATGACGTGGACGCCGACAGCCAGCGCCTCGAGTCCCAGGGCCTCGAGTCGCTGCGAGTCGGCGTCCTTGGACCCGTGCGGGCCTGGCTTTCCGGCCGGGAGCTTCCCACCGGTCCCCCCAGGCAGCGGGCCGTCCTGGGCATGCTCACCATGCGGGCGAACCGGGCCGTCTCGCGCGACGAGCTCGTCGACGCCGTGTGGGGGCAGCACGCCCCGGCTAGCGCCGAGGGCGGGGTGCACACCTATGTGGCCGGGCTCCGCCGCGTGCTGGAGCCAGGCCGTTCCCGTCGTGGGCCCAGCCAGGTCCTGGCCTCGGCCAGCGCTGGCTACGTGCTGCGCCTGGACGCCGGCCAGGTCGACGCCGTCGTTTTCGAGCGGAGCCTGCAGAGTGGCCGTCGCCTGCGCAGCTCGGGCGACCTGAACGGGGCGATCGCGGCGCTGGAGGTCGCGCTCGGCGAATGGCACGGATCCGCGTTCGCCGGGGTACCCGGGCCGTTCGCCGCGGCCGAACGGGTCCGCCTCGGCGAGCTGCGCTCGGCCGCCGCCGAGGAGCGCGCCGAGGTACTTCTCGATCTGGGCCGCCACGAGCAGGCCGTGCCCGAGCTCGCCGCGCTCGCCGCGGAGCACCCGCTCCGCGAGCGGATGCGCGGGCTGCTGATGATCGCGCTGTACCGCTGCGGCCGCCAGGCCGAGGCGCTGCAGGCCTTCCATGACGCCCGCAAGGTGCTGGGCGACGAGCTGGGTATCGATCCCGGTCCCGAGCTCAGGCGCATCCACCAGCAGATCCTGGCCCTGGATCCGGACCTGGACGCGCCCGGGCGTGGCCGGGCCCCGGCACCGTCCGCCGCCAGCCCCGGCGCCGTTCCGGATCCCGCCCCCGCGCAGCTTCCGCTGGAAGCGCCGGGCTTTTCCGGGCGGCACGCGGAGCTGGACCGGATGCTGCACGTGGCCGGGCCGCCCCCGGGTGAGGAGCCCGATGGGCCGTCCCCGGGGACGGTGCAGATCATCGCGATCACCGGGACGGCCGGGGTTGGCAAGACGGCCCTCGCCATCCGCTTCGCCCGCCAGGTCGCCAAGCGTTTCCCCGACGGCCAGCTGTACGTGAACCTGCGCGGCTTCGATCCGTCCGGCTCGGCCACCAGCCCCGACGACGCGCTGCGCTACTTCCTGGACGCGCTGGCCGTGCCCCCGCAGCGGATGCCCGCCGACCTGGAGGCCCGGGCCGCCCTGTTCCGGAGCATGCTGGACGGCAAGCGGGTGCTGATGGTGCTGGACAACGCGCGCGACACCGATCAGGTGCGCCCGCTGCTGCCCGGCTCGCCGGGATCGCTGGTCGTGGTGACCAGCCGGTCCCAGCTCACCGGGCTGGTCGCGGCCGAGGGTGCCACTCCGCTGAGCCTGGACGTGCTGACCGAGGAGGAGGCCCACGAGTTGCTGGGCCGCCGCCTCGGGCCGGAGGTGGTGGCGGCCGAGCCGGGGCCCGCGGCCGAGCTGATCGGGTTGTGCGCGCGGCTGCCGCTGGCCCTCGGCGTGGCGGCGGGCCGCGCCGCGACGCGCCCGGGGCTGTCCCTGGCCGCGCTCGCGGCCGAGCTGCGGGACACCAGGAACCGGCTGGAGGCGCTGGAGGTCGGGGACACGGCCACCGACGTGCGCGCGGTCCTGTCCTGGTCGTATGAGCAGCTGAGCGAGTCGGCCGCGCGGATGTTCCGGCTGCTCGGCCTGCATCCCGGGCCTGACGTCTCGGTCGCTGCGGCAGCGAGCCTGGCCGGCGTTTCACGGTCAGAAGCGGCGGGCGCACTGCGCGAACTGACCCGGACCCACGTGGTGGCCGAGCCCCAGCCGGGCCGGTTCGCCTTCCACGACCTGCTCCGCGCCTACGCCTTCCAGCAGGCCGAAACCGTCGACAGCGAAGCTGACCGCCGGGCCGCCGCGCGCCGCTGCCTCGATCACTACCTGCACACCGCGCACGCGGGCGCGCTGCAGGCCAACCGCGTCCGCAAGCCGCTGGACCTGGCGCCCCCGGAACCGGGCGCGGTGCCGGAGGAGTTCTCCGGCCGTGGCCAGGCCCTGGCCTGGTTCGACGCCGAGTATCCGGTCATGGTCGGCCTGCTGACGCACGCCATCTCCACCGGTGACGACGAATCGGTCTGGCAGATCGTCTGGACCCTGGCGCCGTTCCTGTACCGCCGCGGCCGGTGGCACGAGTGCATCGGCATCCAGCGCCTGTCGCTGCGGGCCGCCCAGCGGCAGGGTGACCCGGTCGGCCTCGGGCACGCGCACTACGAGCTGGGCCGCGGGCTGGTCAACATCGGTAATTTCGCCGATGCCGAGCCGCATCTGTCCAAGGCGCTCGACATCTTCGGCCAGCTCGGTGACCGGGCGAACGAGGCGACCGTGCACCAGGGCTTCGGTCACCTGTTTGAGCAGCAGGGACGGTACGCCCAGTCGCTGGTGCACGCGCGGGAGGCACTGCGCGTGGTCCGGGAGATCGGCCCCGCCCAGACCGTGGCCAGCATCGAGAACAGCGTCGGCTGGCTGTACGCCCATCTCGGCCTGTGCGAGGAGGCGCTGGTCTACTGCCAGCGCTCGCTGAAGTTCCAGCGCGAGATCGGCCACCGCGCCGGTGAGGCGGATACCTGGGACAGCCTGGGCTACACGCACGGCCGGATGAATGACTACGAGCAGGCCGCCGAGTGCTACTCCCAGGCGGTGGAGGCCTTTCACGAGATCGGTGACCGCTACCACGAGGCCGGCTCGCACATTGGCCTCGGCGATGCCCAGCTGCACGCGGACGACCCGGTGGCGGCCCGTAAGAGCTGGGAGCAGGCGCTGGCCATCCTGGAGAGTATCCCGCACCCGGACGCCGAGCAGGCCCGGGAACGGCTCAGGAGCCTCGGGCCCGGCGGCGATCCGGGCGGGGAAGCGGGCCACGGGCCCGACGATGTCACCGACACCGCGCCGGCCGCCGGAGTCACCGGCAGCTGAGTGCCTGAGGCGGTCCCGCTCGGCCGCTACCCTAGATGTCGCGGGCGGCCACGGCCGCCTGGGTGCGATCCGCCCGGCGAGATCCGCATGGCGTGAGGGGACGAGATGGTGACGCTGGACACGACGAAGCTGCCGATGCGCGCGCTGCTACTGGAGAACATCCACCCAGACGCCGTTGCCCGGCTGACCAAGACCGGCTACGAGGTGGAAACGCGCAAGGGCGCGCTGAGCGAGGACGAGCTGATCGAGGCGCTGCCCGGCGTCAGCCTGCTCGGCATCCGCTCGCGGACGCACCTCACCGAGCGGGCCCTCGCGGCGGCGCCGGACCTGGTCGCGGTGGGCGCGTTCTGTATCGGCGTCAACCAGATCGATCTGGCCGCCGCGTCGCGGCACGGGGTCGCGGTCTTCAACGCGCCGTTCTCCAACACCCGCAGCGTGGTCGAGCTGGTGCTCGCGGAGATCATCTCGCTGGCCCGCCGGCTGCCGGAAAAGAACGCCAAGCTGCACCAGGGGGTGTGGGACAAGTCCGCCGCCGGCAGCCACGAGGTCCGCGGCCGGCGGCTCGGGATCGTCGGCTACGGCAACATCGGCGCCCAGTTGTCCGTGCTCGCGGAGAACCTGGGCATGTCGGTGTGCTTCTACGACATCGCCGACAAGCTGGCGCTCGGCAACGCGCGCCGCTGCGGCACGATGAACGAGCTGCTCGAGTCCGTGGAGACCGTCACCCTCCACGTGGACGGCCGGCCGGGCAACAGCGGGCTGTTCGGGGACGCCGAGTTCGCCGCGATGCAGCCGCGCAGCTTGTTCCTGAACCTGTCCCGCGGCTTCGTGGTGGACCACGAAGCCCTGCGGCGGAACATCAAGAGCGGGCATATCGCCGGCGCGGCCATCGACGTGTTCCCCGAGGAGCCCAAGGGCAGCGGGGAGGAGTTCACCTCGGTGCTGCGCGGCCTGCCGAACGTGATCCTCACCCCGCATGTGGGCGGCTCGACCGAGGAAGCGCAGCAGGACATCGGCGAGTTCGTGGCGGGCAAGCTGATCGACTACGTGGCGGCCGGGTCGGCCTCGCTCAGCGTCAACCTGCCCGCCATCGCGCTGCCGACCGCGCCCGGCACCCACCGCCTGGTGCACATCCACCAGAACGTTCCCGGTGTGCTGGCGTCCATCAACCGGGTGCTCGCCGACCATCAGGTCAACGTCGAGGGCCAGATGCTGGGCACCCGCGACGACATCGGCTACGCCATCACCGACATCGGTGCCGAGTACAGCGCCGAGGTCCTGGCCCAGCTTCAGGCGATGGACGTCACCATCCGGCTCAGAACCATTCGCTGTGTCTAATTAACGGACGGCGCCGGGACATTCCCTACAGCGGGGTGACGTACGCGCCGGAGATACCACCGTCGACCAGGAACGACGACGCCGTGATGAACGAGGCGTCGTCGCTGGCCAGGAAGGCCACGGCCGCGGCGATCTCGTCGGCCTCGGCGAACCGGCCCATCGGGATGTGCACGAGCCGCCGGGCCGCGCGCTCCGGATCCGAGGCGAACAGCTCCTGCAGCAGCGGCGTGTTCACCGGCCCCGGGCACAGCGCATTGACCCGGATTCCCTCGCGAGCGAACTGCACGCCCAGCTCGCGGCTCAGCGCGAGCACGCCGCCCTTCGAGGCCGTGTAGGAGATCTGGGATGTCGCCGCGCCCATCACGGCGACGAACGACGCGGTGTTGATGATGGCGCCCCGGCCCTGCCGCTGCATATAGGGGATGGCCTCCCGGCAGCACAGGTAGACCGAGGTCAGGTTGACCTCCTGGACACGGCGCCACGCGTCCAGGCCGGTGGTCAGGATCGAGTCGTCCTCCGGCGGAGAGATGCCGGCGTTGTTGAACGCGATGTCGACCGAGCCGTACGCGCCGAACGCCGCCGCGAACGCGTGGGCCACCTCCTCCGGCACGGTCACGTCGGCCGGCACGAACAGTCCCCCCGCCTCGGCCGCCGCCTTCTCACCCGTCGCTACGTCGACATCGACGGCCACCACGCTGGCGCCCTCGGCCGCGAAACGCCGGACGGTGGCCAGCCCGATGCCGCTCCCGGCTCCGGTGACCACGGCGGTCCGTCCCTCAAGTCGGCCCATGCCCGCTCCGTTAACTGGTCGCGATGAAAACGTTCTTTTCCTCGGTGAAAGCCAGCGGCGCGTCCGGGCCGAGCTCGCGGCCCAGCCCCGACTGCTTGAACCCGCCGAACGGCGTCGAGTAGCGCACCGAGGAGTGCGAGTTGACCGAGATGTTCGGGCTCTTGCCGCCCAGTTCCAGCGTGACCCGCTTGGTCTGGGCCGCGCACGCCGCCATGATGGCCTGCCCGACCGGTACCGAGCCGGTGAAGCAGATCTTGCGGACCGCCTCGTGCTCGACCAGGAAGCGGCCGACGACCGCACCCCGTCCGGGCAGGACCTGCAGCAGACCCTCCGGTAGGCCCGCTTCCCGCCCCAGCGCCGCCAGGTGCCGGGCCGTCAGGGGTGTCAGTTCGGCGGGCTTGAGCAGGACCGCGTTGCCGGCCGCGAGCGCGGGCGCGAGCCCCCAGGACGCGATCGGCATCGGGAAGTTCCAGGGGACGATCACGCCGACCACGCCGAGCGGCTCGTGGAAGGTGACGTCGAGGCCGCCCGCCACCGGGATCTGCCGCCCGTTCAGCCGTTCCGGTGCCCCCGCGTAGTGGGCGAGCACGTCCCGTACGGCGGCCGCCTCCCCCCGGGCGGTGGTGATCGGGTGGCCGGCCTCGGTCACCTCCAGCCGGGCCAGGGTCTCCACGTCGCGGTCGACCAGCCCGGCGAACGCGCGCAGCAGCCGGGCCCGGTCCGCGGGGGAGACCTGAGCCCACCCGGCGGCCGCCCGCACCGCCCGCCGTACCGCTTCCTCCGCCTCCTCCGGCGAGGTCTCCGTGACGGTCCCGGCCGCTTCCCCGGTGGCCGGGTTGGTGACGACGTGGGAGAACGGGCCCCCCGGGCCTGCCGGGCCCGCGGGCATCACCGGGGGCACGGGCGCCTCACAGCCGTTCGAAGCAACGGCGGAGCTCCCAGTCCGTGACGGCGGCGTGGTAGGAATCCAGCTCAACCCGCGCCATGTTGGCGTAGTGCGCCACCACGTCCGGGCCGAACGCCTCGGCCGCCAGCGCGGAATCCGACCAGAGCATCGCGGCCTCGTCCAGGGTGCCCGGCACCCGTGGGCCGCCGGCCGCGTAAGCGTTGCCGGACATCGGCGGCGGCAGCGGCATGGCCTGCTCGACCCCGGTGAGCGCGGCCGCCACCAGCGCCGAGGTGGCCAGATACGGGTTCACGTCGCCACCGGGCACCCGGCACTCGACCCGCAGCGACGGCCCGTGGCCGACCAGGCGCAGGGCGCACGTCCGGTTGTCCGGGCCCCACGCCACGGTGGTGGGGGCGAAGCTGCCGTCCTGGAATCGCTTGTAGGAGTTCACGTTCGGCGCGAGCAGCAGGGTCAGCTCGCGTATCCCGGCCAGCAGGCCGGCGATCATCTGGCCGCCCGTCTCCGAGAGCCCGTACGGGCCGTCCCCGGCCATCACCGGCCGCCCGTCAGAATCGCGGAACGACATGTGGATGTGGCAGGAGTTGCCTTCCTTGTCGTTCGGCTTGGCCATGAAGGTCAGGCTGCAGCCGTGCGCGGCCGCGATCTCCTTGGCCCCCGTCTTGTACACGACGTGCTGGTCGCACGTGGTCAGGGCGTCCCGGTAGAGGAACGCGATCTCGTGCTGCCCGGGATTGCATTCGCCCTTGGCCGACTCGACCGTCATGCCCGCCCCGGCCATGCCGAGCCGGATATCGCGCAGCAGCGGCTCGATGCGGGACGTGCCGAGCACGGAGTAGTCGACGTTGTACCGGTTGGCCGGGGTGAGCCCGCGGTAGCCGAGGTCCCACGCCTTCTCGTAGGAGTCCTCGAAGACGATGAACTCCAGCTCGGTGCCTGTGTAGCAGGTCCAGCCGTGCTCGGCGGCCCGGGCCAGCTGCCCCTTCAGCATCTGCCGGGGTGATGGGGCGACCGCGGTCCCGTCCGGCCACTGCACATCGGCCAGGACCAGCGCCGTGCGTTCCTGCCACGGCAGCATCCGGACGGTGGCCGGGTCGGGGATCAGTTCGAAGTCCCCGTACCCGCGGTCCCACGAGGTGAGGTCGTAACCGTCCACCGTGTTCATGTCGATGTCCACGGCGAGCAGGTAGGAGCAGGCTTCGGTGCCGTGCCGGATGACCTGGTCGACGAAGAACGGCGCGTGCAGGCGCTTGCCCTGCAGGCGGCCCTGCATGTCGGTCAGCGCGACGATCACGGTGTCGATGGTGCCCGCCCCGACCGCGACGCTGATCCCCTCGAAGCTGGCGGCCCCGAGCACGGCGCTGCCGGCCTGGTGGTTCGCCGCCCCATCTCCCATGTCGCCCACTAGGCCAGAGACTCCAGTTCATGCTCGATCGCGGCCAGTTCTTCCGCGCTGCCCTGCACCTTCGGCCCCTTGAACCAGCGCCGTGCGGAGACGAACCAGTAGATCGTGGCGAAGCCGAGCACGGCAACCACCGCGACCACGGTGTAGTTGAAGGTGCTCACCGTGACCGGCGCCGCGGTAGGCAGCATGAACAGGATGGAGATGAAGGCCACCCAGGCCACCGCGATGATCCCGATGGGCCGCGACCACCGGCCGAGGTGCCACGGGCCCGGTACGAAGTCCACGCCGCGCAGCAGCCGCAGCAGCGTCGGCAGCACGTACGCGACGTAGAGCCCGATCACCGCGATCGACGTCACCGCGACGTAGGCGGTGCTGTTCCACAGGTAGGGCAGGCCGAGGATGAGCGCGCCGGCGGCCGCCAGCCAGATCGCGTTGGTCGGCGTCCGGGTCCGCGGGTTGATCTTGTGCCAGTGCGCCGAGCCGGGCAGCGCGCCGTCCCGGGAGAAGGCGTAGATCATCCGCGAGTTCGCGGTGACGGACGCCATGCCGCAGAACAGCTGCGCCCCGATCGCCACGACGAGCAGCAGCTTGCCGCCGGTGTTGCCGATCGCGTCGACGAAGATCTGGGCCGGCGGGACGGCGGCCCCCAGTTCGCCGTTGTAGTGCTGGATGGCGAAGGTGATGCCGATCAGCAGGACCCAGCCCGCGGCGAGCGAGACCAGGATCGAGGTGATGATCCCGCGGGGGCCGGCCGTGGACGCGTCACGGGTCTCCTCGGTCATGTGCGCCGACGCGTCGTACCCGGTGAACGTGTACTGCGCCAGCAGCAGGCCGAGCAGCGCGACGTAGAACGTCGAGCCCCAGCCGGTGTCGTTGACGAAGTGCCCGAACACATACGACGCGGACTGGTGGTGGCTGGGCACGAAGGCCAGCACGCCGACGATGAGCAGCACGCCGACGATGTGCCACCAGACGCTGATGTCGTTCAGCTTGGCCACGATGCCCACGCCGAACTGGTTGAGCAGGGCGTGCAGCACGAGGATCGCGGCGAACAGCACGATCGTGTGCCACGGCCTGGTGTCGAAGCCCCACTGCAGGTCGAGCAGGGCGTTGAGGAAGAACGCCGCGCCGAAGTCGATGCCGGCCGTGACCGCGACCTGGCCCAGGAAGTTGAACCAGCCGGTGTACCAGGACCAGGCCGGCGCGTTCCGCTTGGCGAGCTTGGCCGACCAGTAGTACAGGCCGCCGGCCGTCGGGTAGCTGGAGCACACCTCGGCCATGGACAGTCCGACCAGCAGCGTCATCACCCCGACGAAGGGCCAGCCCCAGGTGATCAGAGCCGGCCCGCCGGTCTTCATCCCGGTGCCGTACAGGGTGAGGCACCCGGACAGGATCGAGATGATCGTGAACGAGACGGCGAAGTTGGAGAAGCCGGACATGTGCCGCCGGAGTTCCTGCGCGTAGCCCATTTCGTGCAGGCGGCTCTCGTCGGCGCTGATCGTTGCGGCGGCCACTGCGGCGCCGGGCGCGCCTGCCGGGCCGGTGCCCGCGGTGCCGGGCGGGATGGCGGTCTCATCGGCTGGCATGGGGCCTCCCCAGACAACAGCTCACCAATGCAGCGGCGCATATGGATAAAACTGATCCATTGAACTACAGGTATTGACCCATTACGGACGGGCGGTGTCAAGATCAGAGTGAGCCCGTTCTGCCGCTTCATCCCCAGGGGCCACGTGGTCATTGGCACTGCCGAGGAAGCCGCGCAGCAGCGCCGCCGTCCCGTCGGTGTGCTCCTCCATGGCCTGGCGCGCCCCCTCCGGGTCGCCGGCCAGGATGGCCCGGACGATGCCGGCGTGCTGGATGTTCGAGTGCACGAGGTTGCGCTCCAGCATGGGGATGGCGTTGAGCAGGTCGACCAGCCGGACCCGCACCTCGACCACGCTGGTGGTCAGCAGCGCCGAGCCCGCGGCCTCGGCGATGGCCAGGTGCAGCCGCGTGTCGGCCTGCCGGTAGCCCGCCAGCTGAGCGTCCTCGACCGCGGCCAGGCTCGCGGTCAGTTCTTCCCGCTGCCGGCGGCTGAGCGTGGCGCGCGCGGCCGTCTCCGCCGCCCCGGCCTCCACCACCCGGCGGAAGGTGAGGGCGTCGGCCAGCAGGTCACCCATGCTCTGCGCGGTCCGGGTGAGCTCGCCGTACGCGAGCGGGTGGGGCTGGTAGGTGACGAACGTGCCGCCGAACCGGCCCCGCCGCGTCTGCACGTAACCCGCGCTGGCCAGTTCGCGCAGCGCGTCACGGATGGTGACCCGGCTGACGCCGAGCCGCCCGGCCAGTTCCCGTTCCGGTGGCAGCCGGTCCCCGCGGGAATGCACGCCCAGCCGGATGCCGTCGAGCAGCCGTTCCAAGGTCTCCTCGAACGCGTTGCCCGTCCGGACCGGGCGGAATACCGCGTCGGTGATAGCGGACGAGCCTTCCGGCACGGCGGGGCTGCCTCCCGGCTGGATGCAGCGGCGGCTCCAGCTGCGTAATGGACCAAGAATAGACCGTGCTGGCCCAGGGGGACGACCCCCTGGAACCCCCGCTGCGCTTCGCGCCCGCGCGGTGGT
>PLRW01000247.1 GCA_003164955.1 Actinomycetota bacterium
CGGAGCCACCGGAGCCACCGGAGCCCATGCTGCTCGATCCGGAGCTTCCACCGGAACCAAAGCCAGAGCCGGCGCTCGTCTCCGTGCTGCCCGCGCCGCCCTGGCCCGCCGTCCCCCCGTACCCGGAAGAATCCGGCGACCCGGAGGATCCCCCGGAGCCGGCCAGGCCGGTGGCGCCAGCCGGCGTAGACCCGGCGCCCGCCGTCTGGCTGCCCGTCCCAGGTGCGGAAGGCTGCCGCGCGGCGAGGCGCCTCGGCGCCGTGTCCGTCCGCGCTGTGTCCGTCCGAGAAGGCCCGCCCCGGCTGCCGCTGGATGGCGCGATGCTCTGGCTCACGAGCGGCCCGGATGCCGCCGACGCGGGCGACGGGCCGCCTGCGACGAGGTTCTGGCCAGATGCCCGTGGCCCCGCGGGCATCCCATGAATCGACACCGTGGCCATCAGAACAAAAATGACCGCCGCCGCCGAAAAGAAGAGCACCGGAAGCGTGCTTCCCGCTGGGTGAAGCCGGACCACGGCCGTACAGATGCGGGCCACGGCCCGTACCCGGTCCAGGCCCAGGGCCAGGGCCAGTTTCCCGGCCGGGACCCGGGGGCCATGGCCCATCCGGCCGCTGTGCCGTATCCGCCGCAGCGCGGCCCGGCGTTGCTCAGGCGTCAGCCCGGGCAGAAGCGAAATGATCGTGCTCCGGCCTTCAGCGTCCGCGGACGCGTGTAATCCGGGCGACAGGTCACGATAAACGATTTTGATCACAAACTGGCCTCTAATACGTGTTATAGCCATTTATAGGTGAATACACGCCCCCCCACGAGGCGTTCGCGCTAAGGAATATAACACGGCGGATTGGCCTCTTCAGGACTAAGGAACTAACGGCCGAAGGTCACGTGGACGGCTTATTCCTTTTGGGCAGGTAGGTCCCGTTCGCCGGCTCCGGCTCACACTCGGCTACCCTCCGAAGGGTGATATCCGCCGAGCCGTCGGCCGCATCCCGCCTGCACGGGCGCCCCGCGGACACACATCGCGGGCTGACCCTGCGCTGGGCTCTGCCGACCGCCTTGGGCGGCGGCCTCGCCCTGGCCGCGGCCTTCCCGCCGGCCGGCGTCTGGCCGCTCGCCGTGGTGGGCCCGGCGCTGCTCACCGTGGCGCTGGCAGGCCGGACCCTGCGCGGATCGTTCCTGGTCGGACTGGTCTTCGGTGTCCCGTTCTTCTTCCTCATGCTCTCCTGGGTGCTGAACGTCGCGTGGTACGCGTGGGCCGGCCTGGCGGGCGGGTCCGCGGTCATCGTGGCCGTGCTGGCGGTCGGCCAGCGGTTGCTGCTGCGGCTGCCCGGCTGGCCGGTCGCCGTCGCGGGCTGGTGGGTCGCCACGGAGGCACTGCGGGACCGCTGGCCCTGGGGTGGTTTCCCGTGGGGCAGGCTGGCCATGAGCCAGGCGTCCGCACCTAGCGCGGGCTGGGCCGCCGTAGGCGGCGCGCCGCTGCTGACGTTCCTGGTCGCACTGACCGGGGGGACGCTGGCCTGGTTCATCCTGGCCGCCATCAGCCAGGACCGGAGCGCGCGGCGGCTGGCGATCGCCGCCCTGGCGGTAGCCGCGACGGCCGGGATCGCCGCGGCCGGGAAGGCCCTGCCGGTCGATCCGGCGGCCGGCCGCCCGGCGGCCGTGGTCGCCGCCGTGCAGGGGGACGTGCCGCACGCCCGTAATCTGCCGCAACTGCTGAACGACAGCGTGGTGACACAGAACCACGCGCAGGCCACCGCGAAGCTGGCCGCTCAGGTGAAGGCGGGGCAGCGCCCGGCCCCGGACCTCGTGATCTGGCCGGAGAACTCGACCGACCTGGACCCGTTCTCCTACCCGGCCATCTACCAGGAGGTCTCCGGCGCGGTGAAAGCGATCGGGCGGCCCATCCTGGTCGGGGAGGTGCTGAACAACCCCCAGCGGAACGTGGGCCAGCTCTGGCTGCCGGGCCGTGGCCCCACGACCATCTACGCCAAGCGCCAGCTCGTCCCGTTCGGCGAGGTCATTCCCGACCGCGGCCTGCTGTCGCACATCACGTCGCTGCCCGCGCTCCAGCCCATCAACTTCACGCCCGGGCACACGGCGGTGGTCTTTCACACGGGGAAGATCAGGCTGGGTGACGTCATCTGCTACGAGGTCGGTTTCGACGGGCTGGTGCGCTCGGAGGTCGCGGCCGGCGCCAACCTGCTGACCGTGCAGACCAACGACGCCGACTTCGAGGTCGACGGCCAGACCGGGGAGTCGCTGCAGCAACTGGCCATGGCGCGGCTCCGGGCCATCGAGTCCGACCGCACCGTGATCGTCGCGTCCACGACCGGGGTCAGCGCCATCATCGCCCCGGACGGACGGCTCATCGCCCACAGCGGCACCTGGCAGCAGGCGGTGCTGGAGGCGCGGGTTCCGCTGATCACCCACCGGACCCCGGCGGACACGGTGGGCGCGTGGCCGGAGTACATCATCGTCGCCCTGACCGTGGCGGCGCTGGTCGTGGCGCTGCTCGCGGCGGCGGGCCGGCGGAAAGCTCTGCGTACCGCCTGATCGGGCCGTCGCGCCATCCGGAAGGTAGCCTGTGCACGGACATGGGGGTCGTCGGCACGTGCGGCAGAGAGGATCACCGTGCAGGGCAGTGAGGGCACGCCAGGCAGTAGGGGTACGCCAGGGAAGCGGCTACGCCGGCCGGCGGGCATGGCCATGGTCGCGGTACTGGTCCTGCTCGTGGCGGCGTGCTCATCCGGAGGACATACCACCCAGAGCGCGCAAAACGCGGCGAAGGCCAAGGCCGCGACGGCCGCCGCCGATGTCAAGATCACGCCGGCGAACGGGGCCGCGGATGCCGACCCGTCCGCCGGGATCACCGTCACCGCGGTCCACGGCACGCTGAAGAACGTGTCTGTGCACACCCCGGCCGGGGCGGTGACCGGAAGCCTCAGCCCGGGCGGCAAGGCCTGGCACAGCCAGTGGGCGCTGGCCATCAGCCAGAGCTACACGGTGACCGCCACGGCCAGCGAGGGCGGCCAGAACGTGACCACGGCGAGCAGCTTCCGCACACTGACCCCCCGCAGTGAGTTCCAGACCCAGATCTTCGAGGGCTACCAGCAGACGTACGGGGTCGGTATGCCGATCATGCTGACCTTCAGCCAGCCGATCACCAACCGGGCGGCGGTCGAGCGCTCGCTGCAGCTGACGACCTCCAAGCCGGTGGTGGGCGCGTGGTCCTGGGACGGCAGCGAGCACCTTGACTTCCGGCCGCAGACCTACTGGCCGGCCAACACGCAGGTCAGCATCGACGCGCACCTGAACGGGGTGGAGGGGGCCAGCGGGGTGTACGCCACCGAGGACCTGACGCAGAGCTTCACCATCGGCGCGTCGGTGATCGCCGTGGCCAGCACGACGAGTCACCAAACGCAGATCTACTACAACGGCGCGCTCAAGTACGACTGGCCGATCAGCACGGGCAAGGCCAGCACGGCCACCCCGAACGGCACCTACCTGACGATCGAGAAGGAGAACCCGGTCCGCATGATCGGCGGCACGCCGGGCACTGCGGGCTACTACAACGAACTGGTCCCGTGGTCGGTGCGGTTCACCTTCAGCGGGGACTACTACCACGACGCGCCCTGGTCGGTGGGCTCACAGGGCTACACCAACGTCAGCCACGGCTGCGTCAACCTGTCACCCGCCGACGCCCAGACGTACTACGACCTCGCGGTGCCCGGCGATCCCATCACGGTCACCGGCAGCACCAAGGCCGGGGAATGGGACGACGGCTGGACGGAATGGTTCCTGTCGTGGTCGCAGTTCGTGAAGGGGAGCGCCCTGCACGAGGCGGTCAAGGCGGGCCCGGACGGGAGTTCTTTCGTGGATTCCGCGGCGCTGCCCGCCTCCACCGGCAGCTCCCCGCTCCAGGCTCCGGCCCCGGACAACTGGATGTCGAGCTAGCTCCCCCTAGGTCCCCGGGGGAGCAGTACCTCCGGGGCGGCGCGCTGCACTAGGCCGTCCAGGCCGGCCCGGACGGCAGCACGTTCGTTAATCCCTCGTCGCTGGCCGCCTCCACCGCGACCGCGCCGCCGGGGACCGCGCCGGCCGGCCACGCATCCGCTGGATAAGCACGCGGGCAGGAGCAAGGCACGGACGAGGACACGGGCAAGGAGCAAGGCAAGGACACGGACACGGGCCCCGGGAAACGCGATGGCGCCCCCGGGATGTCCCGGGGGCGCCAGAGCCGGAGGTGGCCCGCGGCTAGGCCGCTAACGGCCCGCTACGGTCAGGATCAGGCGCAGTCAGGCACCGGAGGGGTCCTGGACCTGATGGTGCGAGCGCCCCCATCGATGCCACGGCCACGACCCTCCGCCCCCGCTGTTCTTGACCGTCTGCGAGGTGGTGTTGAAGGTGGCCGCAACGGCCGCGCCGCCACCGTCCAGAGTGACCGTGACCGGGTTGGCCAGGCCAAAGTTCTGGCAGTTCAGGTTGGTGAACGACATCGCGAGCCGGTTGGCCATGAACGTGAACAGGTTGTTGCCCACGCCCGGGACGGGGGAGCCGTCCGTGGCCAGCAGGTCCTGGTTCTTGGCCAGGAACTGGGTCTGAAGATTGCTGATGTTCTGGCAGAACATGGCCGGGGTGCTGCTGGACGTCCACCAGGAAACCGGTGCCTGCCCGACGTTCGCCCGGTACAGGTCGGTCTTGGCCACGTTGAAGTTTCCGTTGACCAGAACCATCTCGTCGTTCTCCGGCACCAGGGCGATCGGGGCCTTCTGGTTCTTGTTCGCGGACAGCTCGTCCAGCGCCTGCGAGGTACCCAGCGCGCCGGACTGGGACAGGTCGGGCGCCTCGAACGGCGTGCAGCCCAGGGTCGGGTCGACGAAGGCGTCGAGCAACAGGTTGTCACTGCCGTTGTTGATCGGCTCGGCGCCGGCCAGCGCGGCCTTGTTCGCCGCGTCGAACTGTGCCGTCTGGCCGTTGCCGGTCAGCAGGTACGTCGAGGTCACATTGTCGCTCGGGTCCTGGTCGACCAGGTCGAACGACCGCGTGGACGGGCAGGCCTGCCCGGTCTTGGGTGAGGTGCCGAGGGCCGGGACCTTCAGCCGGCCGATCCACTCGTCCCAGTAAGCCGTGGCAAAGAACTGGGTGCCGTTGCAGAAGGACACCTGGCCGAAGATCGAGCCGTTCAGCCCGTTGGCGCAATGACCCTCGCGCAGGGCGTCCGGCGTCGCCCCCACCTGGGTGAGGTTGGTGCCGTTGAAACCGAAGTCGATGGTGACGACCGCATCCCGCGGGAGCGCGGGCACGACCGGGGCCGCGGCCGGCTGCGTGCCCTCGGTGATGACCAGCGGCTCGTAGACCGACAGTTTCCCGGTGGCCGGGTCGAGGATCGTCGCCTGGACGAACGCGCCCAGGTTGGCGAAGTTGGCCATGTTGCACCCGGACTGCTGTGGCGAAGCGCCGTTGGTCCCGGTGAGCTGGTACGGCGTAGCCAGGCCCCCGGCGGTGAGCGGATTCGCCGGGACGATGATGTCGCAGTTCACGTTCGCCGCCGCCGTCACGGGCGCCGTAGCCGTCGGGGTCGGGGATGCACTCACGGAGGGGCTGGCCGAGGGCGCCGCCGAAGCATTATCGCCCGCCGCTTGCTGGATGGCCGTGTGCTGCGGTCCCCCCGAAAGGGCGAGCATGACGCCCAGCGTCAGGCCCAGCGCCATAGGGATGGCAAGCGGGACCGCCCATCGCGCCGCGCGACTGCGCGGCCGACGCCAAGCGGACCGGCGCCCAGTTGGCATGTATCCACCTCCGTGTTGACCTGTGAAGCTCTCGGTGGATCACCGTAGTGCCGTGGATCAGCCAACATGTAGCAAATCTGAAAGATTTACTCATTGTCCGCTTTCGGCCCGAGTGGGACCAAAGTCGCAAGCAACTTATTACGGGCTTCTTACGTCGCAGTTCAGCGGCGTGATCACGGCGAGATAGCCTCGTGATAGACGGCCCGGGCCCCACCGCCCGGCCTTCCCGACAGCCTTTATGGCACGATCCGTTATCCGCTGGATAACGGATCGTGACCAGATTCCGGGCCCGCCCCGGGCGGGCTCCGGCGGCACGGCCCGGGTCCCGGCCGAGGGGCGGCAGGCGGCTGATGCCGCGGCCGGCGGCCCGCGAGCGATCGCTGCGATCAGCGCCGTTATGCCCCGGCGCCACCCCCGGCGCCACCCCCGGACCTGAAAGGATCGCGGAGCGTCGCCGTCCTATGAGCGCCACATCGCTGTGCATAGTCCCGCCCAGGCCCGTTTCGGCACATCATGATCTCGCTGGCCGTTGACCGGAAAGCATACGGTCACCGTCTGTGTGCATTAAATACGCACCCCGTAATGACGTCGGGCAGGCCATTAATTGCCGGTCTAAATGACTGACAGAAATGGCTCTCGGTGTCATTGGGGGCCAGGCGCCCGCACGCCGGCGTCTGGCCCGGAGCCGGGGAGCGCCGCGGCCGGCACACCCCGTGCGGTAACGCGGAGGCATGAAATGCGGGCACGCCGGGCACCCTGGTAGACAGGTCAGCGAGGTGGAAGGGGTGGCCAGATGCGGAAAAAAGGGCGATCGCACGCCAGCCGGGGATATAACCTGTGCCGTAGCGCGCCAGTATCGACGTGGCGCCGACGCCCACCAGGCACTCGTCCTCCCAAACCAGTCACATCGGCCCCGGCAGCAGGCTCAGAGGCGGCATCGCCGCGCTCATGGCACCCGGCCCGTGGAACTGTGTCTCAACCGTTACTGGTCTTTGATGTACTCGGCGTTTGGCTGAGGGAGCGAGGAGAAGGCGCGTGTCGTATTCGGATTGGTTCCGCCGCCCGGCATCGGGACGGGGAGCCGGCCGCCCGCGTGCGAGGAAGCCCATACTAATTACGGTCGTATCGGCTGTCCTCGTCGTCCTGGCTGGCGTCGCCGTTCTACTGGTCACGCCAGGGAAGGCAACGCTGAACGCCACGTCGGTCGCGGCCTCACGCCAGGACGGGCAGGCCGGCGGGACCAAGCCTGCGCACGCACAGTCCGCCCCCGCGCTTCAGGTGACCTCGGTCACCCCCGGCTCCAGCTCACGCAGCGTGAACGGGATCAGCCCGATCCAGGTCGGGTTCTCGGCGCCGCTGGCGCAGAACTCACCGCTGCCCCGGCTGTCCCCCTCGGTGGCCGGTTCCTGGAAGGTCGCCGGCACGTCAGCCACCTTCACCCCGGCGGCCGGATTCCCGGAGGACACCACGGTGACGCTCACCATCCCGGGCGGCTCGTCCGGGATGCGCTCGGCGGCCGGGGCCAAGTCGGGCGCGGGCGGTTACCTGACGTCGGGGTTCACCCGGAGCTTCAGCACCGGTTCGTACTCCACCCTCCGGCTTGAGCAACTGCTGGCCCAGCTTGGTTACCTGCCGCTGACCTGGACGCCGACCGGGACCGCGATCCAGCCTTCGGACACGGCCGGTCAGCTGGCCGCCGCGTACAACCCGCCGTCCGGCAGCTTCGGCTGGCAGAGCGGCTACCCCTCGGTGCTGCACAGCCTCTGGTCGGAAGGGTCGGGCAACCTCATCGTCATCGGCGCGGTCCGGGCCTTCGAGTCGGAAGAGGGCCTGACGATGGACGGCGTGGCGGGACCGGAGGTGTGGTCCTATCTGCTCAAGGCGGTGGCCGACGGGCACAGTAACGGCAACGGGTATACCTACGCGCTGGCCAGCAAGTCGCTGCCCGAGACGCTGACCATCTGGCACGACGGCCGTCAGGTGATGCAAACCCCCGCCAACACCGGGATCCCGGCGGCGCCGACCGTGGACGGGACCTTCCCGGTCTACGAGAAGCTGCAGTTCCAGATCATGAAGGGCACCAACCCCGACGGCAGCAAGTACGCCGACCCGGTCTACTGGATCTCGTACTTCAACGGCGGGGACGCGGTGCACTACTTCGACCGCGGGTCTTACGGCTGGCCGCAGAGCCTCGGCTGCGTGGAGCTGCCCCAGAGCTCCGCCCAGACCGCCTACGGGTACCTGAGCTACGGGAGCCTGGTCACCGTCGCCGGCTGAGCAGCGGGCCCCCTGAGGCCCCAGGTCCCCTCTGGGCCTCAGGGGCCGAAGGAGCGCGCTGGAGCGGCCCAGCGGGCCCGGGGCGGAACGGTTAACCCGAAGTTACTTGGCGGTGGCACGCCACTCGCGGCGCTGACCTGGGCCATCGCGAGCTCGAAGGTCATGTCTTCTGGCTACATGGTCTGACCAGCGCAAATTTCCATCACGGTAGCCGGTCATGGTCGCGAATTTTCTGTGCAGAAAAACCTTGCCCTGTTCAGCGTTATCGCAGGTCAGGGGCCTGGATATCTACACATAGTGACGGTAACTTCGGGTTAACGGCTGGCCGCGGCGGCCACTGGGGCCATGGCCGCCGGGTAGCCCTCGTCCAGCTCGACGGGGGCGCCGAGGGTCGCGGCCAGGGTCGCCGCGAACCGGCTGGCGGGCGCCATGCGCGCGACGCGGGCCGCCTCGGCGAGGGTGTCCACGTCCACCAGCTCGGGGGTCATGTGGATGCGCAGCCCCGCCTGGATCAGCCGGACAAGCTGGGCCCGGCCGGTGGACGGCTCCGACATGGGGACGCCCAGCGTCAGGTCGGGATCGGGCCGGCGCAGGCCGAGCATCCAGAAACCGCCGTCCTCGGCCGGCCCGAACGCGGCGTCGGCCATGGTGCGGGCCAGCGGCTCGGCGGCCGACTCGAGCAGGCCGGCGGTCACCTGCGGGGTATCCATGCCGATGAGCACGATCGGCACCGGGAGGGCCGCGTAGGCGTCCCACATCGCGGCGGCGATGCGCTCGTCGAGACCGGCGCCGCGCTGCGGGATCACGTCGAAGCCCTCCGGCAGCCAGGGCCCGGGATCGCCGGCCAGGGCGAGGACACGGCGGATGACCCGGGTGCGCCGCACCGCGTCCAGCGTGTCGGCCAGGGCCGCCTCGGCCAGCGCGGCGGCCTCCCCGGGGGTGAACGGCGGCGTGAGCCTGGTCTTGACCCGGCCGGGGACCGGCTCCTTGGCCAGAACGAGCACCTGCGCCGCGAGATCGGTCATGATGCCAGCACCTTACGCATGTCACGGACGGTCCGCATCGTGCCGCCGACGGTCCCGGTAACCTTCGATTTCCCGGTACGCGGGTAGTACGGCACGTCGCGTTCGCTGACCCGCCAGCCCGCCTCCGCGGCGCGGACAACGGTCTCCAGCGGGTAGCCGAAGCGCCGGTCCGAGATCGGCAGGGCGAGCAGCGCCTCGCGCCGCGCGGCGCGCATCGGGCCGATGTCCCGGACGTGCACCCCGGACCGGCGGCGCAGCGCCGACGCGACGACCATGTTGCCCAGGCGAGCGTGCGGCGGCCAAGCGCCCGCGCCCTGCGGGCGGCGCCGCCCGAGGGCCAGATCGGCCCGGTCGTGACAGACTAGATCCGAGACGATGGGCAGGTCCGCCGGGTCCAGCGACCCGTCGGCGTCCATGAAGCACACCACGTCGTGCTTGGCGGCGTCCAGCCCGGCGTGGCAGGCCGCGCCGTAACCCCGCTGCGGCACGTGGACCACGGTCGCGCCGTGGTCCGCGGCGATCACCGGGGAGCCGTCGGTGGAGCCGTTGTCCGCCACAATCGGCCGGTAGCCGGACGGCATTCTCGACAGCAGCCAGGGCAGCGCACCCGCCTCGTTGAGACACGGCAGGACAACATCGATCTCCATGGCCGAGACACTACGTCCGTGACAGGCCGCGAGCGGGAGGAAAGCCCTTACGAAGCGGTGACGGGAGGCTACGACCCGATTCCACCGCGACGGCCACATGCTTGGCTCCTAGCATGCGGGTACTGGTAACCGGCGCGGCCGGATTCATCGGATCACACATCCTGGAGGCCGCGCGCGGCCTCGGCTACGAGGTGCGCGGCTTTGACTCGCTCACGCCGGCCGTGCACGACGGCATGCCCGCCTACATCCCCGATGACACGGACATGGTCGTGGCGGACGTCCGTGACGCGGGCGCGGTCACCCGGGCCCTGGACGGCGTGGACGTGGTATGCCACCAGGCCGCGCTGGTCGGTCTCGGGGTCGACCTGTCGGACCTGCCCGGCTACTGCGACGTGAACATCACCGGCACGGCCACGCTGCTGAACGCCATGGGCCAGGCCGGCGTCCAGCGCCTGGTGCTCGCGTCCTCCATGGTGGTGTACGGCGAGGGCGCCTACGACTGCGCCCGCCATGGCCGCGTCCGGCCGGCCCCGCGGGCCCGCGACGACCTGGCCGCCGGGCAGTTCGAGCCGCGCTGCCCTCAGTGCGGGGAGGCGCTGGTCACCGCGACCGTCACCGAGGACGCCGCGATGGATCCGCGCAACGCCTACGCGGCCAGCAAGCTCGCCCAGGAGCATCTGGCCGCCACGTGGGCCCGCCTCACCGGGGGCCGTTCGGTCGCGCTGCGCTACCACAACGTGTACGGCCCGAGGATGCCGCGGGACACCCCGTATTCCGGCGTAGCGGCGATCTTCCGGTCCGCGCTGGAGAAGGGCGCCGCGCCGCAGGTTTTCGAAGACGGCCGCCAGCAGCGCGACTTCGTGCACGTCACCGACGTGGCCGCGGCCAACCTCCTCGCACTGGCCGCGACGGAGGAGGGCTCGCAGGTCCCGGCAGGCAGCGCGCACAGCTACAACGTCGCGAGCGGCCATCCGCACACGGTCGGGGAGATGGCGGCGGCGCTAGCGGGTGAATTCGGCGGCGGTCTGATGCCAGAAGTTACCGGGAACTTCCGGCTCGGTGACGTCCGGCACATCGTGGCTTCCCCGGCCGCCGCCGAGCAAGGCCTGGGATTCCGGGCACGGGTCGGGTTCAGCGAGGGGATCGCGGAGTTCGCCAGGGCCCCGCTGCGCGAACCCGCCCGCGTCCCCGCCACCCTGAGCTAGCGCCCGCCCCCCCGAGCGGTTTCCCATGATCGTGGCGACTTTTCCGTAGTATCCGCGGAAGAGTCGCCACGAAACCAGCCATACGGTGATCTCGACCTCACGGCAGCCCTACAGGTCACGTCTGTCCCGGGCGTGGCGGGGGCGCCCTTTTTGGGCAGCGCTTTCCGCACATAGAGCAGCGCTTTCCGCACATAGAGCGGAAAGCGCTGCCCAAGTCGGTGGAAACCTGCGCGGAGGCAGAGGCTAGCTGGCGGCGACGGCGCGCTGGTGCGGGGCGGCCGCGCGGGGCGTGGCCGGGGCGACCGGCCGGGCCAGCGGCAGCCGGATCAGGAACTGGCAGCCCGGCCCGGCGTTGCGCACGGCGATCTGGCCCGAGTGCGCCTCGACGATCCCGCGGGCGATGCTGAGCCCCAGCCCGGCGCCCTCCTGGGGACCGGGCGTGCGGGCCGCCTCACCCCGGAAGGCGACGTCGAAGACCCGCGGCAGGTCCTGCGGCGGGATGCCGCCGCAGGCGTCGGACACGCTGAAGTGCGCCATGCCCTCCTGAACGTCACCCAGGACCTCGACCGTCCCGTCGGCCGGGGTGTGCCGGATCGCGTTGATGATCAGGTTGCGCAGCGCCCGCCCGAACTCGGCTGGATCGGCGTAGATCGGCATGCCGCGGACCGCGGACCCGGCCAGCCGGACGCCCTTGGCCCGGGCCACCGGCTCGGCGCTGGCGAGGACCTCGGCGACCAGATCGTCGAGCCCCACCATGCGGCGGGACAGCCGCAGCGCGCCCGCGTGGATCCGGGACAGCTCGAACAGGTCGTCGATCATGACGGACAGGCGGTCCGTTTCCCGCCGGATCTGGGTGTGATAGCTGCTGACCTCGCGCGGATCGATGACCACCTGGTCTTCCAGGGCCTCGGCCATCGCGCGGAGCCCGGCCAGCGGGGTGCGCAGGTCATGGCTGACCCAGGCGACCAGCTCGCGGCGGCTCGCTTCCAGCGCACGCTCGCGGTTCCGGGCCTGCGCCAGCCGCTCATGCGCGGCGGCCAGGCCGTCGGACAGCCCGGCCAGCTCGGCGGGCAGCGGCGTCGACGGCGGGATATACAGGCCGCTATCGCCCACCTTCTGCACCGAGGTGAGGAGCTGCCGGCTGGCCTTGGTGAGCCGCCGGCCGATCAGCATGGCCACGGCGAACCCGGCCAGTCCCGCGATGGCGATCAGCTCCAGCATGACCTCACGGTCCCCGGAGTTGCCCACCATGATCACGGTGATGCCGCCGACCCCGGCGATGGACGTCACCACGGTCACGCCCGAGATGAGCGCGAGCATCGAGCCGATGGAATGGCGCGCGAGCGCGCGCAGCGCGATGATCCCGACGATCGTGGTGACGGCCCCGATAATGGCCGCGGTGATGAGGACGTTGACCAAGTCGGAAACTTGCACGCCTGGCATGACGTCGCCGGGCGCCGCGAGGACACCCGGCGCAGCAAGGGCCATCAGGCTGCCTCGGGCTCGTAGCGGTAGCCCACGCCCCAGACGGTGACGATCCGGCGCGGCAGCGTCGGGTCCGACTCAAGCTTCTCGCGGAGCCGGCGGACGTGCACGGTGACCGTGGAGGTGTCGCCGAACGTCCAGCTCCACACCTGGTTGAGCAGCTGCTCGCGGGTGAAGGCCTTGCGCGGGTGCTGCATCAGGAAGACCAGCAGGTCGTATTCGCGCGAGGTCAGGGACAGCAGCGTGCCGCCCACCCGGACCTCGTGCGCGGTCAGGTCGACCGAAAGATCGCCGTCCGCGATCACGCCCTCGGGCTGCGAGTCCGGCAGGCCGGTACCGCGGGCGCGGCGCAGCACGGAACGCACCCGAAGCGCCAGCTCACGCGGGCTGAACGGCTTGGTCACGTAGTCATCGGCACCCGTCTCGAAGCCGACGAGACGGTCCGTCTCGTCGCCCAGCGCGGTCAGCATGACCACCGGGATGGGCCACCGCGCGCGGAGCCGGCGGCACACCTCGAGACCGTCGATGCCGGGCAGCATGAGGTCAAGGACGACCAGGTCGGGTGGCTCCTCAGCCACCCGGCGAAGCGCCTCCTGCCCGTCACGCACGCATTCGACGTGGTGCCCGTCGCGGACCAGGTACCGTCCCACGACGTCCGCGACGGTCGGATCATCGTCGACGACTACGATCCGGCCGGGCGGATCGGGGTTATTTACCGCGGCCACCATGTCGCTACGGCCTCCCGTCCAAGGTTGTTGTGTCCTTCACGTTAAAGCCATAACACGTCCGGCGGGGGCCAACTGGTTCAAATCCGTCACAGCTCCGTAAGCTCCGTGACGATCATCTGAACGGCCAGCCTGCCAGGCTGTTTGTGGTGAAGACTTCCGGGGGTGGCGTGGTGCGCTCGGGGCTGGCTCGGTCGGGCGGCTGAGCGGCCGGGTGGCCGGGTGGCCGGGTGGCCCGCCAATGATTACCCAAGCCTGGGCGCCAATGTAACGGCGCGCAGGCGAAACCGCGTGTCCTTCTAGGGAGGAGACCGCGTGCTCGGCGAACTTTACGAGGCGGCGCTGGCCGGTGCCGTGCAGGCCGAGGTCGAACACGCCGACGGCAGCCGCATGCCCCTGGCGGTCGATCAGTGGCTGGACGCGGCGCCAGGCGACACGTCACTCGTCGACCGCTGCCACGGGCCCACACTCGACGTGGGCTCCGGGCCGGGACGGCTGACGGTGGCGCTCGCCGAGCGCGGTGTCCCGGCCCTGGGCATCGACGTCACGCCCTACGCGGTCAAGATCGCGCAATCATCCGGCGCGCTCGCGATGCTCCGCGACGTGTTCGGGCACGTCCCGGGGGCCGGCCGCTGGATGACGGTCCTGCTGGCCGACGGGAACATCGGGATCGGCGGTGACCCGGCCGCGCTGCTGCAACGGGTGAGCGAACTGCTCGCGCGCGGCGGGCATGCCCTCGTGGAGGTGCAGCCGCCGGGCGTTCCGCTCCGCTGTGAGAACGTCCGGCTGCGCCGGGAAGGCTCCGCGGGCGCGTGGTTCCCGTGGGCCTATGTGGGCGCGGACCAGATCGGTGACGTCGCGCGCAGCGCCGGCCTGACCCTGGAAGAGACGTGGACCGCGAGCGGCCGCTGGTTCGCCGCGCTCGGCTGCCAGGCACCCGCCGTCCCGTCGGTGGTCACGTTCACCGCCGGGGCGCTGGCCCCCGGGGCCGACACTGCCGAGGCCGCCTATTCCGGCACCGGCACCGGCACCGGCACGGGCGCCGGCTACGCGGGCAAGTACGCGGACAAGTACGCGGGCACCGCCGGGGATGAGCCGGCCGATATCGCCGCCGAAGAGCAGGTCGCAGTCTTAACGATCGATTACCGCATGCGGCAGACAGGCCCGTGACCAGTACCGCGATGGCAGCGTAGAAGCATGAGTGCGAAGCTTCGGGTCGGCGCGGTCATCGCGGCTCTGGTGATGATCTGCGGTCTGGTATTCCTCATCATCCGGCCGAGCGCCGACCCGTTCCCGATTCAGGCCCTGCCGCTCGTGGTGGCGGCCTGGATGCTGTTCGCCGTCGCGGCGTGGCTGCTGCGCGGCATCTCGGTGCGCTGGTCGGTTGCCCTCATCATCATCGGCGGGATCATCATCCAGGTCGTGGCGATGTCGGCGCCGCCGCAGCAGAGCGACGACCTGTACCGCTATATATGGGATGGCCGCGTGCAGGCGGCCGGCATCGACCCGTACGCCTTCGTCCCCTCCGCATCCCAGCTCGCGCACCTGCGCGACCCCTTCCTGTGGACCGCCGCCCGGGCGAGTTCCCCGTATCCGCACTGCGTCTGGCCGGGCGCCGTGCTCCCCGGCCACCCGGCCAGCTTGCTGACCCCGGGCTGCACCCGGATCAACCGCCCGACCGTGCCGACCATCTACCCGCCGGTCGCGGAGGCCTACTTCTTGGCTCTGCACTACGTCACCCCGGTGAGGGCCGGGTCCACCCCGGTGCAGGCCGCGGCAGGCGCCATCGCCGTACTGGTGACGCTGGTGCTGCTGGCCGGGCTCCGCTGGCTGGGCCGTGACCTGCGGTGGGCGGCGCTGTGGGCGTGGTGCCCGACGGTCGCCCTGGAGGCGGGCAACAGCGCGCACGTGGACGTGCTCGCGGTCCTGATCACGGCGGTGGCGCTGCTCGTCCTGGCCCGGCCGGACGGCGGGCGCCGGGGCGCGCTGCTGGGTGGCGCGCTGCTCGGTCTGGCCATCGCGACCAAGATGACCCCCGTCCTCGCGGGTCCCGCCGTGCTGCGGCGCCGCGGGTGGGCCGTTATCGTCGCCGCGGCCGGCGCCGTCGCGGCCGTCTACCTGCCGCACGTGCTGGCCGTCGGCAGCAAGGTCATCGGGTTCCTGCCGGGCTACCTGCAGCAGGAGGGGTACAGCAGCGGTGAGCGCTTCGCGATCATCGGGTTGTTCACGACCGGCCATCTGGCCATTGCCATCGCCATCGCCATCCTCGGGGTAACCGGCCTGGCCGTGCTTCGCTTCTCTGACCCGGACCACCCCTGGCGCGGCGCGGTCGTGATGACCGGCGTGGCCCTGGCCGTGACCACGCCGAACTACCAGTGGTACGCGATTCTCCTGGTCATGCTGGTGGTGCTGGACGGCCGGCCGGAGTGGCTGGCGTTCGTGGCCGGCAGCTACCTCGCGGCCGAGCCCCACCTGGGCCGGTGGCGGACCATCCACCACTCGCAGGCGGTCGGGTACGGGCTGGCGGCCCTCTTCGTGGGCCTCGTCTGGATCGTACGGCTGGTCATCACGCGTAACCCGCGCCTGATCGCCGCGGAGACGCCCGGCGATGCTTCCGCCGAGGCCGCCGTCCCCGCCGCTGCCGCGGTAGCCCCCGTCCTCGCGGATAACGTCCTCGCGGATAACGTCCCCGCGGGTGCCGGCGCCCCGGCCGGGAACGAGATGGTGGGCGCGATGACCTCCGCTGGTGCACCGGCCGCCTCCGAGGTAGCTGCCCCGGCGCCGCTATCGCAGCGGAAACGACCGACGGCCGGAGCCGTGGCCACCGGCGAGCGGATGGCCAACGCGCCGCGGCGGCACGAGATCATCCCGACCATCACCCGCCAGTAGCGGGCCCCGCTTCCTTACCGGTCGGTTACCGGTCGGCCGGGAACCGGGCCATGGCGGCCTGGTCAGGGCAAATTGGAAGCATGAACAATCAGGGCCCTGATCGACGCCGCCGCGGCAACGCCCCGGACCGGTCGTCCCGTCGTGGTCAGCCGAATGGGAACACCGGTGCCCCGCCGTGGGAGACCGGCGACCACCCGGACGCCGCGGCATGGCCCGGCGCTGCGGACTATCAGAACCCGGCCGCGCGCCAGGACCCCACCCTGTTCCAGAACGGCGCCTATCCGGACCCCGGCGCGTACCAGGACCCTGGCCAGTACCAGGACCCCGGCGGATATCAGGATCCCGGCGGGTACCAGGATCCCGGCGGGTACCAGGACCCTGGCCAGTACCAGGACCCCGGCGGGTATCAGGATCCCGGCGGGTATCAGGATCCCGGCGGGTACCAGGATCCCGGCCAGTACCAGGACCCCGGCGGGTACCAGGATCCCGGCAGGTATCAGGATCCCGGCCAGTACCAGGATCCCGGCCAGTACCAGAACCCCGGCGGATATGAGGATCCCGGCACATACCGGGGCTCGGGCGCTTACGCGGATGGCGCCGGTCAGCGCGACGGCGCCTACCAGGGAGGCGGGTATCCCGACGGCGGCGCGTTCGGGAGCGGTCCGTCCTACCCGGACGGCACCGATCGCCAGCGCGGCGGTTACTCCGAACCCGCCGCCCCTTTCCCCGGCTCGGGGTACCCGGAACCCGGATATCGGAACGCCGGTTACCCGGGACGCCAGTCTCCCGGGCGGGAGTCCCCCGGCCCCCAGTCCCCCCGGCCCTACCAGGATCCGGCCGCCTTCGCCGGCGCCGGGCGCTCCCCGTCCGGGTATGCCGGCTCGGCCGGGTACCCCGAGCCGGCCGTCTTCCCGGAGCAGGCCCACTTCCCCGACCACCCCTCCTTCCCGGAGCAGGCCGTCTTCCCGGAGCAGGCTCCGGCCCGGCAGGCTTACCCGGCCGCCGATGAGCACCCGAGCCTGCCCGGCGTGAAGCTGGCCGACCTCGCCACGGCGGACCCCACGGCCTACCAGGGACTCGAGCGCTACCTGAACGGACCGGGCGCCGGGACCGACGGCACGGGAGTCTGGCGACGGCGCGGCCGCGGATTCCTGGCCGGCATCATGACCGGGCTGCTGGCCGGCGCCGTGGCGATCGGCGTCGCCATCCTCGCGGCGGCCTTCGTGCGCGCGCAGGCCTCGCCGGTGATCGCGGTCGGCGACGCCCTGCTCGGCCACGCTTCCGCCGCGGTGGTCGGCAAAAGCGACAAGCTCCTCCTGCTGGCGGGCATCTACGCGGTGATCGCGGTCCTCGCGATGGCCATCGGGCTGCTCGCCCGGCGCCGGCTGGCCGGCGGCGTGGCCGGCATGGCCGCGCTCGGCGCCCTCGGCGCCTTCGTGGCCCTCACCCGGCCGGAGAGCCACGCCACCGATGTGATCCCCTCCCTCATCGGTGGCGTGGCCGGCGTCGCGGCCCTGGTCCTGCTCGTACGGGCCGGGAGCCCGCAGGTCATCCTGGCGGCCGCAGCGCAGCGGGCCCGCGGCGGTTACCGCGGCGGGGCCGAGCCGGAAGTGGTCGGCACCAACCGCCGCAATTTCCTGCTGGCCGGCGCCACGGCAGCCGGGGCGGCGGTCGTGGCCGGCGTGGCCGGGAAGGTCCTCGGTAAGCAGGCCGTCAGCACCGGCGGCTCCAGCACCCCGGTCCCGGTGGCCGGCCCGCTGCAGAAGGCACCCCCGCTGCAGCCCGGGGCCGAGCTCACCGTGCCGGGGATATCGCCCTTCTACACGCCGAACGCCAGCTTCTACCGCGTCGACACCGCCCTCGTCGTCCCGCAGCTCACCACGGCCAACTGGCAGCTGCGGATCCACGGCATGGTGGACAAGCCGATCTCGATCAACTACGACGACCTGTTGGCGCGGCAGCAGATCCAGCGGGACATCACGATCATCTGCGTCTCGGAGTCGGTCGGCGGCAGCTACACCGGGAACGCCCGCTGGCAGGGCACCCTGCTCGCCCCCCTGCTCCGCGAGGCCGGAGTCCACCCCGGCGCGGCCCAGATCGTCATGCGCGACACGCAGGGCATGGCCATCGGTGTCTCCACCCAGGCCGTGATGGATGGCCGGGACGCGATGCTGGCCGTCGAAATGAACGGCGAAACGCTGCCGCCCGAGCACGGCTTCCCGGTCCGGGTCGTCGTCCCCGGCCTGTACGGGTATGTCTCGGCGACCAAGTGGGTCGTCGACATGGAACTGACCACCTACGCCGCCTACAACGCCTACTGGGTCAAGCGCGGCTGGTCCGAGCAGGCCGAGGTGAAGACCGAATCCCGGATCGACACCCCGAAGCCCGGCAAGGCCCTCACCGCGGGCCCCGTCGTCATAGGGGGCGTCGCGTGGGCCCAGCGCAAAGGCGTCGCGCGCGTCGAGGTCGGCGTGGACGGCGTGTGGAACGAGGCCACCCTGGCCACGCAGGACACGATCGACACCTGGCGCCAGTACTACTACCGCTGGGACGCCACCCCGGGCACGCACACGCTCCAGGTCCGGGCGACCGACCAGACCGGCTACACGCAGACCGCGGTCGTACATCCGACGCTGCCCAACGGCGCCACCGGGTACCACACCGTCCAGGTCACCGTGACCTGAGCGGCCGGTGTGGCGTGTGAGGCCAGTGTGGTCGGTAGGGTGGACGAGGCTGACGTGGAGATTGAGACCGCCAGGGCGCATGAGGTTAAGGCAAGAACTGGGTGGACAGCCGCGGGCTGACGGCGGTCAGGCGGACGAGCTACGCGGCGGAGCGGCCCCGGCGGGCTGACGGCGGTCAGGCGGAGGCGGCGAGCGCCGTGATCAGGTCATCGATCGCGTTCAGGCTGTGCGCGCTGACCACCGCGTCGCAGTACGGCCAGGCCGCCGCCATGCCACTGACCTCGGGCCGGTAGCGCGGGCTCTTGGTGCGCGGATTGGCCCAGACGATCCGGTACGCCACCCGGGACAGCCGGGCCATCTGCCGCCCGAGCTGGGCCGCGTCGCCGGTTTCCCAGCCGTCGGAGATGATCAGGACGACGGCCCCGCGGGCCAGGCCCGGGCAGCCGAACTCGTCGTTGAACTCCTTGAGGGACGCGCCGATACGCGTGCCGCCGGACCAGTCGGGGGCGGCCGCTCCGGCCCGGGCCAGCACCGTCTCCGGCCGGGCGGCGGCCAGTTCGGCGGTGATCCGGGTCAGCCGGGTCGCGAACGTGAACACCTCGGCCCGGGCCCGGCCGGTCGCCCCACGGCCGGGAGCCCGGCGGCCGGCCTGGCCCTGGCTGGCGCAGTACAGGAGCTGGAGCATGGCCCGGGCGTACGGCTCCATCGAACCGGAAATGTCGCACAGCACCACCAGCCGCCGGGGCCGCAGGCGCGGGGCGCGGCGGGCTAGTTGCACCGGTTCGCCCGCCGTGCGGCGCGCCTGGCGCAGGGTCATCCGCAGGTCCGGCCGGCTGCCGGCCGCCGCCGGCCGGTACCGGCGGGTCCGGCGCGACGGGGTAGCCAGCGCGCGCTGCCGCATCAGCGCCTCGAGCTGCAGCAACTCCGCCGCGGACAGGTCGGCGAAATCGCGGTCGGCCAGCCGTTCGGCGTCCGACGACAGCGTGCGCCACGGCATCTCGGCGTCCTGCGGATCCGGCTCGTCGCCAGGCCCGCCGGACCGCGCGTCGAGGGCAGCGCCCGCGCGGCCCGGGGGCGGGGCCGATGAGGTGGCCGAAGGCGGGCTGCCGTCCCGTGGACCGGGCTCCCCGACCGGGACGGCCGCGCTGACCGGGACGGACTGCTCCAGGCTGATGCCGAAGGCCGCGGCGAACAGCCGGTCGTAGATCTCGATCTGATCCGGGCCGGAGACCAGCGTGGCCAGCCCGCACGCGTACAGTTCCGCGCGGGTACGGGGGCGCATCAGCGTGACGGCGCGCGCGAAACGCTCACAGCGACCCGGGTCCACCGGGACGCCCGCGTCGTGCAACTGGGCCCCGAACCGGGCCGTGACCGCGGCGACGTCGCTGGCCGGCCGGTCCCCCGCCGCGGCGACGGCCCCGCCGCCCGCGGGGAAGTCCCCCGCCGGGAAGTCCCCCGCCGGAAAATGGTCAGTCACGGAACACGAGCTCAGTCGTTCGGCACGACGAGCGTGGCCAGGCCGACCCGGTGGACCGCCTCTTCGTCTTCGGAGTACTTCAGCACGGTGCTGAGCGTCCGCTCGGCGGAGGCCGGGGACAGCTCGCTGTCCCCGAACACGCCCAGCGCGGTGGCCCAGTTGACGGCCTCGGCGATCCCCGGCGGCTTGTTCAGGTCGAGGTCACGCAGCCGGCGTACCGACTCGGCGACCTGCCCGGCGAGGCGGCCGGAGGCGCCCGGCACGCGGCGCCGGATGATGGCCGCGACCCGGTCCGGGCCCGGGTACCCGATCCAGTGGTACAGGCAGCGGCGCTTGAGCGCGTCGTGCAGGTCCCGGGTCCGGTTCGACGTCAGGATGACCACCGGCGGCACCGTGGCCCGGCGGGTGCCCAGCTCGGGAATGGTGACGGCCGACTCCGCGAGCAGCTCGAACAGGAACGCCTCGAACTCGTCGTCGGCGCGGTCGATCTCGTCGATGAGCAGCACCGCGGGCAGCGGCCCCGGGTGATCCAGGGCCGCGAGCAGCGGACGGGCCAGCAGGTAATCGTCCGTGAAAAGGTCGGACTCGCGCAACGCCTCACCGGTGGTCTCGGCGAGGCGGATCGCGAGCAGTTGCCGCGGGTAGTTCCACTCGTACAGCGCCTCGGCGGCGGCGATCCCCTCGTAGCACTGCAGCCGGACCAGCGTGGTGCCTATCCCGGTGGCCAGCGCCTTGGCGGCCTCCGTCTTGCCGACCCCGGGCTCGCCCTCCAGCAGGATCGGCTGGCCCATTCGCACCGCCAGGAACAGCGCGGTCGCCAGCGCATCCCCGGCCAGGTACCCCGTGCCGTCCAGGGCGGCGGCCAATGCAGCCGCATCGGGGAAACGCCCCTGAAGATCTTCCGCTGCCGCGCTCATACGCTGCGAGTCTATCGCCCGGCTAGACGGCGCACGCAGGCGATGCACCCGGCCATGTCCGTTCGGCTAAATCGGGATCTTCGCCCGCCGCGGCACGGTCACGGTATGGCTCACGTGATGGCGAGGTCGGTGCGCAGCGGCCGGCCCTGGATCGCGCACCAGACCTGCGCCGGGGTCAGCGGCATGTCGGCGTGCCGGACACCGAACGGCCTGAGCGCGTCCATGACCGCGTTGACCACGGCCGGAGGCGACCCGACGGTGGCGGATTCGCCGACGCCCTTGGCCCCGATCGGGTGATGCGGCGACGGGGTGACGGTCTCCCCCAGCTCCCAGGACGGGCACTCCTCCGCCGTGGGCAGCAGGTAATCCATGAACGAGCCGCCCAGGCAGTTGCCGCCGGCGTCGAAGGCGATCACCTCCATCAGGGCCATGCCCACGCCGTCGGCCAGGCCGCCGTGGATCTGGCCCTCGACGATCATCGGGTTGATCCGCACCCCGCAGTCGTCCACCGCCACGAAGCGCCGCACGCTGACCTTCCCGGTGCCCGGGTCGACGTCGACCACGCAGATGTAGGCACCGCACGGGTACGTCAGGTTCGGCGGGTTGTAGACGCAGCTGGCGTCGAGGTGGCCTTCGGCGCCCTCGGGCAGATCCAGGTCCGAGTGGGCGGCCAGGGCGATCTCCGCGATCGTCCGGCCGTGGTCAGGGTCGCCGCGCACGAACCAGCGCCCCTTTTCCCAGTCCAGATCGTCGGCCGACACCTCGAGCATGGCGGCGGCCACGATGCGCGCCTTCTCCCGCACCCGGCGCGCGACGACCGCCGCGGCGGCGCCGGACACCGGGGTCGACCGGGAACCGTACGTCCCGAGACCGAACGGCGTCTGGTCGGTGTCGCCGTGCACCACGTCGATGTCGTCCGGGGAGATACCGAGCTCCTCCGCGACGATCTGGGCGAACGTCGTCTCGTGGCCCTGCCCCTGGGTCTGCACCGAGATGCGCAGCACCGCCGAACCGGTCGGGTGGACGCGCAGCTCGCAGCCGTCGGCCATGCCGAGACCGAGGATGTCCATGTGCTTGCGCGGCCCGGCCCCCACCGCCTCGGTGAAAAAGCTGATGCCGATCCCCATCAGCTCGCCCCGCTCGCGGCTGGCCGCCTGCTCCCGGCGCAGTTCGGCGTAACCGGCCTTGTCCAGGGCGAGCTGCAGCGTGCGGGCGTAGTCCCCGGAGTCGTACACCCACCCGGTGGCGCAGGTGTAGGGGAACTGGTCGGGCCGCAGCAGGTTCTTCATCCGCAGCTCGGCGGGATCGGCGTCCAGCTCGAAGGCGAGCATGTCGACCATCCGCTCGACCAGGTAGACAGCCTCGGTGATGCGGAACGAGCACGAGTAGGCCACACCGCCCGGCGCCTTGTTGGTGTAAACCCCGGTCACGTGGCAGTACGCGGCCTCCAGGTCGTAGGAGCCGGTGAACACGCCGAAGAAACCGGCCGGGAACTTGGTGGGCTGCGCGGCGCCGTTGAACGCGCCGTGGTCGGCCAGCACGTGCACCCGGACGGCCAGGATCTTGCCGTCACGGGTCGCCGCGATCTCGCCGTGCATGTGGTAATCCCGGGCGAACGACGTGCTCATCAGGTTCTCGGAGCGGTCCTCCACCCACTTGACCGGCCGTCCGCAGATGATCGAGCCGATCACCGCGCAGAGGTAGCCCGGGTAGATGGGGACCTTGTTGCCGAACCCGCCGCCGATGTCGGGCGAGATCACCCGGATCTTGTGCTCCGGGATCCCGGCGGCCAGCGAATACAGCAGGCGGTGCGCGTGCGGGGCCTGGCTGGTGGACCACATCGTGAGCTTGCCCGAGATCGTGTCGAAGTCGGCGACCGCGCCGCAGGTCTCCAGCGGCGCCGGGTGAACCCGCGGGTAGAGCAGGTCCTCGGCGATCGTCACGTCGGCGCGCGCGAAGATCTCCTCGGTGCGCGCGGCGTCCCCGGCATCCCAGTCGAAGACGTGGTTGCCGGCCGGCCCGGGCTGCCGGCCAGCCAGGTCGTCACGGATCAGCGGCGCGCCGTCGTCCAGCGCCCGGCGGGCGTCCATCACGGCCGGCAGCGGCTCGTACTCCACGTCGATCAGTTCCAGCGCGTCCCGCGCCGCGTACCGGTCGTCGGCCACCACGAAGGCGACCTCCTGCCCCTGGAAGCGGACCTTGTCCGTGGCCAGGACGGCCTGCTGGTCACCGGACAGGGTGGGCATCCAGGCCATGCCGCGATCGAGCAGCGTCTCCCCGGTGATGACCGCGCGGACCTTGGGATGGGCCTCGGCCGCCGTGACGTCCACCGACAGGATGCGGGCGTGCGCGTACGGGCTGCGCAAGACGGCACCGTGCAGCATGCCGCGCAGCCGGACATCGTCGATGTAGAGGCCCTTGCCGCGGACGAACCGGGCGTCCTCCTTACGCCGCATGGACCCGTAGCCCATCGGCGTGCCCTGCTCCTGAACGGCGGTCACACCGTCACCTCATGGGCGCCCGATCCATCCGGCCCCGCCGCGCCGCGGGAATGAGCGGCGGCCCAGCGGACGGAGCGGACGATGTTCTCGTAGCCGGTGCAGCGGCAGATCTGGCCGGAGATGGCCTCCCTGATCTCCGCGTCGGCCGGATCCGGGATGCGGTCCAGCAGCCAGCGCGCGGTCATCATCATGCCCGGCGTGCAGAACCCGCACTGCAGGCCGTGGCAGGCGATGAAGCCCTGCTGGACCACGTCCAGTTCGCCGTCGCGTTCCAGCCCCTCGACCGTGCGGATGTCGCGGCCGCCGGCCATGGCCGCCAGCGCGGTGCACGACTTGAGCGGCGCGCCGTCCAGCCAGATCACGCACGCACCGCAGTTGGAGGTGTCGCAGCCCCAGTGGCTGCCGGTGAGCTCCAGCTCGTCGCGGAGAAAGTGGATGAGGAGCATGCGCGGCTCCACGTCCCGGGTGTATTCGGCCCCGTTGACCGTCATCGTTATCTCCACCTCATGCCTCCTGACCGCAAGCCCGGGCGGCGGCCCGGCGCAGCGCCCGCGTGGTGAGCTCGCCGGTGAGATGCCGCTTGTAGTCGGCCGGCCCACGCTGGTCGGCAGACGGGGTGCAGTGCTCCGCGGCGATCTGCCCGGCCCGCGCGAACATCTCGTCGCTGACCGGCTGGCCGCGCAGGAAGTCCTCGGCTTCCTCCGCCACGAAGTGACCCGCTCCCACCGCGGCCAGCCCGATTCCTGCCTCGGACACGGTGGGGGTCCCGGACGCCGGGTCCAGCCAGATGACGGCGCCGGCGGCCGCGACGGACCAGTCACCGACGCGCCGCGCGACCTTCTCGTACGCGCTCCCGCCGCCCGGCCTGATCGGGACGCGCAGCTCGGTCAGCAGCTCATCGGGGGCCACGACGGTCTCGTACGGGCCGAGGTGGAACTCACGGACCGGCACGGCACGGGCGCCGTCACGGCCCTGGATCACGGCCGTGGCCCGGATCGCACCGAAGACCGCCGACAGGTCCTCGGACGGGTCGGCCTGGCAGAGCGAGCCGCCGATCGTCCCCCAGTTCCGCACGATGGGGTCCGCGATGACCCGTTCCGCGTCGTGCAGGACCGGGAAGTGCTCGCCGGCCAGGGCGGAGTCCAGGAGCTGAGCGTGCCGGACCAGGGCACCGATCCGCAGCTCGTCACCTTCCATGGCGATCCGGGACAGCCCGCTGATCCCGTTGATGTCGATCAGCGTCTCCGGCTGAGCCAGCCTCAGCTTCATCATCGGGATCAGGCTGTGCCCGCCCGCGAGCACCCGGGATTCCGGGCCGAACCGGGCGAGCAGTTCGAGCGCGTGTTCCACGCTCGTCGCCCTCTCGTACTCCACGTGCGACGGAACCTGCATCGATCCTCCTGCGGCGGGCGGCATTCCCACGATAAGCAATGGCTTAAAAATCCTGGCTAATCCCGGTGAACAGGAAGATCATCGGCTTTGTGACGCTCACCCAGCTCAGCGCGTTCGTGATGGTGGCCCGGCTCGGCTCGGTCAAAGACGCCGCCAAGATGCTGAACGTGAGCGAACCCGCCGTGTCCCAGGCGCTGACCGCGCTCCGACAGCACCTCGGTGACCAGCTCATTATGCGTAACGGGGCCTCGATGACCCTGACGACCGCCGGGGTGAAACTGCTGCCGGTCGCCTCGCAGATGGTGGCGCTGGGCGCGGAGGCGCAGGCGGCGGTCCGGTCCGGGCAGGGCCTGCCGGAGCAGTTGCGCCTGGTCACGACCAGCCCGATCGCGGAGTTCGTGGCCGGCTCGCTGACCGACGCGTTCTCCCGGCGGTTCGCGCAGCCGGTGGAGGCTTCGGCCGGGGTGGCCGCCGAGGGCGAGATGGCCGTGCTGGTGGTCAACCGTCTCGCGGACATGGCTCTCGGGCCGCTGCTGACCGACAAGGAACTGGTCAGCGAGCCCGTCTTCCGGTACCAGATGGTGGCGGTGGCGTCTCCGCACGACTCGCTCAAGGGCAGCGCGTCCGGCTGGCCGTGGCTGGTCGACCCGTCGGGCATCGATCCATCCAGCGACGTCAGCCGGCTGCTGACCCGGCTGGGCGTGGGGGAGAAACGCATCCGGGTCTTCCCCAACGCCACGGCCGCGTGGGCCGCGGCGGCCAGCGGCGCGGGCGTGGCCCCCGGCGTCGCGCACCTGCTCCAGCCACAGGTCCGCCGGGGTGAGCTGCGGGTCGTCGAGACACCGGCGACGCCGATGGAGGCCACCTGGTACGCCACCACGCTGCAGCGCGAGCGGCGGCCCACCATCGCCGGGTCGCTGCGGCACTTCCTGAGCACACCAGAGGCCATGAAGCTGATGCGGTCCCCCGCCGGCGGCGTCCCCCCATCAAAGTTCCGCCCCCCCGTCTACGTCACGATCTGGAGCTAAGGGAGGTTACGGTGCTGGCCCGGGGGGACGCCCCCCCGGAACCCCCGCATGCGCTCCGCGCCCCGCTGCGGTACATCGCCGACACAGCGGCCGCTCGCTGGGCACAAGGCCACCTTGCCATAGCCCAGCCGATCGGCAGCCACCAGAAGGCGCCCCCGGGGATCAACCGGAGGGTGCCTTCCGCGTTCCGGGAGAGTGATGCCGGACAGGCGCCTAAGCCGAACATACGAATGAACAATGCAGGCATGAGTGGAAGTGCCCCGCGAGTGGGGCTGGGGCCCCCGTGCGGATACTGTGCGGCCACCCGGAGGACAACGGCCTGCATCCTGTGAGGCCGGGGCCTGGCGGCGGTGGATCGATGTCGGGCTGCGGGGCCACACCCGGGAGAGGGCACCGGAACTGGGTTGGGTGGGTCGGCTAGAGGACCGGAACGGGTAGGGACCATCGGGCCCCTACCCAGCGGGCAGGCCCGCGCGTACCGTGGCCGTCAACACTAGCTAGGGGGTCCCAAATGAGACACAAGTTAACCTACCTCACGCTGACCACGTTAGCCGCGACCGGGCTGACGCTCGGGACGGCGTCCGTAGCCCCGGCGGCCACGTCCTCTCACCTGGCACCGCATAGCGTATGCAAGCCGAATGGGCAAGGGTGCACCAAGGGCGGCACCTACCGTGACCCAAATGCGCTGATCAATGCCAACGCGCAAGGGCTGCAAGTGAGAATCACCTGGACATCGACGTCCGTGCGGCCGTACTCCTCCGGGGTCCCGCTCTACTGGACAGTCGGCGTGACCTACCACAACTACGGCTCGCAGACCAACGAATGGGTCTGTAGTACCGGTGGCTGGCAGAACGCCAACAACGTCCGGGAATACATGCGGGGCGGCAGCGGCGATGACGGCTACGTCGCGTCCTCTTCGACGACCTGCAGCCAGAACCCTAACAAGACGTGGGAGCTGGCGCCCGGCGGCAGCTTCACGGTCGACGCAACGTTCCACAACGTGCCGTGGCCCGGCAGCACTGTATCCATCCTCTGGGGGCAGCCCGGAACGCCGGGCGGCCAGTCCGCCTACATCAACCCGTTCATCCGTTAGGGGCCTGCTAGCGTCGGGCACGTCAGCTCATCTGCCCTCGCAGGTTAAGGTCCGGGTGGCCCGGGGGAATCGCACCCCCGGGCTCCCACAGAGTGAAGTCGAAGGCCGATGCATCCCTGCTATCTTCCGCCGATGTCTTCGGACCAGACGGCGGGGTAGCGCTGCTGGAACTCTTCCATGGCGGCCATGCAGCGCTCGTCGTTGAGGAGGACGACCTCGACGCCGCGGGCGGCGAGGTAGGGAAGGTCGCCGGGGAAGGTGGTGGCCTCGCCGACGACGACGCGGGGAATCTGGAACAGCAGGATCGCCCCGGTGCACATCGGGCAGGGCGACAGCGTGGTGTACATGGTGGTGCTCGCGTACGTCGCGCGGCGGCCGGCGTTACGGAGGGCGGAGATCTCCCCGTGCGCGACGGGATCGCCGCGCTGCACCCGCTCGTTGTGCCCGGCCGCGATAACCTGGCTGCCCTCGGCGAGCACGGCGCCGACCGGGACGCCGCCGTCGGCCAGACTGGCCCGGGCCTGGGCGAGGGCCAGGTCCATCATCCCGGTATCGACTGCGTTAGCCTGCGCGGATCCCATGGCCGGTAACGCTATCCCGCAGGCCGGTAAAGTCGGAAGCGTTGGGAGGACCCGTGGATATAGCGGCCATGCTGATCTGGATCGTCACGGCGGCGGCGGGCGTGTCCCTCCTGGCCGCACGGCGGCCGGCCCGTAGCTCGGCGGAGCCCGCGCCCGCCCCGGCCGAGGGGGTGCCCGCTAACGCGGGCGCGCCCGCGCAGGGCCAGGCTGGCGCGTCCACCCAGGGCCAGACGCCCGCGTCCACCCAGGGCCAGGCGGGCGTGCCGCCCGAGGCTGCGGCGGCTTACGCGGCGGGAGCGAAAGTCCCGCCGATCACCCGCAGCCGGGTCACGACCCAGCCCGGCGAGCATCCCCTGCTCGAGTTCATGCACCCGGCGCTCGGGATCGTGGGCCTGGGCTGCTGGATCGCGTTCGTGTTCACCCGCTTCCGCGGGTTCGCGTGGGTCGCGCTCGGGGTGATCGTGGTGACGATCGCCGCGGGAGTGACCTGGTACCTGATCAACGCGCGGGCCGGTGAAGCCGGCGGACGTTACCCGGCCCGGCGTCTCCTGGTTCACGGCTCGGGCGCCGCCGTCACGTTCGTTCTGGCCATCGTGACCTTGCTGGCCCTTGCGCACGGCTGATCCCAGGCCCGCGGCCCCCGGCCACGGCTGATCCCAGGCCCGCGGCCCCCGGCCACGGCTGATCCCAGGCCCGTGGCCCCCGGCCACGGCTGATCCCAAGCCGTCTCACCTGCGGTTATACGTCGCACTCAGGTCCGGTTAAGCGAGTGCTTATTCGTGTGTTGCGGGTCACGTCCGCTGAGCACATGATGTGCGGACGCGAATACGGCGCGGGGATCGCGCCGTCCTTAATTCAGGAGTACGCGATGCGGATCGAGTCCAGCGGGCACAGTCGTGGCAATCCCCGCCTGTATGAGCTGGTCGAGGGAGCACCGAAGACGGGCAAGAGCCCCACCGTGTGGGCGTGGCCCGAGCTGATGGACTTCCTGAAGATCGCGGGCCAGCCGGTGCCGGGGCCGTGGCCGCCGCACCAGGAGCCGCGGCCGGATCCGGAAGAAGACTCGCTGCCGGTCGCCGTGGCCGAGCCGCCCGAGCCACCCGGGGAGACCGGGCCGCCGGCGAAGACCGGGGCGGCGGCGAAGACCGGGGCGGCGGCGCGGCACGACGTTCCGACGCCGCATGACCAGACGCCGCCGCAGCTGGGCCAGACGCCAATACAGCACACGCCAGTACAGCGCAGCGACCGGCACTGACGTTACGTTCCACGTCCAACGAAGGGCAGGAGCCCGGCATGTATCCGTCTCGGTTCCGCTACGAGGCTGCACGTTCCCTCGATCAGGCGGTCCGGCTGCTGCGCGACGGCGGCGACGAGGCCAAGGTCCTGGCCGGCGGCCAGAGCCTGATCCCGATGATGAAGCTCCGCTTCGCCTCGCCTGAGCTGCTCGTCGACATCAACAACATCCCCGGCCTGGACTACCACCACGCCGATCCCGACGGCAGCATTCACGTCGGGGCCCTGTGCCGGCACGCCGACCTGGAGCACTCCGGCCTGCTGCAGAGCCGTCAGCCGACGATGGCCGCGGCCGCCCCGCTGATCGCCGACCCCCTCGTCCGCAATCGCGGCACGCTGGTCGGCTCGCTGTGCCACGCCGACCCCCAGGGCGACTGGGCGTCAGTGGTGCTCGCGCTGGGCGGCTCGATCGTGGCGCACGGCCCGGACGGCCGCCGCACGATCCCGGCCGCGGACTTCGTGCTCGGCCCGTTCGAGAACGCGCTCGCGCACGACGAGATCGCGGTCGAGGCGATCATCCCGGCGCCACGGGGCGCACCGGCCGGCGGCTACCTGAAGCTGGAACGACGGGTCGGCGACTTCGCCACCGCCGGCGTGGCCGTGGCCATCGAGACCGACGGCGCGATGGTCACGCGGGCCGGGATCGCGCTCACCGGCGTGGGCGGATCGACGATCAAGGCCACCGCGGCCGAAGCGGCCCTGACCGGACGGCCGCTGACCGCCGAGACCATCGCCGAGGCCGGCCGGCTCGCCGCGGAGGCGGCACAGCCCAAGTCCGACCATCGCGGCAGCGCGACGTACAAGCGGCACATCGTGCGCACCTTCGTGGTCCGCATCCTCGGCCGCATCGAGGGGACACAGGAAAGGGCCGCCTGACATGACGATCATCTACGAGGAGACCGGCGCAGAGGGCGGCCCGGAGATCCCCCAGCAGCGCGTGACGATCAGGGTCAACGGCCGGAAGGTCATCGCCGAGGTCGAGCCGCGGCTGCTGCTGGCCCACCTGCTCCGGCACGGCATGGGGCTGACCGGCACGCACACCGGGTGCGACACCACCAACTGCGGCGCCTGCACGGTGCTCGTCGACGGGCGCGCGGTGAAGTCGTGCACGATGTTCGCGGTCCAGGCCGAGGGGCGCGAAGTGACCACCGTCGAAGGGCTGGCCACGCAGAGCGAACTGCACCCGCTGCAGGAGGGCTTCAAGGAGGAGCACGGGCTGCAGTGCGGGTTCTGCACCCCCGGCATGATGATGGCCGCCAAGGCCCTGCTGGACCGCAACCCCGACCCCACCGAGGAAGACATCCGCTGGGGCCTGTCCGGCAACCTGTGCCGCTGCACCGGCTACCAGAACATCGTGAAGTCGGTGCTCTGGGCCGCCGAAAAACTGCGGTCCCAGTCCGCAGGCTGAACCAGACCTGAGAAGGGAGCCAGGCCATGACTCAGGCACTGGACGAGATCAAGATCGGCGGGATGGGCGCGAGCCGCAAGCGCGTCGAGGACAACCGCTTCATCCGCGGCAAGGGCAACTACACCGACGACATTCACCTGCCCGGCATGCTGCACATGGAGATCCTGCGCAGCCCGGTCGCGCACGCGCGGATCACCCGGATCGACGCCAGCAAGGCGTGGGAGATCCCCGGGGTGCACCTGGTGCTCACCGGCGAGATGATGGCCACCCGCAACCTGGCGTGGATGCCGACGCTGTCCTACGACACCCAGGCCGTGCTGGCCACCGACAAGGTGCGTTTCCAGGGTCAGGAGGTCGCGTGCGTCATCGCCGATGACCCCTACATCGCCAAGGACGCGTGCGAGGCCATCGAGATCGACTACGAGCCGCTGCCGGTCGTCGTCAACCCGATGCAGGCCGGCGAGCCGGACGCCCCCATCATCCGGGACGACAAGGAAAACCAGGCCGGCAACGTCATCTACGACTGGGAAGTCGGCGACGCCGAGGGCACCGACCGGGCCTTCGAGCAGGCGGACGTGGTCTCGCGGCTGCAGCTGCACTACCCGCGCTCGCACCCCAGCCCGATCGAATGCTGCGGCTCGATCGCGGACTTCAACCGGTCCACGTCCAAGCTCACCGTATACATGACGACCCAGGCGCCGCACATCATCCGGGCCGCGGTCGCGCTGGTCGCCGAACTGCCGGAGCACATGATCCGGATCATCTCCCCCGACATCGGCGGCGGCTTCGGCAACAAGGTCCCCGTCTACCCCGGGTACGTCTGCTCCATCCTGGCTTCCATCCTGCTGGAGCGCCCGGTCAAGTGGATCGAGGACAAGACCGGGAACCTGATCTCCACCGGCTTCGCCCGGGACGTCTACCTGGACGGCGAGCTGGCGCTGCGCCGCGACGGCAAGATCCTCGGCATGCGGATGCGCACCCTGGCCGACCACGGCGCGTTCTTCTCCGACGCGCAGCCGAGCAAGTTCAAGATCGGCCTCATGCACTCGACGTTCGGCTGTTACGACGTTCCGGTCGCGCACCTGGCCGCGCGGGGGCTGTACACGAACAAGGCGCCCGGCGGGGTCGCGTACCGGTGCTCGTTCCGGGTGACCGAGGCGATGTTCTTCCAGGAACGGATGATGCACGCCGCCGCGAACGACCTGGGCATGGACCAGGCCGAGTTCCGCCGGATCAACCTGGTGCGCGACGACCAGTTCCCGCACCGCACCCCGCTCGGCTTCCTGCTCGACTCCGGTCAGTACGGCGCGTGCCTCGAGCTGGGCCTCAAGGCCGTGGGCTACGAGGACTTCCTCCGGCAGAAGGAGGAGGCCAGGAAGAACGGCCGGCTGCTCGGTATCGGCATCTCCACGATGAGCGAGCCGCTGGGCGCGGGCAACAGCCGCGAGTACGACATCCTCGGGATCAAGATGTTCGACTCGGCCGAGATCCGGGTGCACATGACCGGCAAGGCCCTGCTGCGCACCGGCGCGCGCGGCCAGGGCCAGGGCCACGAGACGACCTGGGCCCAGATCGTCGCGCACGAGCTGGGCATCCCGGCCGATGACGTGACCGTGGAGGAGGGTGACACCGACACGGCACCGTTCGGCATGGGCACCTACGCCTCGCGCAGCACGCCCGTGGCCGGCGCCGCGATCGCCATGGTCTGCCGGAAGGTCCGCGCCAAGGCCCGCAAGCTGGCCGCGCACCTGCTGGAGGTGTCCGAGGAGGACATCGAGTGGGAGCTGGGCCGGTTCTACGTGCGCAGCGCCCCGGACCGGGGCGTGACCATCCAGGAATGCGCGATGGCCGCCTACAGCAACATGCCGGACGGCATGGAGCCGGGCCTGGAGAACAACGCCTACTACGACCCGCCCAACCTCACCTGGCCGTTCGCCTGCTACATCGTCACCGTCGAGGTCGACCCCGAAACCGGGGTCTGGGACGTGCTGAACATGGTCGCGGTGGACGACTGCGGGGTGCGGATCAACCCGATGATCGTCGAGGGGCAGATCATGGGCGGCCTCACCGAGGCCTTCGCCATGTCCAGCATGCAGTTCATCACGTTCGACTCCGAGGGCAACTGCATCGGGTCCAACTACATGGACTACCTGATCCCGACCTCGTGGGAAACGCCGGGCTTCGAACTGCACGGCGAGGTCGTGACCCCGTGCCCGCACCACCCGATCGGCGCCAAGGGCGTCGGCGAGTGCGCGGCGGTCGGCGGCCCGGCCGCGTTCGTGAACGCAGTGATGGACGCGCTCGCCGGCACCGGTGTCCGCAACATCGACATGCCGCTGCTGCCCGACCGGGTGTGGGAAGCGATCACCGAGCGCCACGACGTATCCGGCGCGCCTCCCGTCCGGTCGGACGGATAGGGAGGGGATGCGTCATGGACGGCTGGGGATTCCTTGAGCAGGGCGCGGAGCTGGCCCGGCGCGGTGAGCCGTTCGCGCTCGCGACCGTGGTCTGGCGGCAGGGGCCATCCTCGGGCAAGGAAAGCTGCCGCGCGATCATCACCGCCTCCGGCCAGCTGGACGGCTGGATCGGCGGCGCCTGCGCGGAGCCGGTGGTGATCCGGCAGGCCCGCGAGGTGATCGCCGAAGGCGTGCCGCGGCTGCTGCTGCTCGGGACCGCCGAGCAGTTCGGCGGCCCGCTGCCCGAGGGCATGGACTTCGTGCCCATCTCCTGCCAGAGCGAAGGCGCACTGGAGGTGTACATCGAACCGATCCAGCCGGCCCCGCACCTCGTGGTGGTCGGCCACTCACCGATGGCCCGCACCCTGGCCGACCTGTCCCGGGCGCTGGGCTGGCGTACCGACCTGGTCGCGGGCCAGGACTTCACCGCCGCTAACGCGAGCGAGCGGTCGATCGTGGTGGTGGCCACTCAGGGCCATCACGACGAGGAGGCCATCACGGCCGCGATCGCGGCCCGCCCGGCCTACGTCGGCCTGGTCGGCTCGGCCCGGCGCGGCGCGGCCGTGCTCGGCTACCTCGCCGAACGCGGCGTGCCGCAGGATGAGCTGGACAAGGTGCGGGTCCCGGCGGGCCTGGACCTGGGCCACACGACGCACCAGGAGATCGCGGTCGCCATCCTCGCCGAGCTCGTCCAGTTGCGCGCGTCGGGCGCGCTCACGGCAGGCCCGGGCCGCACGGCCGGCGTCCACGGCCCGGACGCGCTGCCCACGGGGGCGGCCGCTCCCTCCGGAGCCGAGGACGCCGTCGATCCCGTGTGCGGGATGACCGTCACCGCCGGGCCGTCCGCCTACCCGCTCACTTACGCGGGCACCGGTTACTACTTCTGCTGCGCCGGCTGCCGCCGTGCGTTCGAGCAGGACCCCGTGGCCTACCTCGGAAAAGAGACCCGATGCTGATCACGAACGAGTTCGAGGTCGCTGCGCCGATCGACAAGGTGTGGCGGTTCTTCGACGACATTCCGCACGTAGCCGCCTGCCTGCCCGGCACCGAACTGACCGACGACCTCGGCGACGAGAAGTACAAGGGGCGGGTCAGCATCCGGATGGGCCCGGTCCGGATGCGCTTCGCGGGGACGGCGGACATCGCCGAACGGGACAACGAAGCCAAGCGCATCGTGGTGAACGCCGCCGGGGCCGACGAGAAGGGCCGGGGCCAGGCCGCGATGACCGTCACGGCCAGCCTGACCCGCTCCCGCGCCGGCACCAAGGTCGGCGTGTCCCAGGACCTGCAGATCTCCGGCGCGGCCGCGCAGTACGGCCGCGGCATGATCTCCGACGTCACTTCGGTCCTGATGCGCGATTTCGCCACCAACCTGCAAGACGGGATCGCCCGGCTGGACCGCGGCGAATCGCTGGACACCGGGGCGCCCGCGGCGGCCGAGGCGAGCGGGCTCATGGTGGCCCTGCAGGCCCTGCGGATGGTGCTGCGCCGGGTCTTCCGCCGGTTCTTCGTGCCCTACCAGGCGCCCAACCCGAGCTGAGGAGAACGAGCCATGGTCTTGTGGTGGATCGGCAGCATCGTCCTGCTGGTGGTGGTCCTGCCGGTGGTTATCGCGCTGCTCAACCGGGTGCTGGCGGCGCTGGAGCGGATCCGGGGCGCCAGCGACGAGATCCTCGGCGGCGGTGTCGCCCTGATCGGCGAGCTGGACGGCGTCCCGGAGGCACTGGCCACGACGGACAGCACCATCAAGGCGGTGGCCGTCGGCGCGGTGCGCTACGCCGGCCCCGTCAGCAAACTTCTCGGCTGAGCCGATTCGGCGTACCGAGCGGGCTCGGTCACCGAGCAGGCTCGGCGGACAGAAAGGAGAGCGCGTCATGCCGGCTGTCGCCTGGTTCACCATCGTCGTTGCCGCGCTGATCGTCGGGATTACCGCGGTGGGCCTGCTGCGGGTCATCTTCCATCTACGGGCCACACGCGCGACGCTCGGCCAGGTCCTCGGCGGCGTCACCGTGGTCGCGCAGCAGACCAGCGGCGTCCCGGACGTGGTGGCGTCGGTGAACACGAGCCTGAAACCGGTCCGCGACTTCTGCGAGACGGTGTGAGGGGGATGACGGTGAGAGGGATGACGTCATGAGCTACACCGGCTGGTGGATCGGTTACGGGATCGGCATCCTGGTGGTCCTGGTCGTCGTCGCGCTGGTGACGCCGATCCTGCTGCTGGCCCGATCGATCGGCAAGGCCGCGCCGCTGATCAACGACCAGCTCGCCGCGGCCGCGCGGAATACCGCGCCGCTGAAGGACCTGAACACCACCATCGAGCACGCCACGCTCATCATCGCCGGGCTGAAGCGCGGCCGGGAAAGGCTGGGAGGCTAGGCATGCAACCGCACGTGCTAGCGCTGTCTTCCGGGCAGCACACCGCGTGGACGATCGGGCTCATCGTCGGCTTCGTCGTGATCCTGGCCGTCGTCGCCCTGCTCAGCCTGCTCATCTACCTGGTGAAGATCATTGACCGCCGGGTCGTCGAGGTGCGGGACACGCTGACGACCGCGGCCGCGAACACCGAGGCCACCTCGCTGCTCCCGGTGGTCGCGGGCGGCGTCGAGGCGGTCCTCGCCGAGGGCCTGCAGCACCATTTGTTCCTCGGCCGGGTGCTCGGGAAGGTGAAGTCATGACCACGCTGGTCGTCCTGACCGTGCTGGAGATCGTGCTGCTGATCGCCGGGCTCGCGGTCTACCTGTACTGGGCCGGCACCCTGCTCAACCGGATCGCCGCCAACCTCGAGCAGTGCGGCGAGCTGGTCGCCGCGATCGTGGAGCACGCCAAGCTGATCGGGCCCAATGTCGAGCACATCAACCAGACCGGCGGCGTGGTCGCGGGCGCGCTGCCGCTGCTGTACGGGATGGGCGAGGAGATCGTGGCCGGGGCCACCTGGACCCCGCAGGAAGAAAACCGCGAGCCCGCCCGGCCCGCGTCCGGCCGCCGCCGCTCGCGCATGCACGACGCGGTCGGCTTCGCCCCGCCCCGCTAACGCCCTGGCCCCGCCCCGGCCCGCCCGCACGACCGGGCGACCCCCCGCCCTTGACACCGGGCGGGGGGTCGTTCCTCAACCGGGCGGAGGATCGTCGGGGCCGCGGGAGGTCAGCGGGCCGGTCCCCGTCCCCGAGTACTCGCCGATCCAGTGGTCCTTCCAGGCCTGGTCGTACTGCTGGGTGTTACAGCGCGGACGGTAGATCGCGGTCAGCTCGCGGGCGATCTGCTCCCGGTGTGCCCGGCCACCGCCCGGTACCTCGTAGGTGCAGATATAGACCTTCCAGCGGGAGCCCGCACGCTGCACCCAGCACGGCGACCGGGGATGCTTGAACGGGAAGCGCTCGGCGCTGAGGTCGTCGCCGTGGCCGATGTAGATCACCGCGTACCGTTCCGGCTTGGTCTCCGGGTCGGGCTTGTACGCGATCGCATAGACGGCCGGCACGCTCGGCGGCGTCCACCCGGCCAGCAGCCGCGGGCCCTCGAACGGGTAGCCGGCCAGCGAGCCCAGCCGGATCACCGGAGCCTGCCCGCCGGGATGACCGCGGGCGGCCTCACAGTTCCTCGTCTTCTTCTTCGCTGATCGCCTCGACCCGGACCACGGGATAGACGGGCAGTCGCGCCCGCGTGACCGCCTGGCCGAACTCCGCGGTGGCCTTCCGTATCGCCTCGTCGCGGTCCTCGGCCTCGACGATCAGCTGGGCGCCGTACCGGCTGCTCCCGATGCCGGTCGCGATGCCGGAACTGGCCGCGACGGCGTCGGCGAGCTCCACGATCTCCTCGTGCTCCAGCACCCGGTCACCCTCGGCCTCGATGCCCACACTCCACTTCACCGGACGCTCCTAGCTCAATCCCGGCAACAGCGCCGCCAGTTCTTCCAGGCTATCTAGATCGTGGCCGGACAGCAGTAGGTCGATGTGCGGCGCGACCACCATCATGCCCAGCGTGCTCGGCCGGAAGTCCGGGTTATGTCCCTTGTGCGGGTTCAGCCAGACCAGCCGGTGACACTGCCGGGAGAGCCGCTCCATCGCGTTAGCCAGGATCTCCGGGTCACCCCGGTCCAGGCCGTCCGAGCAGATGACCACCACCCCGCCGCGGGCCAGGCCACGCCGCCCCCACTGCCGGACGAAGGTGTCCAGCGAGTCCCCGATCCGCGTCCCGCCCTCCCAGTCGAGGACGGCGTGGGCGGCCTGCTCCAGGGCCTCGTCCGGGCGGCGCCGGCCCAGCGGGCGGGTGATGCGGGTGAGCCGGGTACCGAAGCAGAACACCTCGACCCGGCCGGACGCCCGCCGGGCCGAGTGCGCGAACTGCAGCAGGCTCCGCGAGTAGTCGGCCATCGACCCGGAGATGTCGAGGATGAGAATGAGCGGCCGGAGCTTGACCTTGCGCCGCTGCCAGCGCAGCTCCGCGGGCTCGCCACCCGTCCGCATCGAGGCCCGCACCGTCCGGCGCAGGTCCGGGGCCCGCCCGGAGCGCGCGGGCTGGGCGCGCCGGGTGCGGCGCTTCGGCGGGGTGAGCCGCATCCTGGCCATGATCCGGCGCACCGCCGCCAGCTCCTCCGGGGTGCAGGCGTCGAACGACTTGCGCCGGAGCGCTTCGGCGGCCGAGGCCATCAGGCCGAGCGTGGCCTCCTCTTCGTCCCCGCCCCCGGGCGGGTCGGTGGCCGGCACATCAAGCACCGCCCCCTCCACCTGCGCGGCGATCTGCGCGCTGATCGTCATCATGGCCGGGGCCGGGGCGCTGTCCGCGAGGAAATACGCGCGGAACACCTGGTCGTAGACCTCGATGTCGTCCTTGCGGCTGACCAGCGTCGCGCGGCCCGCCCAGTACAGGTCGAGCAGGTCGGTCGGGTCCAGCGGCACCATGGCCGCGCAGTAGACCAGCAGGTCGCCGGTGCCGGCGGCCAGCCCGGCCGCCCGGAGAGCGGCCACGAAGCCCGACAGGACGCCGACGAAGGGCGGTGCGCCAGGCTCCGGATGGGTGACCGGGCCGGGGTCCGGCTCCGGTGCGGCCCGCTCAGGCACCGGACGTGATCTCCCTGAGGTTCTCGCGGACGAGGTCGAGATCGTCGCGTTCCTTCAGCACCGCGCCGAGAGTGACAGAGGCGTTGTCCTCGTCCAGGTCCGTCTCGCCGAGGAAGTCGAGGGTGCGCGCCCAGTCGATGGTCTCGGCCACACCCGGCGGCTTGGCCAGGTCCAGCTCGCGAAGCCGGTGCACGGCCGCGACCACCTTCCGCGCCAGGGTCTGCGCGACGTCCGGCTCCCGGACGGTGACGATCTCCAGCTCACGCTCGGCGGACGGGTACCCGATCCAGTGGTAGAGGCAGCGCCGCTTGAGCGCGTCGTGCAGCTCACGGGTCCGGTTCGAGGTGAGGATGACCAGCGGCGGGCTCTCCGCGCGGATCGTGCCCACCTCGGGGATGCTGACCTGGAAGTCGGAGAGCACCTCGAGCAGGAACGCCTCGAACTCGTCGTCGGCCCGGTCCACCTCGTCGATCAGCAGCACCGCCCGGTCGCCGGCCCGGACCGCCTCCAGCAGCGGCCGTTCCAGCAGGAACTTCGGGCCGAAGAGTTTCTCCACGGCCTCGTCACCGGCGAGCTGATGCTCCGACATGGCCCGGATGTGCAGCATCTGGCGGGCGTAGTCCCACTCGTACAGCGCCTGGCTGGTGTCGATGCCCTCGTAGCACTGCAGCCGGATCAGCTTCCGGCCGAACACCGACGCGAGCACCTTGGCCGCCTCGGTCTTGCCCACCCCCACTTCACCTTCGAGCAGCACGGGACGCTGCAGCGACAGCGCGACGAACAAGGTGGTAGCCAGGCCCCGGTCGGCCAGGTAACCGCCCTCGCGCAAGATGCCGGTCAGTTCGCCGACGCTTTGGGGAAGGCCCGCGTGGCCCGGTGATCCGTGCCCGTCGGCTTCGTCCGGCACGAGTCAGCGCGCGGTGGGGGCGTTGGGCGCGCCGGGCGCGGAACCGAATACGAGGTCCTTCAGGCTCGCGCCGGAGTTCAGCTTGCCCTCCCGCTCCAGCCTGCCGCGCCACGCGGCCCGGATGTCTTCGTCCGTGCCGTCAAATCCGACGTTCTGCATGTTCTTGCAGGACTTGCCGTGACCGTGGTGGCCCAGGACCTCGTCCAGGTCGGCACCGCCCTGACCCTGCGCGCTCCACACTTCCCGCAGGACCTCAAGGGCCTCGACTGGCTCAGCCATGCGCGTATCCCTCCGGCCGTCAACTGGTCTGACCGACTTTAGTTCGCGCCGGCGGACATGGCGACCGCCGATTAAGGCTTCTCTTATTCGCCCCTTTTGCGCGGCCGTCGCCGTGACCGCGGTAACCGCGCACGCGATGGCTCTTGCCCCGCGCGTGCGGCCGCCGTACGATTTTTGTTACCCGTCAGTAACGGAGGTCAGGTCATGGGACTCGCGTTCGAACGGGTGGGCTCGGGACCGCCCCTCGTCCTGCTGCACGGCATCGGGCACCACCGCCAGGCGTGGAACGCCGTCACCGGGCTGCTGGCCCCCAGCCGGGAGCTGATCCTGGTCGATCTCCCCGGCCACGGCGAGTCGCCGCCGCTGCGGCTGGACGGGCGTCCGCCGGTGGAGGCGCTGGCCGCGGAGGTCGCCGCCTTTCTCGACTCCCAGGGCCTGGATCGCCCGCACGTGGCCGGGAACTCGCTCGGCGGGGTGCTGGCGCTGATTCTCGCGGCCCACGGGCGGGCCGCCAGCGCGACCGGGCTGTCGCCCGCCGGGTTCTGGCGGCGCGGCGCGGACTTCCGGCGGGCCAAGGCGATCTTCACGGTCATGCAGGCGGCCAGTGCGGGGGTCCATCCGGTCGCCGCCGGCCTGACGCGATCCCGGGCCGGCCGCGCCTTCATGTACGCCGCCATCGTCGCCAAGCCGTCCCAGCTCAGCCCCGAGCAGGCGCGCGCCGACGCCGACGCCTTCCGCACGGCCCGCGTCACGATGAAAGAGATCCTGGACGTCCCGGTGTCGTTCACCCTGGACATCCCGGACGACGTGCCCGTCACGATCGCCTGGGGGACGCACGACCGGCTGCTTCCGGCCGGCCAGGCCGACGTCGCCCGGCAGCGCCTGCCCCAGGCCCGTTTCGTCCTGCTGCCGGGCTGCGGGCACGTTCCGATGACGGACGACCCGGCGCTGGTCGCCCGGGTCCTGCTCGAGGGCAGCACGGTGCCTGCCCCCGCGCCTGCGCGGGCCACGGCCACGGCCGAGGGCGCTACGGGCGGGTGAGACGCCAGACGATCCCGGTCCCGGTCCCGGCCTCCGGCTTGATGTCGAGTGACCGCGACCCCAGCTCGGTGAAACCGAGTTTGCGCGGAACCGCCGCACTGGCCTCGTTGAGCTCGTCGTGCACGATCTCGACGTGGTCGATGCCGGGCAGCCGGAACGCGGCGTCCGTCAGCGCGGCGGCGGACGCCGTGGCCAGCCCGCGGCGGACGTACGCCTGGTGCACCCAGTACCCGATCTCCAGTCCGCCCGGGGCGATCCTCGCCATCAGCCCGCAGCTGCCCGCAATCTGCCCGCCCACGGTGATCGCGTAGTTGTAGGCCACGCCGCTGTTCCAGTCCTGCTCACAGGCGGCGAGGAAGCCGATGGCGTTCTCCCGGGTGTACGCCGGCGCCCACGGCATCCACGGCCGCAGATGGTCCATCGACTCGATGACCGCCGTGTAGGCGGCCTCTTCGTCGTGCCACCGCCATCGGCGGAGGGTGACCGGCCCGTACTCGAGCGTCTCGCCGGGGCGGGGAGCGAAGTCCTGCATCCCTCCATGCTGGCCTTCTCCCGCGGACGGGGACAACCCGGTTATCCGCCGCCGCGATATCGTCGGCGCCGAGTCACGGAGAGGAGCCCGGATGGACGTCAAGGACACCATCGCCGGCACGGTCATGGGCGCGCGGGAACGGCTGACGGAGCTGAGTCACCGGCTGCACGCCCACCCCGAGGTCGCGTGGTCCGAGGAGCGCGCCGCCGCCTGGGTCAGCGCGGAACTGGCCGACGCCGGGTTCGACGTGGAGGCAGGCGCCTGCGGGCTGCCGACCGCGTTCATCGCCCGGACCGGCACCGGGCCGCTGCACGTGGGCATCTGCGCCGAATACGACGCCCTCCCCGGGCTCGGGCACGCCTGCGGGCACAACATCATCGCGGCCGCCGCCGTGGGGGCCGGCCTCGCGCTCGCGGCGGCCGCCGACGACCTGGGGCTCACCGTGACGGTGTTCGGGACACCGGCCGAGGAAGGCGGCGGGGGCAAGGTGTACATGCTGGAACGCGGGGCGTTCCGTGGCGTGCACGCGGCGATGATGGTGCACCCGGGCCCGGTCGACGTCGCGGAGGCCCGGCCGTTCGCCGCCTCGCACATGCTGGTCCGCTACCGGGGCCAGGCCACGCACGCGGCCGCCTACCCCGAGCGCGGTGTCAACGCCGCCGACGCGTTCACGATCGCGCAGGTCGCGATCGGGCTGCTGCGCCAGCAGTTGCCGCCGAGCACCCGGGTGCACGGGATCATCACCCACGGCGGGGACGCCCCCAACATAATCCCGGACCGCACCGAAGGCCGCTGGTACGCCCGGGCCGAGACCCTGCACGAACTGGCCGCGCTGGAGCCCCGCGTGCGGCGCTGCTTCGAGGCCGGGGCGCTCGCCACCGGGTGTGAGCTGGAGATCGAGGTGGAAGCGCCGCCCTACGCCGAATTCCGCAACGATCCCGACCTGCTGCCGCTCTACCGCGCCAACGCGGAGCGGCTCGGCCGGCGGTTCGCGCCCCCGGAGGGGGCGGCCCCGGGTGCCGGGGACCCTGGTGCGGGAGGCTCTGGTGCGGGGACAGCCGGGGATGCCGCGGCCGCCGGCCGGATGAACCGCGCCTCCACCGACATGGGCAACGTCTCCCTGATCGTGCCGTCGATCCACCCCTACATCGGGATCGGCTCGCTGCCTGCGGTCAACCACCAGAAGGAGTTCGCCGCACATTGCGTCAGCCCGGCCGCGGACCAGGCACTCGTGGACGGGGCGATCGGCCTGGCCTGGACCGCCGCGGACGCGGCCCTGGACGAGACGGTCCGCGGCCGCCTGCTCGCGGGAGGCCGCTGAGCGGAGCCAGCCGGCGGTTATGAAAGCCTTGTGACCGGAGGTGTTCGCGTGAAGATCGGACTTCAGATTCCTGATTTCACCTGGCCAGGGGGCGCCGCACAGATCGGCCCGGCCCTGGCCACTATCGCCCGCACCGCGGATGACACTGGCTTCGACCGCATCATGGTCATGGACCACCTGTTCCAGATTTCCGTGGTGGGACCGGCCGAGCACGAAATGCTGGAGGCGTACACCACGCTCGGTTTCCTGGCCGCGCACACGTCGCGGGCCCGGCTCGGCACGCTCGTCACCGCGGCCATCTACCGGTATCCGGGCCTGCTGGGCAAGACCATCACCACCCTGGACGTGCTGTCCGGCGGCCGGGCGTGGCTGGGGATCGGGGCGGGCTGGAACGAGGAGGAGTCGCGTGGCCTGGGCATCCGGTTCCCGCCGATGTCCGAGCGGTTCGAGCAGCTCGAGGAGAGCATCCAGATCTGCCTGCAGATGTGGGCCGGGGACGAGAGTCCCTATAACGGCAAGCTCAATCATCTGGAGCGCCCGCTCAACTCACCGCAGGCCCTGACCAGGCCGCACCCGCCGATCATGATCGGGGGCGGCGGGGAGAAGAAGACCCTGCGGCTGGTGGCCAAGTACGCGCAGGCGTGCAACCTGTTCCCCACCCCGGAGCTCGGCCACAAGCTCGAGGTGCTGCGTGAGCACTGCGAGCGCGAGGGCCGGAACTACGACGAGATCGAGAAGACCGCCATCTTCCCCTTCGACGTCGGCCCGAAGGGCGAGAAGGCCGGCGAGGTGATCGACCGGCTCGGGCAGCTCGCGGAGGCCGGGATCCAGGCGGTGATCGGCGGCCTGAGAGGTGTCCATGAGATCACCCCGCTGGAGGTCATGGGCAGCGAGGTCATCCCCGCCGTCGCCTCCCTCGGCACCTGACCCCCGGCCGTCCCCCGCGCCCGGGCCGCCGTGGCGCGGGGGACAGCCGGGGTGGGCGGGGCGGTCAGCAGTTGCGGGGGGCGGGAATGCCCGCCACCCGCGCGCTGAGCCAGTTCACCACGTCCGTCCGGGCCAGCACCTGGGTCAGGACGTGGTCGCCGGCGTTACGTCCACAACGCACGGCCGTACATATAACGCAAAGGTAGGAGTTACCCAGCCCTGGCCGGAGGGCGGTGACGGCTCGCTCACTCCGGAACGTTCCGCGGCACGGCGAAGTCGATCATGCGCGCCTCACCGGGGATCAGGTCCGCCCAGTCCCCCTTGAACTCCAGGACGGCGACGGCGGCGGTGGGGAACTTCTCCCGCACCCGCTCCAGCGGCTCGGCGGCCGGGCCGTCCGTCATCTGCGCGATCCCCACGGCAAGCTCGGCGATTCCCGGGTTGTGCCCGATCAGCAGGACCGTCCGGTAATCATCGCCGGCCTCGCGGAGCAGGTGGAGCAGGCTGAGCGCGGTCGCCTCGTAGATGCGCTGCTCGTAACGGACGTCCGGCTTCGCGTCCAGTTCGCCGGCCAGCAACGCCCAGGTATCGCGGGTCCGGCGCGCGGTGGAGCACAGCACCACGTCGGGGACGTACCCGCCGTCCCGTAGCCACCGCCCCATCACCGGAGCATCGCGGCGCCCACGGTCGTTCAGCGGCCGTTCACTGTCGGCCATATCCGGCCACGCCGACTTGGCGTGCCGCAGCAGCAGAAGCCGCCGCGTCTCATCTGCGCCCATGACACCAGCCTGACACAGGATGACCGGCTTGTTCAGCTAAAGGTCGGCCGGAAAATGCCGCCCGTTCGGTGGCCGGACACCGTCCGCCGGCGGGGCGAGCGTAAGAAACGAGCCGACATGGCCCGACAACCCCAACCAGGACCCACCAATGGCCGTCTTATAGACGTAGCATCCAGTTCACCGAGGCCACCGGGCCGCGGCTACGTCACGGAGGCGACGGCGCCATGAGGTTCACGCCCACACGAATGCGCCGGGCGCTCGCCGCCACGGCGGTGCTGGCCCTGACGGGCGGCCTCGCGGCCGCGGCCGTCAGCCCGGCCGCGAACGCGGCGACCAGCACGGCCGCCCACGTCGGCGCGGCGGCCAGCGCGGCCCGGCCCGACGGGGACAGCCCCGCCGGATTCTGGTACGGCACGGACAGCCTGCCCATCAAGATCAGCGGCAGCGCCCCCTATCAGGAACCGAAGATCGGCGGCCGCTACGCCGGCTACATCGGCATGACCGGCAGCTGGGCGGTTTGGCTGGGCTGCCGGGGCGGCTTCACCGCGTGGTCCGGGACCAACGCCTCGCAGGCCAACACGAACTACACCAGCTACGGCGTCGGTATCGGGCTGGGCGTCTACTGGTTCATGGGCGGACCGGGCGTGGACCCGAACTACAACGGCACCACGACCGAGGCCTACGCCTGGGGCCAGCGCCAGGCCGCACAGGCCGTGGCGGACGCCAACAAGCTGTACATCAAGTACCGGGTGCTCTTCATGGACGTCGAACTGCCCGGCGTTGCCCCCGCCCATGACAACGGCTGGAACAGTGTCTACACCTCGGCGTGCAGCGGCGTCACGAAGGCGAGCTACATCCCGGCCAGCGTCGACCGAGCCGACTTCAACGGCTTCTACGATTACGAGAACGCGCACGGCTACACGCCCGGTGTCTACTCCGAGCCGGGCATCTGGGCCTCGATCTTCGGCACCGGCACCGCCTCGCAGATTCCGAACGTCGACGAGTGGACGTATGAGCCCGAGACGACGAACTTCGCCGCGGCCCCGGTCGGCTGGTGCCTGAAGGGCACGTCGACCTGCGCCCGGTTCTTCGGCGGCGTGACCACCTCCAGCCCGCACGCGCTGATGTGGCAATGGTCGGGTGGCGGCGGCGTCAGCAACGGCGTGGGTGACTTCGACCAGATCGACACCAAAGTCGTCCGCTGACCTTCGGCATCCGCTGACGGCCGCGAGTACGGCAGAGGGGGCCGGTCAGGGGCAACCGATTTTGTCACCGGCACAATAAGCATCGATTGTCACGCGCACTGCCGGGCTGCGGCATTCTTATGCCATGAGTGGCGACGGCAAGCTCGGCCGGAGAGCATTCCTCGGGGCAGCCGCGGCCGGGACCATAGCGGCCGCCGTCGCGGCCTGCTCGAAGCCGGCGGCCGGAAGCGGGACGGCCGCCCCGGCCGCCAGCCGGACCCCGCGGCCCTCCTCCGCGCCGATCGCGGAGAACGCGCGGCCCGGCGACCCGCACTGGGTGATCCGCCATCTGGGCGCCGAGCACGAGATCGAGGGGTACGCGGGCCAGGCCAGCGTGCGGCAGGGGGACCCATTCCCGCTGTTCGTCTCGTCCACGTCCGCGGGGTACCAGGTGACCGCGTACCGGCTGGGCTGGTACCAGGGCTACGGGGCGCGCAAGGTGTGGCAATCCGGCCCGCTGCGCGGCCACCAGCAGAACGGCCCCGTGCTGACCCCCTCGACGAACACGATCCAGACGGACTGGGACCCGATGCTGGACGTGCCCACGGACGACTGGCCGCCGGGCTCGTACCTGCTCCGGCTGGACGCGGACTCGGGAGGGCAGCGTTACGTGCCGGTGACCGTCCGCTCGGCCAGCACCGCGGGCAAAGTCGTCATCAAGAACGGCATCGAGACCTGGCAGGCGTACAACACCTGGGGCGGCTACGACCTGTACAAGGGCCCGCAGGGCGACTACGCGAACCGGTCCCGGGTCGTCAGCCTCGACCGCCCGTACGACGGGAACGGCGCGGACATGTTCCTGACCTACGAGCGGAACGTGGTCAAGCTGGCCGAGTTCATGGGCATCCCGCTCGCCTACGTGACCAGCATGGACATCGCCGCGGACCCGCACCTGCTGGACGGGGCCAGCGCGGTGCTCTCGCTCGGGCACGACGAGTACTGGTCACCGGGCGAGCGCGCCAACGTGACCGCCGCCCGGGACGCGGGCGTCAACCTGGCCTTCCTCGGGGCGAACGCGCTGTTCCGGCGCACCCGGCTGGAGGCCACCGCCCTGGGCCAGGACCGGCTCGTCGTCTGTTACAAGACCAGCTACACCGACGACCCGATGTACGGCCAGGACCCGTCGCTGGTGACCAGCGACTGGCGCGATGTACCGAGCCCCGACCCGGAGTCCTCGCTCATCGGCACGCTGTACGAGTCCTACCCGGCGACCGCCGCCTACCGGGTGGTGAGCCCGTCCAGCTGGGTGTTCAAGGGCACCGGCGTCCCCGCGGGCGCTTCCTTCAGCAACCTGGTCGGCATCGAATACGACCGGGTCAACCCCGGTTACCCGGTTCAGCGGCCGATCGAGGTACTGTCACACTCCCCGCTGATCTGCCAGGGCGTCAGCAGCTACGGTGATTCGGCCTACTACACGCACTCCGGCGGGGCCGGCGTCTTCAATGCGGGCACCATGCGCTGGGTGGAAGCGATCTTCGGCGACGAGCCGCACGGGATCTCCGGGACGGCGACGACCTTCGTCCGCCAGGTCACCGCGAACATCCTCCGCGCCTTCGCCGACGGCCCGGCGGCCGGCAAGTATCCCGCCCACGACAACCTGGACGCCATGCACGAATACGCCGGCGACCGCATCGGCGCCGGCAGCGTCCTGTCCTGAGTCAGCGGAACACAGTACGGTCTCTGTCGTGGGTGAAAGACCGGCCAAGGACACGGCGTACGTTCTCCACAGGGGGGATGTACGGGAGGCGTACGGCCGATGGCCCGTCCCGGCGGCCATCATCAGCGACGGCGCCTACGGCGTCCGGGGGTTTCACGGTGACACTACCGGCCCCGCTGGACTTGCCGAGTGGTACCGGCCTCATGTTGAGGAGTGGAGTAAGGCTGCCCATCCAGCGACGACGCTCTGGTTCTGGAACACAGAGGTCGGATGGGCGACGGTACACCCGCTCTTTGCCGCCCATGGGTGGGATTATGTGGAAACTGTCACCTGGGACAAGGGATTGGCGCATATCGCGGGGAATGTTAACGGGAAAACCATCCGGCGATTCCCCGTCGTGAGCGAAGTATGCGTCCTGTACCAGCGCCGTTTCGAGGTAGCGGGACCAGATGGCCCGATGCCGGTGCAGCAATGGCTTCGTCATGAATGGCAGCGGTCAGGCCTTCTCCTCTACCAGGCTAACGAGGCGTGTGGGGTCAAGAACGCCGCCACCCGCAAGTACCTCACGCAAGACTGGCTCTGGTACTGGCCACCCGGGCTGATGATGGAGCGTCTCGCGGCCTACGCCAACGACCATGGTGCCGAGTCAGGCTGGCCGTATTTCTCGCTTGACGGCGAGAAACCCGTGACGGCCAAGCTCTGGGATTCGCTGCGCTACCGATGGAATCACACCCACGGCCTCACGAATGTCTGGAGCAGACCCCCGCTGCATGACAGCGAGCGCTTGAAGGGGACCATGCGGCGGGCAGCGCCACGTGTGTACAAGCCGACAGCGGCGAGTGCCGCGCATCTTAACCAAAAGCCACTGGAGTTCATGGAGCGCATCATCTACGCGGTGACCGAGCCAGACGACGTTGTATGGGAGCCGTTTGGCGGCCTGGCGTCCGCTTCGGTGGCCGCAGTGGCACTCGGGCGCCGGCCGTACGCAGCGGAGATAGACGATCACTTCGCCCAACTGGCTGAGGAGCGAATTCAGTTCGCTCTGCGAGAGCGTGACATAGCGGCCGAGGGCCACACGTTTCTTCCTTGATCGGCGTCGCTTTTCCGCAGCATGGGGCTGTCGCGCAACTGGTCTCAAGCCAGGTCGGGCCCCCACTCAGGGTGCTCAGTCTGACCAAAGGTGGCGTTCGCGCCCCACCTTGGACCCGGTTTTGGCTCAAAGATGGGGCTTGACACACCACGGCTCGGAGTTATGCGACAGCCTCGAATTTACCGAAAATCGACGCCGATCATGGTCAGCCCGCTACTTCTTCAGGTGCGGGGCGAGGAGGGCCAGGTCCGGGTCGCTGAGGCGGTCGTTGGCGGTCGCAGCCTGGTGCCAGTGCGGGTAGATCAGGTCCGGCGTGCTCACCTGATCCAGAGCGGCGCGCTCGTCGCTGGACAGGACCAGATCCGCGGCGGCCAGGTTGTCGGTGAGCTGCTCGTCGGTCCGCGCCCCGATAACAAGCGAGGTCACGCCCGGCCGGCCGAGCAGCCAGGCCAGTGCGACCTGGGCGGCCGACACGCCGTGGGCCTTGGCCACGTCCACCAGGACCTCGATCGTGTCGTAGAGCCGGTCCTCGTTGCGCACCGGCGGCTCGTTCCACTCCTCACTCAGGTGGCGCGAGTTCTCCGGCTGCTCGGCATCCCGGCGGAACTTGCCGGACAGCAGGCCGCCCGCCAAGGGGCTCCACACCAGGATGCCGAGGCCCTGGTCGAGCGCCAGCGGCACCAGTTCGTACTCGGCGTCCCGCGCCTCCAGGGAGTAATAGATCTGCTCAGCGACGAAACGCTCGTGACCGCGGGCGTCCGCGGCAGCCAGCGCCTTCATCAGCTGCCAGCCTGAGTAGTTCGAGGCCGCGAGGTAGCGCACCTTGCCCGCCTGGACGAGCGAATCCAGGGTGGACAGCGTCTCCTGCACCGGGGTCTGCCCGTCCCACTCGTGCACGTGATAGATGTCGATGTGGTCGGTGCCCAGACGGCGCAGGCTCGCCTCGACACCGCTCAGGATGTGGTGCCGCGACAGCCCGGCGTCGTTCGGGCCGCCGCCCATCGGCATCCGGACCTTGGTGGACAGCAGCAGGTCATCCCGCTTGCCCTTGATGGCCTGGCCGACCAGTTCCTCGGCCGTACCCTCCGAGTAGACGTCCGCGGTGTCGATCAGGTTCACCCCGGCGTCCAGGGCCATGCCGATCTGGCGCCGCGCGCCCTCGATGCCGGTCGAGCCGACCGCGCTGAACCCTCCCTTGCCGCCGAACGTCATCGTGCCGAGGGTCAGCGTCGAAATCCGGAGGCCACTCCGGCCAAGCTGTCGGTATTCCATGATGGAACCCTTCCCGCAGGACTCGTCTTAAATGCTCCAGAGCCAAACTTACGACCAGGCCACGCCGGCGCCTCCCGCGGGCCCGCGGGCTGCAAGATCCTTCCGCGTGTGACCAGGCCCATTACGGGTACGCGGAGCATTGCGGACCGGTCACCTGGAACCGGACGAAACCGCAGGCCCGGGCACCGGCACCGGAAGGGGAGGGATGCTCAGCTACTTTCTCGCGGTGCTCGCGGCAGGCGCCAACGCCACCTCGTCGGTCCTGCAGCGTAAGGCCAACCGGGAGATACCGCAAAAAGAGAACCTGAGCTGGAAGCTCATCCGCAGCCTGCTGCACAAGCCGGTGTGGTTCGGCGGAATTCTCGCCGTGACCGTGGGTTTCCTGCTCCAGGCCACCGCGCTGGGTGAGGGTGAGCTGAGCGTCGTCGAGCCCATCCTCGTGCTGGAACTGCCGCTCACGCTGATCATCGCGTCCCGGGTGTTCGGTTCGAACATGGGCTGGCGGGAGTGGGTGCCGGCGCTGGCGATGACCGCCGGACTGGCGGGCCTGCTGTACTTCCTGTCCCCCACGCCCGGCCGGTCGGACAAGGTGCATCCGTACGTCTGGCTGATCGGCATCGGCGTGAACCTGGCGGTGGTCGGCGCGCTGGTCGCGTGGGGACGCCAGGGACCCGCCGGGCGAAACGGCGGCGGTAAGGACGGAAAGGGCAACGGCGGTAAGCGGAGCAGCTCGCACCAGGCCGCGGTCTTCGGGGTCGCCGGAGGGACGGCCTTCGGACTGACCGCGGCGCTGATGAAGGGGATGACCACACACTTCTCGAACGGGTTCGGGGCGATCTTCACCAGCTGGCAGCTCTACGCGATGGTCTCCACCGGAGCGCTCGGGATGTTCCTGGTGCAGTCGGCACTGAACGCGGGGCAGCTGATCGCGGCCCAGCCCGGCCTCACCCTGTCCGATCCGATCGTATCCATCCTCTGGGGCGTGCTGGCGTTCCACGAGAAGGTCAGCGGCGGAACGCTCAGCCTGCTGTTCGCGGCGCTCAGCACCCTCCTTATGGCGGCCGCCGTGCTGGCCCTCGCCCGGTCGCCGGTGCTCGCCGCTGATCAGCAGCGGGCGGCTCAGCAGCAGGCGGCGGCCGATCGCCGGGACCAGCGGGGCGGCGAGCCGCAGAGCGAGTCGCCGCACGCCGCCCGCAGTTGACCGGTGCGCGGGCCGGCCGGATGCCCGCCAACCGGATCCTTAACGCGGAACTCTGCGGGCGCATGTGCCGCCGGTCGAACTGGCGCCAGTCCTCCCGGCCGTCGGGCCACCGGATGAGCGCGGCCCACCCACCGCGGTAGCGCGCCCACGCGACGATCAGGCAGGGGCGCCAACTGGTGTCGCTGTACAGCACCTCGGCCGTCCGGCGCACCGGCGCCCGGCGCGGGCTGTCCATCAGTTCACCGGCCGGCACCCTGGACAGCATCGGGACGGTTCCGACCGGCGGCGGATAGCCTCCAGAGGACGTTTTCCCAGCTCCCATGGCTTAGACGATAACAGATTCGAATTAGCAGCGAGGGTAACTGAAAGGATCGAACGCAAAGTCGTTACGACGCGCCGGCTGGACCCAGCCAACCGTTGAGCCGCCCTCCGGTTCTAGATAGATGAACAAAAGGTAAATTTTACCTAAACGGAAGTTTTCGGGAATATGGCCGGGAATCGTTAAAATTTGCCGCGGGGCCGAGTCGGCGGGACCTGCCGGGGTAGATCACGGGTCATGGTTACGGACACCCGCGAAATTGAGATGAAGTACGAAGCTGGCCCGGAGACCGTGCTCCCCCCGCTGGAGGATCTCCCGCACGTGGCCAGCGAGGCGGGCCCGGATGAACAGAAGCTCGAGGCGGAGTACTACGATACTCCGGACTTGCGGTTGCTGCGGGCCGGCGTCACGCTGCGGAGGCGCCGCGGCGGCAAGGACGCGGGCTGGCACCTGAAGCTGCCCGCCGGGCCGCAGACGCGCCGCGAGATACGGGTGCCGCTCGGCCGCTCCAGCCGGGCCGTACCGGCCGAGCTGGCCAGCCTGGCCCGCGTGTACACCCGGGGGGAGACGCTGGCTCCGGTGGCCCGGATCGCTACCGTGCGCCGGACCCGGACCCTGATCGACGAGGCCGGGACGTCGCTCGCCGAAGTGGTCGCCGATGAGGTCTCCGCGCAGACGCTCGGCGAATCCACGACCATTTCCAACTGGAGTGAGGTGGAGGTCGAGCTCACCGGCGGCGACCGGCGACTGCTGCGGGCCACCGACAAACGGCTGCGCCGCGGTGGCCTGCGGCCCGCGGGCCGAATGGCCAAGCTGGAGCGCGCCCTGGCCGGCCAGCTGCGCTCTGCTAGCCAGGACGGGGGCAACGGCGACGGACGGCCGGGCGGCCGCGGCTCCTCAGCCGACGTGGTCCTGGCCTACATCGAGGAGCAGGCCGCCAGGCTGAAGGCGTTCGACCCCATGGTGCGGCGCGACGAGCCCGACTCGGTGCACCAGATGCGCGTCACCACCCGCCGGCTGCGCAGCACGCTGCAGTCGTTCGGCACGGTCGTGCGCCCGGCTGACACCCGGCATCTGGGTGATGAACTGCGGTGGCTCAGCCACGTGCTGGGCGACGCGAGGGACAGCGAGGTACTCGCCGGGCACATCCAGGCCGACGTGGACCACACGCCGCCCGAATTGGTCATGGGCCCGGTGAAGGCGCGGCTGCGGGAGCATTTCGCGCCGCTGGCGGCGCAGACCCGCACGGCCGTGCTCGAGGCCCTGGACTCGGAACGCTACTTCGCCCTGCTGAACGAGCTGGACCAGATCCTGGCCAGCCCGCCGCTGGGCCCGGATGCGACCCTGCCCGCGAAGAAGGGCCTGGCCCGCGCGGTGGCCCGCACGTACCGGCGGACCAATCGCCGGATGCGCCGGGCCAGGCAGGCGCACTCGGGGGAGGCCACCAATATCGCGCTGCACCGCGTGCGGCGCTCCGCCAAGCGCGCCCGGTACGCGGCCGAAGTGGCCCGTCCCGCCTACGGCCACCAGGCCAAGCGTTTCGCCAAGCGGATGAAGAAGCTCCAGTCGTCGCTGGGTACGCACCAGGACGCGGTGATCGCCCGGAGCACCATCCGTGAGCTCGGCGTGCGGACGCACCTGGAAGGCGAGAACGCGTTCACCTTCGGGCTGCTGCACGAGCACAACACCACCGCCGTACGGGACTCGGAGCGCCAGGCCCGGAAGGACTGGAAGCGCGCGTCCCGCCCCACCTACCGGAAGTGGATGCGCTAGGCGCCGGCACCATCCCGCGGCCCTTCGTCCCGCCGGGGCGGAGGGGACGTGGGCCCGCGTCAGGTGATGGGGGGCAGAACCTGGTTCGTGTCCAGGACCGGCCGGAACAGGTCGCCTCGTTCGGCCAGGCGATCCATGATGTTACGGATCGTGAAACCGTCCGGGCGCAGCGCGGGATCGCCGAGCTCGTCCCAGTCGATGGGCGCGGAGACCGGGGCTCCCGCCGACGGCCGCGGGCTGTACGGCGCGACCAGCGTCTTGTGCCCGGCGTTCTGCGTGTAGTCCAGCCGGGCGTGCCCGCTGCGGTCACGCAGTTCCCACTTCCAGCTCACCAGCTCCGGGACCACGTCGCCCACCGCGCGTGAGACCTGCTCGACCCAGGCGGTGGTCTCCGCCGGGCTGGGGCCCGGCGCGATCGGGATCCAGATCTGGATGCCACGCCGGCCGGTGACCTTGGGCTGCCCGCGGACACCGAGGTGATCAAGCGCCGTCCGATGCAGCCGGGCCAGGACCAGTACGTCGTCCCAGGAGGTGGCCGCGCCGGGATCGATGTCGATGAGCGCGTACGTGGGGCGGTCCGGGGCGTTCGCACGCGATGTCCAGGCGTGCCACTCCAGCGCGCCGTAGTTTGCCGCCCACACCAGTGCCGCAGGCTCATCCACGACCAGATAAGTGGTGGCCCGGCCCGCGCTGGCGTCGGGGTTGTCCCAGCGTGGCAGCCAGTCGGGCGCGTGCGCGGGCACCTGCTTGTGCCAGAAGCCCGGGGCGCCCGCCCCGTTCGGGTAGCGGTTCATGTTCAGCGGCCGGCCCGCGAGGTAGGGCAGGATGACCGGGGCGATCCGGGCTGCGTACGCGAGGAACTCGCGCTTGGTCACCAGCGGCTCACCGGGGCGGGCCGGGAAAAGCTCCTTGTCCAGGTTGCTCAGCCGCAGACGCCGCCCGGAGACTTCCCAGGTGCCGCCCGATCCGAGCGCCTCCAGCGCGGCGAACTCTTCCGCGGACGGCCCGTCCCCGTTCCTGCTCTGGCCGGCTCCGTCCTGGTCGTCCCCGGAGCCACCCTCCCCCTTCCGGGCGCCCCCGGCGGGCCGGCGGGTGCCCCGGGTACTCCGCGCCCGGCCGCCCCGGGCCGCGCCGGCGGGGTTCACCGCGACCGACGCCTTCGCCGGCGGCAGATCGGAACGCCACATGCGGTCCGGATCGGCCTTGACCTCATCGTTGGTGCGCCCGCTCAGCACCGATTCCGGATGGTCGTCGGCGTTCCAGCCCTTGACCGCGTACTCATCGTGCTTGTGCAGCAGCAGCCACTGCTCCTTTCCGGACCGGTCCGGCTCGCCCCGCCGCACCAGGATGAACCGGCCGCGGAGTTTCTCCCCGTACAGGTCGGCGTGAAAATCGCCGGCCGCCACCGCAGCCGCCGGGTCGTCCGTCGCGTGCGGCTCCCATGTGCCGGTATCCCACACGATCACGTCGCCGCCGCCGTACTGCCCGGACGGGATGACCCCCTCGAAATCCACGTACTCGATGGGATGGTCCTCGACGTGGATGGCCGCGTGCCGGACATCCGGGTCCAGGGTCGGCCCCTTCGGCACGGCCCAGCTCACCAGCACGCCGTCGATCTCGAACCGCAGGTCGTAGTGCAGCCGCCGGGCCCGGTGCCGCTGCACGACGAACCGCGGGCCGCCCGCTTTCCCGCCGGGCCCCGCGCCAGGGCCCTCGCGCTGGGCGCGGGTCCGCCGGCCGCCGGGCTTACCCGAGGGCTCCGGCGTCCGCGTGAAATCGCGCTTTTCCTCGTATGACGCGAGCCGTTTTCCGGCCGGCTCGCGGGCCGGCTTCCGTGCTCTCTTCGCGGGGGCGGGCTGCTCCGCCGTCTTGCCCGGGGCTGGCGTCCTGCCCGGGGCTGCGGGCTTCTTCGCCGCGGGCTGCTTCGCGGCGGAGGTCTTCCTGGACGCCGGCATGATCACACCGTTCCCCCGGGCACGCCGCTCACACGCCCGCCGTAACCCCGGCCGACGAGGCGGGACACGCGGCGGCAGGCCACGCGCCGCTGCGGCACGGTCTACACTTCCCGGGAAGCAGCCACAGATGGAGAGCGGCCAATGACGGACGTCGAACTTCCGTCCTCGGATAAGGCGCGCGTCAGCGCCGCGGTCGCGCTCGGCTGGCAGGTCGCCAAGCTCTATCACTCCCCCGTCCACCAGGGCCCCGTCGCGGACCCGCGGCAGGACGGACGGCTGCCGGGATTTTCCGGCTTCTCCGCTGCCACCCACTCGAAATGGCTGGGTGAGCAGATCGCCGCGACCGCGGCCCGGCTCGTTACGGCCCCGCCGCCGGCTCTCCTCCGCGCGCTGGACGTTGTTCTCGGCTGCCTGGGCACGGAGAGCCGGGACCGTGACGCCATCCTCGGTGCCGTCTTCACCCTGCACTGCCGGCTGCTCGAGGCGCTGACCGTTACGGATTTCCGGCTCGGGAAGGCGTATGGGCTCGGCCGCGCGCTCGCGGAAACGACGCTGGTCCCGGCGGCCTCCGCGGCGGATGACGTGGAAGGGGATTTCCGTGAGCTGCTGAGTGCCGGGCGGATCGGCACGATCAAGGACTGGCTCGTCGAGCTGAAGACCCTGCTGCCCGAGCACGCCGCCTACGCCCTGAGCCGTGGCCTGGACGACTGGCGTGACTGGGCCGCCGCGCCGCCCGCGCCCACGGACTGGCGGAACGCCCAGACTGCGATGCGGATGCAGGGTTACCTGTGGCGCGGGCTGATCACCGGCGAGAAGGCCGCGGTCGACATGCTGAGCCTGTCCGGCTACCTGGCCGCCGCCCGGCAGGTCGCCCGGCGCGCGTGGTGGCTGATCCTGCTCACCGTGGGCGCCGCCGTCGCCGTGGTCGTCGCCATGGTCCTGCTGCACGGCATTTCGCCGACGACCCGGCTGATCGCCGCCCTGGCCTGGCTGGGCGGCACGCTCTTCGCGGGCCTGAAAGCCTCGGGGGCGCTGCTCGGATCGGCGGTCAAGGGTGCCGAGGGGTGGCTGTGGCAGACCGAACTGGACGAGTCCGTGGCCCAGGCCGCGACCCGGCTGCCGGCTCCGGCCCGGCATCGCCGGATCACCGGCACCTCGGCCGGCGCCATGACACTCAGCGAGCATGCACCGCCGGCCGCGACGGAGATGCCCGCCGCTACTTCAGGACGTTGACCGCGCGCGAGATGACCAGGGCGACGGTCACGATCGACACGCCGGCCTGCAGCGCCATGGCGCCCTTGGCCCACCGGGACAGCGGCATGACGTCGGTGGGGCTGAAGGCGGTGGCGTTCGTGAACGCCGTGTACAGGTAGTCGCCGAACGCGGGTTCCCAGTCGGCCGGGGCCAGATCGGGGCTGGTCATCTGGGGGAACAGGAAGTCCGGGAATGCGTGGGTGGCGTGGGCGCGGGCGACCGGGCCGCCGCGGTCGAATTCCCAGTACCACATGCCGAAGACGATCACGTTCGTCAGCCAGATGACCGCGCCGGAGCTCAGCAGCGGCCCGGCGGTATTCCCCTGGGTCCCCTGCACCAGCTCGGTCACCAGCCGGGCGGCCGACCAGGCGTTGGCCAGGCTGATGAGCCCGGTCACGGCGAGGGCCAGCCACCGCAGCGCCGCGGACTCCCGGTCGATCCGGCGGGGGTTCAGCGCCGCCAGGAGGAGCACCATCGCGGCCTCCAGCACGGGCAGCAGCCAGGTCGGCCGGACCAGCACGAGCCGGCCGGGCAGCGGCAGTTGCAGGGCGATCGCGGCCGCGGCCGCGACGGCCACGTGCCAGCGGGGCTCACCCTGGGTGGCGCGCCGCCAGGCCGGCACGATCGCGCGGCGGAACGCCGGGGCCACGGCCCGGTCCCCGGCGGACGCGAGCCGTTCCAGTTCCGCCATGCGGTGATGGAGCGCGCGGATTCCTTCGAGCACGGGCTCGTACCCGTCGCTACGGCCTGCGGGGCGCTCATTGTGGCCGGCTGAGTCCCGCGGAGCGCCCGGGTCCGGCTCGCTGCTATCTGGCATGCCACCAGTGTGGCGCGTGGCGCCGGCCAAGCCGGCTAACCGGGCCCTGGCCCGGCGGGCCTTCCAGCCCGGCTGGTCGCAGATGAACGCAAGGAACTCCACCACCGTGTGGGCCGCCAGGTACGACGTGACACCGGTGCCCACGTCCAGCATCGGGTTGACCTCCACGAGATCGAAACCGATGACGTCGGTGTGCCCAGCCAGCGCGATCAGGGTGTCCCGGAGCTCCGCGTAGGTCATCCCCTCCGGCTCGGCGGATACGCAGCCGGGGACCAGGGGCATGTCGAGGACGTCGATGTCGATGCTCACGTAGCAGCGCGCCCCGGACGGCAGCCCGGCGAGCACGCCGGCCGGCCCGTCACGGCGGAAGTCCCGCATGGTGACCACGCGGTTCCCGTCCCGCAGCGAGTCCTCGAGCATGACCTCCGTGCTGCGCAGGCTCCGGATGCCCGCCTGCGTGATGCCCTGCACGTAGTCCATCTGCCGGATGTGCCGGAACGCATGCGCGTTGGTGTATTCGAGCCCGTGCACGAACGGCATGTAGTCCAGGTGGGCGTCGAAATGCACCACGTAGAGCGGACCGGTGCCGCCGAACCCCCGGACGACGGGAAACGTGATGGCGTGGTCGCCGCCGAGGATGACCGGCATCGCCCCTCGCTGCAGCACGCCCGCCACGGTCCGGGTGATGTTCTGGAACGAGCCGACGACGTTGGTGGGCAGGATGTCGGCGTCCCCCACGTCCGCGATCCGCGACTGCGCCATTTCCGGTTCCAGGAAGCGGCGCCGTTCCTGCGGGTCATACACGCCCGGCACGTCGCCGGCGAAGCGCAGCGAGTGCTCACGGATTGAGCGGGGCGCGAAGCGCGAGCCCGGCATGAACGGGGATCCCTCATCGGTGGGCACGCCGACCACCGCGATGTCCGCGTCGAGCCGGGCCAGGTCCGCGCACACGGGGGCGCGGAGAAAGGACGGGATGCCGGCGAACGGCATGCTCGGCGGCGGCGGGCTTGTCTGATCCGGCATGTCAGGCCGCGACCTCCAGCCCGAAGAAGCGCGTCGCGGTGCCGCCCAGGATGGCGGCACGCTCCGCGGGCCCCAGCCCCGGTAGTCCCGCCACCCGGTCGGCGGTCCGCGCCGGGTCGTACCAGGGGAAGTCCGAGCCGAGCATGACCCGGTCGGCGCCGACGTGGCGGATCAGGCCGGCCAGCTCGGCGGCGGACGGAGCGTTCGGGGCACCCGCCCATTCGATGATTTCGGACAGGTCGAACACGACCTGCGGAAAGCTGTCGGCCAGCTCGGCCGTCTCCGGCCAGCTCGCCCCGCCGAGGTGCGCCAGGACCAGGCGCAGCCGCGGCCACTGCCGGAGCACCGGCGCGAACTCGGCCGGCATCGCCGAGGCGCCGCCCCGATGGCCCGGCCCCGAGTGAGAGAGCACGACCAAGCCGGCGTCACAGCACAGGTCGTAGATGGGGAACAGCCGGGGGTCGGCCGGTGAGAAGACCTGCGAGACCGGATGCAGCTTCACCCCGCGGACACCTGCGCCCGCCAGCTCAGCCAGGTGCGCGACCATCTCATCCGGGCTCGCGATGGTCGGATCGATGCTGATCAGCACCTCGATGAGCGGATTGGCGCGGGCGACGGCGGCGACCCAGCGGTTGGAGGCTCGCATCGCCTCCGCGGCAGCCCGCATCGCCTCCGCGGCAGCCGGGCCCGCCGGGACCGCCGGCCTGAGGGCGCAGGGCGCAGCAGCCGGGCCGGCCGGGGCCGGGCCCAGGTCCGGCCGGCCCGCGCCCGGGGCGCCGGAGAACGCCAGCCGCGTCATCGCTTCCGCCTGCGCGAGCGCCGTGTCGAAGAGATGGACGACGATGGCCCGGTCAAAACCGGCCTGGCGGTAGAGCGCCATCAGGTCGGTGAGGTCACCGGTGGACGCCGAAAATTCGATCCCCGGATCATCGCCATACTCCCAGATGACGTACCGGTCTTTGGCCTGCTGCCCGGAACGGGCGTCCGGATAGAGATGAACGTGGACGTCGACGAGCGGATCTGCAGCCACGGCCCCTCCCGATCTGGATTCCCTGTCACCTCAGCGGCCGTTTGTTTCGTAGTCCTTGTCACTGCGTTTCCCAGCCGTAAATCGCGGCGGTCAGAGGCGGCCACCGTGTTCGCAAAGCGCAGGGCGATCGTGATTCGGACGGACATGAGCGGGTATGGGTCTCACCATTGCCGGGACAGATTGCCAACAATTTTGTTGGTAATACTTGCGACAATCGCCGCGCCGGCTTACGGTGACAGCTCAGCCACGGCGGCTCGCGTCGCAGGGCCCGGTCACGGCATCTCCTGCCCGGCGCGGCACGCCGAGGACATGCGAGCAAAGGAGCCAGTCATGGCAGGGACCGGAAAACGGCCCTGGCCGAGCCGACCACGGGAACTTGACGAACCGGACGACCCCGCGGGCCCCAGCGCCGACCTCTGGACAGCCCTCGGTGCGACAGCCCACGGCGAGACGGCCTCTGATCAGGCGCGGGCGGGCCGGCTGGTGGCCCGGCTGGACCGCGACCCTGGGCCACAACATCGGCTAGGCGTTCGCCGGCTCATTCGTGGTGTTCTTCGGCTTCAATTGCCTGGGTCCGCCGACGTTCACGCTGACCGCGGAGTGCTTCCCGACCCGGATCAGGTCGGCGGGATTCGGCCTGGTGGACGGGCTGGCTGTGTCGGGCGGCGCGGTCGGAGTGCTGGCTATCGCGCCGCTCGCGCCGAAGCTGAGCTCGCTGCAAGCGCTGCTGCTGATCTCGAGTTTCCTCGTCCTCGCGGCCATCCTGGCGCGGTTCACGCCGCACGCGCGCAACCGGGCCCTGGAGGACCGCCGTGAGAATGATCTGACCGGCTGAGGCAGACCGGATGATCGGGCAGGCCGGACGATGAGGGAGGCAGGAGATGAACTCGGCACCACACGACACGCACGCGCGATGCGTCGCAGTCCTGGGCCTGGGCGAGGCGGGCTCGATTTTCGCCGCGGGGCTCGCGGCGGGCGGCGCCGGTGTCCGCGGGTTCGATCCGGCCGACGTGGGGGTGCCGCCGGGCGTGACCCGGCGTCCCGGACATGTCGGCCGCGGTGCCCAGCGCCACGGCGACGGCGCAGAATGTACCGTGAGATTGTCAACAATTTGACTCACAATCTGGGGGTCACGGTCATGGCGGGCACACCGGGCGCCGCGGAAGCGGCGCACGCACCACGCGAAGGCGATCCGGCCCGGCTGTTCGTCATCGAGTACCTGCGCGGCGCGATCATGAACGCGGACATGGTGCCCGGCCAGCGGCTCGTCGAGGCGGAACTGGCCGAACTGCTGGGCGTCACGCGCGCCGGCGTCCGGGCCGCGCTCTTCGACCTGTCCACGGATGGGCTGGTGGAGCGCATCCCCAACCGGGGCGCCCGGGTGCGGACCGTGTCGGTCGCGGAGGCCATCGCGATCACCGAGTGCCGCATGGTGCTCGAAGGACTGTGCGCGGCGAAGGCCGCCGAGACGGCGACCGGCGCGCAGATCGAGCAGCTGACCACGATGGGAGAGCGGATGTCCCAGGCGGTCGCCGAAGGCGAGCCGCTGAAGTACTCGGCCCTCAACCGCGAACTGCACCTGCTCGTGCACGAGATCTCGGGCCAGGCGGTGGCGGCTGGCCTCCTCCAGCGGCTCAACGCCCAGATCGTGCGGCATCAGTTCCAGCTGTCGCTGCGGCCGGGGCGAACCCACGTCTCGCTGCCGGAGCACCTGGCCATCATCGGGGCGATCGCGGCCCGTAACCCGGCTGCCGCCGAAGCCGCCGCCCGGCGGCACCTGCACAGCGTGATTACCGCGCTGCGGGAAACGGACGTCGCATGACGGCGGCCAGCGCCGGGGTGCGCTGCATGCTGATGCGCGGCGGCACGTCCAAGGGCGCGTACTTCCTGGCCGGGGACCTGCCCCAGGATCCGGCGGAGCGTGACGACCTGCTGGTCCGCGTCATGGGCAGCGGGGACCCGCGGCAGATCGACGGAATCGGCGGCGCGCACCCGCTGACCTCGAAGGTGGCGGTCGTCTCCCGGTCCGCCAGCCCGGACGCCGACCTCGACTACCTCTTCCTGCAGCTCGGCGTCGAGGAGGCCACGGTCTCCGGCCAGCAGAACTGCGGGAACCTGCTCGCCGGAGTCGGGCCGTTCGCCGTGGAGCGCGGCCTCATTCCCGGCGGGGCGCGGGAGACCATGGCCCGCATCCGGATGGTCAACTCCGGCAGCCTGGCCACCGCGCGCTTCCCGACCCCCGGCGGCCAGGCGGCCTACACCGGGAGGACGGCGATCTCCGGAGTGCCCGGCACCGCCGCCGCCGTCGTCCTGGACTTCAGCGATACCGAAGGCTCGGCCACCGGGCATCTGCTGCCCACCGGCAACCTGCGCGATCATATCGGCGGCACCGAGGTCACCTGCATCGACAACGGGATGCCCGTCGTGCTGGCCCGCGCCGCCGACCTCGGTATCACCGGATACGAGCCGTACGACGAGCTAGCCGGCGATGAAGCCCTGCTCGGCCGCGTGCAGGCGCTGCGCACCCAGGCCGGGAAACTCATGGGCCTGGGCGATGTGACCGGCGCCTCCGTGCCCAAGACCACTCTGGTGGCGGCGCCACGCGACGGCGGAACGATCTGCACGCGGACCTTCATCCCGGTCCGCCCGCACACGTCGATCGGCGTACTGGGCGCGGTCAGCGTGGTGACCGCGCTCGCGATCCCCGGCGCGGCCGGTTCGGAGCTCGCGGCCCAGCCGGCCGGAGTCCGCTACGACGTCGAGCACGCCAGCGGTCATCTCCAGGTGGAGGCCGAGATCGACACCACCGGGACCATCCCGCGCGTACGGCGCTGCGGCGTGGTCCGAACGGCGCGGAAACTGTTCGACGGCACCGTCTTCCCGCGCTCAAAGATGAGAACAGGAGGGGCTGATGACATCACTGCGGCATGACGTCGCCCACGTCGGGCACGCGGAGCTGCTCACCCCGGAGCCCGAGCGCAGCCTGTGGTTCTTCGTCCACGTCCTAGGGCTGACCGAGACAGGCCGGGACGGGGACTCGGTTTACCTGCGGACCTGGGACGACTACGAGCAGTTCAGCCTGAAGCTGACCGCGCACGAGACGTCCGGCATCGCCGCGACGGCGCTGCGCGCGTCCAGCCAGGAAGCGCTGGAACGGATGGCCAAGGCGGTCGGGCAGACGGGGCTCGGGGGCGGCTGGGTGGACGGTGAGCCCGGGATCGGCCCCACCTACGCGTTCCGCGACCCCGACGGCCACGAGATGCGGCTGTACTGGGAAAGCGAGTGGTACCGGGCGCCGCCGGAACTCGCCCCGGCCCTGAAGAACCAGGCCCAGGCGTATCCGGCGCGTGGCGTCGGCGTGCGGCGACTGGACCACGTCAACTACCTCGCCGCGGACGTGGCGGAGACCACCGACTTCGTGACGGGCCTGCTCGGCGCGCGCGCCACCGAGCAGATCGTGATGGACGACGGCAGCGTCGCCGCGCGGTGGCTGCATTTCGCCAGCAAGTCATACGACCTCGTGTACACCGAGGACTGGACGGCCCGGCGAGGACGGCTGCATCACATCGCGTTCGCCACCGACACCCGCGAGGACATCCTCCGCGCGGCCGACATCTGCCTCGACAGTGGCGTGTTCATCGAAACCGGCCCGCACAAGCACGCCATCCAGCAGACGTTCTTCCTCTACGTCTACGAGCCGGGCGGGAACCGGATCGAGCTGTGCAACCCGGTGGCCCGGCTGATCTTCGCCCCGGACTGGCGGACCATCACGTGGACCGAGGCCGAGCGGGCCAAAGGCCAGGCCTGGGGCCTGAAAACCATCGATTCGTTCCACACGCACGGCACCCCGCCCGTGGCATGATGGCGGCATCGCTACCATCGGCCGCGGGCACCGGAGCCTCACCCTGGTCCAGCGGCAGACTCCGCTGCGCACGGAGGCCGATGGCCGGCAGGATTACCGATGGGAAACCCAGCGGTCCTGGAAGATCGTCAGCGAGAGCAGCCGCAACCGGCTCGGCACCCCGACCGGGTACAAGCTGGTGCCGGGGGGCTGCTTCCCGCCGATGATGGACCCGGCCGCGCCCGTCTTCCGCCGCGCCGAGGTGATCGGCCACACCCTGTGGGTCACGCCCTACGACCCCGCCGAGCGCTGGCCCTGCGGGGAGTTCTGCAATCAGAGCGAGCGCGACGAAGGCCTCCCGGCCTGGACGGCGCAGAACCGCCCGATCGAGAACACCGACGTCGTGCTGTGGTACGTCTTCGGCATTCACCACATCACCCGCCCGGAGGACTGGCCGGTGATGCCCGCCGACACGGTCTCGTTCTGGCTGAAGCCGACCGGCTTCTTCGACCGGAACCCCTCCCTGGATGTGGGGTGCTAGCCCGGGGGGCGACCCCCCGGNNCACACCGGCCGCTCACCCAGGCCTTCGGCCCGGGGTCGCTGGGCCGGTAACGATCGCCTCGCCGTAACACGCGTCCGGTGGCCGCCGACAGCACCGGCCCGCTCACCCAGGCCTTCGGCCCGGGGTCGCTGGGCCGGTAACGAGCGTCTCACCGTAGCTGTGCGCAGGGCTCTCCCCTCGCCGGCCTAGGAGGGGGAGCCGGCGAGGGGAGAGAGGGATGGGCGGGATGCCGCCCGGGAGGGCTAACTCAGGGGTAGGTCACGACGTCGCTGGGGCCACCGAAGCTCGAGTTCACCGCCGCGCCCGTGCCGTTGATCACCGAGTTGATGCCACCGGATCCGTTGAGGAAGACGGTGAGCAGGTCATGGAACTGAACACCGGACGTATCGGGGGCCTGGAACGCCATGGCGTTGTAGATGCTCACCCCCTGGTCGAAGTAGGAGTAGCTGCCCATCCCGTAGCCCTGGAACGACGTCACGCTGTTGGGCACATAAAAGGCGGGGTAGCCGTCCTGGGTCGATGTTTCCATCCAGGACGCCTGGCTGGGAACTTCGTAGGGGTTCTCGTTCTGGAAGAAGATGACGTCGCCGCCCTGGCCGTTCCAGATCACTTCCTGCTTCTGGAAGTGCTCCACGGCCAGGCCGTAGGCGGTCACGTTGTTCCCGTTCACGATGAGCCCGGTGTTGCTCTGGTCCGAGGTCCAGGAGCCCGCGCCGGAGCCGTGGTCGGCCCGCCAGGCCCACACGTCGTCGACGATGGAGTTGTTGCTGTTGTCGATGAAGGCGGTCGCGGCCGTCCCCGTCTCGGCGCCGCCGACGCGGAAGAACACGTCGTCGACGCTGACCGGGTCGCTGGCGTGGCTGACGGTCGAGCCCTGCGTGCCGACCTGCAGCAGCGCCGGCGAACTGGTCGGTCCCGCGTCAAACATGACGTCGGAAACGTTGACCCCGCTCACGTCGGCCACGTTCATGGTGACGTTGCCGCTCGTGGGGATGAGGGTCGGGAAGCCCAGGCCGATGATCTTGGTGTCCGGGTTGGTCACGTTGATCGTCGAGCTGAGGTTGTAGACACCGGGGGTCAGCAGCAGGTTGTCCCCGGCCGCCAGGGCCGCGTTGATCGTGGCCACGCTGCTGGACGGCGAGGCGACGTAGAAGGTGCCGAGCGACAGGGACGTCCCGGCAGTGTTCCCGTTGACCCAGGTAGGGCCGTTCGAATTGGTCTGCAGCGACGGAACGAAGACGTTGTAGTTGCCGGCGGAGCCGGTGTACAGGTACGGCTCTTCCTCGGTCACCGGGCACGTGGACAGGGTGGTGTACGAGCTGGGGCCGCCGCTGTCACCGGAGTTGCCGGCGAAGCTCTGCGCCGGGGCACCCGGGTCGCCGCAGAAGACCTGGTTCCAGACGGAGTTGCTCCAGCCGTCGAGGTCGAGAAGTTCAGCGGGCTCGACGACGATCCGTAGGTACCCGGCTCGAACAGAAGCGCGTACCGCTGGGTGCCGAACTGGTTGGACACCTGGTTGTTGTAGATCGTGTTGAGCGTGCTCTGGATCGTGCTCTGGGACTCGCTGGGGGTGAAGACGTAGACGTTGGAGCCCAGGCTGCCGCCGGTCGGCGGTGGGGTTCCGCCACCGCCGCCGCCACCGCTGCCGTTGCTGAACACCGTGAACTGGTCGATCGACCACCAGCTGCTCGGGCTGGGCGCGGTGAGCACCACCCGGATGTACTGCGCCGTCTGGGCCGAGAAGGTGACCGTCTCCGGCGAGGACGTGCCGGTGCCGCTGGCGACCGTCGTGAACGTGCTCCCGTCGCTGGACACCTCGACGTTGTAGCCGCGGGCGTAGTCGCCGGGCCAGTTGCCGGAGTCCATCTCGATCTGGTTGAACGTCTGGGCCGAGCCCATGTTGACCTGGAACCACATGCCGGACGCGGCCACGGCGTCGGGGCTGAACCGGGTACTGCTGTTGCCGTCGATGGCGTTGGCGGGCGCGTCTGCGGCGGCCGAGTTCGTGTTCGAGCTGGCGGTCCAGCCGCTCTCGCTGAGCGCGGTCTCGGCCGCGGCCTGGGTACTCGCGGCGGCTGCGGCCGGGCGGTTGGTTGATGCCAGCGCGCTGGAAAACGGCGCGTAGGCCAGGACCGGCCCGAGGGCGAAGAAGGCCACGAGCGCGGTGACGGTCCCGAGCGGCAATCCGGCCCGCCGTCGGCGCGGTCTTTCGTGCTGGCCGACGAGTGGCGTGTCCGCCGGGCTGCCCCGGCGCGGGACGGTACTCCAGCCATGCCTGATCATTTGTCCTGCCACACTCCTTCGTGCAGAGTTCGACGCCCTTCCGGAACTCGCCACCGAGGTTTGTTCACGTCTTAAACTAACTTCTTAAAACTTTAGATAGTGTGACGTGGGTCGCAAGGAACAATTCGTTAACATCCTTGTTTTTCCTTGCGTTCTCAGCGTGGCCAGCCCTGGCTGCGCACGGGAACGCGCAATTCTTCCGGGTCCTGCACCGGTGCGTGCGCGGAAATGTTGGCCTGGAGTACCCGCGTCTCAGTCGGCCCCTGGGCACGAGGCGTGCCCGCCGGCCGCCTCCGCCGGCCGTGCCCGGGGCCGCGCCGAGGTTGCGGCCCCGGGTGGCGGGGAACGTAAGGCCCGTGGATGTGGAGATCATTGCGTTTGACGTGTTCGGCACGCTGGTGGACTGGCACAGCAGCATTACGGCGGCATTGGCCGAGGTAGGTGCCCGGACCGGAATCGACGCCGACTGGCCCGCCGTGGCCAGCGCGTGGCGTGCACGTTACCGGCCGACCCTCGGCCGGGTGGTGGCCGGCGACCTGCCGTTCCAGTCGCTGGATGACCTGCACCGCATGATGCTCGACGAGATCGCCGCCGACGGGCCGCTGCAGGCGCTGGGCGGCGCGGACGCCGACGAGCTGGTCCGGGCGTGGCACCGCCTGACGCCGTGGCCGGACACCGTGCCCGGCCTGACGAAGCTACGCGAACGGCACATCCTGACCCCGCTGTCCAACGGCGGGATGGGCTTGCTGACCAGGCTGGCCCGGGCGGCGGGTCTCCCCTTCGACTGCATCCTGTCGGCCGAGCTGGCCGGGACCTACAAGCCCGATCCGCGGGTCTACCGCCTCGTGCCCCGGTACCTCGACGTGCCGCCGGATCGGGTCCTGATGGTCGCGTGCCATCCCGATGATCTTGAGGCCGCGGCCCGCGAGGGCCTGCGGACCGGCTACATCCCGCGGCCGCGGGAGTGGGGCCCGGACGGGACGGCACCTCCTCCCCCGGACCACGTGGACGTGGCCGCGGACGATCTGCTCTCCCTCGCGGCCCTGATCTGACCTGGGCCGATCTGCAGCGAAAGTCCCGGGATGAGGACGGGTTACCGGCTGCCGCAGCGGGAAGCTCGTTTACCGCGGTCGCAAAGAGAGGATTGTGGAGTGACTCAAGACCAGACCATTCCGACGACGACGGATGCCGGTGCTCCGGTCGAGAGCGATGAGCATTCGCTGACCGTCGGTCCCGATGGCCCGATTCTGCTGCAGGATCATTACCTGATCGAGCAGATGGCGAACTTCAACCGGGAGCGGATCCCGGAGCGCCAGCCGCACGCCAAGGGCGGTGGCGCGTTCGGCCGCTTCGAGACCACCGGTGACGTGAGCGCCTACACCAAGGCGGCGATCTTCCAGCCGGGGGCCGACACCGATCTGCTGATCCGGTTCTCCACGGTGGCCGGGGAGCGGGGCAGCCCCGACACGTGGCGCGACCCACGGGGGTTCTCGATCAAGTTCTACACCTCCGGCCCGGGCCTGCGTTGTGCCGGGCCGGATGAGCTGCCGGTGGAGTCCCCCGACGCTCCGGGCGCAACGGCGCGCCCGGAGCACAGGGCCGATCAGGGGGTCAGCACGCGGGCCGGATCAGCGGACGGCACAGCCGCCGGGTCGCCGAGGCGGCGGGCGAATCCGGGTGGCATCACGATGTCACCCGGGGTCAGATCGTGGATCGAGGAATGCCCCAGGGCGAGCAGCACCGAATCGATCCCGGCGCGCATGATGTCCAGCACGTTCTCGACACCCGCCTGGCCGTTGGCCGCCAGGCCCCACAGATAGGCACGCCCGAGCATGACGGCCCGGGCGCCCAGGGCCACGGCCTTGACCACGTCACTGCCGCGGCGGATGCCGCCGTCCAGCACGATCTCGATGCTGTCGCCGACGGCTTCGCTGATGGCCGGTAGCGCGCGGATGCTTGCGGGCGTCCCGTCCAGGTTGTTGCCGCCGTGGTTGGACACCGAGATCGCGGTCACCCCCGCGTCGACCGCGCGCCGGGCGTCATCGATCCGGGTCACGCCCTTGAGCATGAACGGCCCGTCCCACTGCTCGCGCAGCCAGCGGACATCCTCCCAGCTGGGCAGGGGGGTCTGCATCCACTGGCCGTACGCGCCGAAGAACGTCGGCGCGGGTGCGCCCGGATCCGCCATGTTCGGCACGGTGAGGTCGGGGAAACGGCCGGTCTTCGCCCAGGAGAGCAGCCACGGCAGGCGGGTCACGCACTCGGGCGCGAGGCGCACGGCCGTCTTGAGGTCGGTCTTCTCCGGGATGATCGGGCTCCCCCAGTCCCGGCCGTTCGCGAACGACCAGTCGAGGGTGGCGATGAGGCCGACGGCGCCGGCGGCGCGGGCCCGCTCGATCCGCTGGACCAGCTGATCCCGGGTACCGCACCAGTACATCTGGAAGAACGTCTGCGGGTTGGCCGCGGTCACTTCCTCCACGGGCTTGCTCGCGAACGAACTGAGGCCCATGATCGTGCCGCGCGCCGCGGCCGCCCGGGCCACCGCCACTTCGCCGTCCGGGTGCACGGCCTGCACACCGGTGGGCGAGATGATCACGGGGAGGGCAATGGGCTGGCCCATCACGGTCGTGGCCAGGTCGCGCCGGCTGCTCGCGCCGGCCACGTGCGGCGCGAAGCCCAGTTCGCCGAACGCCCGGATATTGTCCTCGACGGTCAGCCCCCGCTCAGAGCCGGCCACCAGGGCGCCGTACACCGACTTGGGCAGGTGCTTGCGCGCCCGCCGGCGCGCCTCCGCCACGCTCTCGAACCACTCACCCATCAGTCCGGGTCCTGCCGTGCGGTACGTGCTGTCATGGTTGCTCCTGCGTCTTGGAGAGAGCGCGTGATCCCAGTGGCGGTCACGCGGCCCGAACATATTTGTCACTGCGTGACGAATATGGCTACGTTAACGGGCGGGCAACGGCGCCGACAAGGGTAAAAGCGCCGAGTCGATGGAACTCGTGCCCGGGCCAGCGGTCTCGGGCCTTAGGCTGGGCCGTTCTTGTCCGTGCGCATGACGCTGTCCAGGGACGTTTCGACGAAACGGAGGGACTCCATGGCGGCGGCCTCCTGCGGGCGGCGCATCAGCTCATCGGGGTCGACGTCCTCGACGTGGGCCTGGATCCACCAGATGTTGCCCAGCGGGTCGCGGACCCGTCCGACGCGGTCGCCAAAGAACAGCGCCGTCACCGGCGTAACCGGGGCAGCCCCGGCGGCCAGGGCCCGCTCGTAGACCGCGTCCGCGTCCTGGACGTAGAGCCGGAGGAACCCCGGCGTATCCGGCCAGCCGTCCGCGCTGTCGAACATCATGACCACCGAGTCGCCGATCCGGACCTCGGCGTGCCCGATGCGCCCGTCCGGTCCCGGGACCCGCCCGAGCTCCCGGGCACCGAATGCCTTTGCGGCAAAGTCAATGAGGCGGGCCGTGTCGCGGGAGATGACCCACGGGGTGACCGTGCCGTAGCCCTGCGGTGCGGCACGGCCGATGGCATCGGCTCCGGTATCCAGCCCGGTGCCGGGCGGTTCGCCGGTGGGAGGAGGCGGGATCTCAGCACTCATACCGGCCAGGGTAGGGATCGGCTCCGACATTCCGGCCGGGCTGGAGGGGCGAACTCAAGCCCGCGCTGCGGCACGGCCCGCATGGTGCGGCCGGTCAGATGGAGAAGTCCTCGCCGTGCCAGATCCCGGCGTCGGGCGGCCGGATGGGGTGGCCTTCCAGGTGGCCGTCGGCCAGCGACTCCAGGCGGTCGATCCGGCTGAACAGTGACTGAAGGCTGGCCCCGATGAGGTCCGGCAGCAGGGCGTCGTCGCTGCGGGGCAGGGCCGTGGCCGCCCGGGGATGGCTGCGCGCGATGACCTGCCCGGGCACGCCGACGACCACCGAACCCGGTGGCACCGGCTTGACCACGACGGCATTGGCGCCGATCCGGCTGTCGTCACCGATGGTGATGGGGCCGAGGATCTTGGCGCCGGACCCGATGATCACCCGGTCGCCGATGGTGGGATGGCGCTTGCCGCTGTCCGTGCTGGTGCCGCCCAGCGTGACGCCCTGATAGATCGTGACGTCGGTACCCACCTCCGCCGTCTGCCCGATCACCACGCCGGTGGCGTGATCGATGAACAGGCCGGGGCCGAGCCGGGCCTCGGGATGGATATCGACCCCGGTGAACATCCGGGTGAGTTCCGCGGACGCCCGGGCCAGCAGCCAGGCGTGACGGCGCCACAGCCATCGGCTGACCCGGTGACCCCAGATCGCATGCACGCCCGGGTAGCAGACGATGACCGCCAGGGCCGAGCAGGCGGCCGGATCCCGTTCCCGGGCCGCCCGCACGTCCCGTCGCAAGGCTGCCAGCATTTGCTATCCGGCCAGGTCGGCGAACAGCGCGGTGCTCAGGTACCGCTCCCCGAAGTCGGGGAGCACGACGACGACCAGCTGGCCGGCGTTCTCCGGCCGCCGGGCCACCTCCACGGCCGCCCACGCGGCCGCGCCGGAGGAGATGCCGACCAGCAGTCCCTCTTCCCGCGCCAGCCGCCGGGCCACGCTCAGCGCGTCCTCGTTACCGACGGTGATGATCTCGTCCACCAGGCTCGTGTCGAGCACCGGCGGGACGAATCCGGCGCCGATGCCCTGGATCGGATGGGGCCCCTTGGCGCCGCCCGACAGTACCGGCGATGCGGCCGGCTCGACGGCGATAAACCGGGCGGACGGCTTGCGTTCCTTGATCACCTGGGCGACGCCGGTAATGGTGCCGCCCGTGCCGACCCCGGAGACGAAGATATCGACCTGCCCGTCCGTGTCCCGCCACACTTCCTCGGCGGTGGTGGCGCGGTGAATGGCCGGGTTGGCGGGGTTCTCGAACTGCTGTGGCACGAGATACCGCTCGTCGGTCTTGGCCAGTTCCTCCGCCCTGGCGATGGCGCCGGGCATTCCGTCCGGGCCGGGGGTGAGAATGAGCTCCGCGCCGTAGGCACGCAGCAGCATCCGGCGCTCCATGCTCATCGTCTCCGGCATCGTCAGGACGCACCGGTAACCGCGCGCGGCGCACACCATGGCCAGGGCGATGCCCGTGTTACCGCTGGTCGGCTCGAGGATGATCGTGTCCGGCCCGATGAGGCCCGCCTGCTCCGCCGCGTCGATCATGGCCACGCCGATGCGGTCCTTGACGCTGGCCGCCGGGTTGAAGCTTTCCAGCTTCGCGACCACGTCGGCGCCGGTGCCGGCGGCGATCCGGTGCAGTCGCACCAGCGGCGTGTTCCCGATCAGCTGGGTGATGTCCTCGGCGATTCTCATTGACCCTCTCCTCGGCTAGCGCCGTCCATGATCGGCTGGCCACGCTCTCTCTCTATTTCCCCCAGGAAGGATGTATTACGGACACGAAAGCCCGAAGGGCCGTAAGTCCCGGTATTCACGGACTTACGGACCTGAAAAGTCGGAATTAAGCGCGGTGACCTCGAGGAGGCATGACGGGGGGAGCATACAGCTGAGGAGAAGTTCGATGACCACTGTTCAGGCCCCGCTCACTCTGGGCGACGGCTCAGCCCGGCAGCTCGCGAACGCAACCAAGACCACCGCGCAGATGACCACGATCACCCCCCGGTGGCTCGTCCATCTCCTGCCGTGGCAGCCAGTCGAGGCGGGTATCTACCGGCTGAACAAGGTCCGGCATCCGGAGACCGTTGATATCGCCTGCCCGGGGCCCGGCGAGGCGGAGCTGCCGCTGTCCTTCGTCGACTACGAAGACCATCCGCGCGAGTACCTGCTCAACGCGGTCTCGACCGTGGTCGACATCCACACGCGGGTCTCCGACCTGTACAGCAGCCCCTACGACCAGATCGGGGAGCAGTTGCGCCTGACGATCGAAACGATCAAGGAGCGGCAGGAGTCCGAGCTGGTCAACAATCCGGGCTACGGCATGCTCGCGAACGTCGCGGACCAGCAGCGCATCTCGACGCTCACCGGCGCGCCGACACCGGACGATCTGGACGAGCTGATCACCAGGGTCTGGAAGGAACCCGCGTTCTTCCTCAGCCATCCGCGCGCCATCGCGGCCTTCGGCCGGGAGTGCACGCGGCGGGGCGTGCCACCGGCGACGGTGAGCCTGTTCGGCTCGCAGTTCATCACCTGGCGCGGCGTCCCGCTGATCCCGTCGGACAAGGTGCCGCTGGAAGACGGGAAGACCAAGATCCTGCTGCTGCGGGTCGGCCAGGAACGCCGCGGCGTCGTCGGCCTGTACCAGCCCGGCCTCACCGGCGAGCAGAGCCCCGGGCTCTCCGTCCGCTTCATGGGTATCTCGCGCAGCGCGATCGCGTCCTACCTCATCTCGCTGTACTGCTCGCTCGCCGTGCTGACCGACGACGCCCTCGCGGTGCTCGACAACGTCGAGGTCGGCAAGTTCCACGACTACGCACACACCTACCGGTGACGTCATGACCGAGAATCACGACGGGCGACTGGACGAGGCCACGCTGACGCGTCTGGTCAATGAGTACTTCAGCGCAATGCCCGGCGGGGGCACAGACTTTGACGGCCACCCCGGCGCTCCCCCGGAGCCGCCGCCGGGGGAGCCACCCCGGCCGGAGGTCACGCTCCTCTCGCCGGGGCCGGCGCCCGCGCCATGGGAAGCCGTGACCGGCCCAGCGCGGCCGGCCACGGGCCTGCCGGGAGGCGGCGGCCTGGCCGCGCTGGCCGCCGCGGCGATCAGGGCGGCCGAGGCCCTGGCCAGCGCTCCGTTCCTGCCGAAGCAGCCGCACGACTCCGCGAAGGTACCGGCCTCCCCCGGAGGGATACCGGCCACTCCCGGAGGGGCGCCGGCCACCCCCGGAGGGGCACCGCCCGCCCCCGGAGGGGCACCGCCCAGGGCTGAGGGGGCGGCACCGGTCGGCCCACGATCGGAATGGGATCTGCGCGTGCCGATCGCGCTGCCCACAGCGGACCCCGCGGTTCCCACGGCGGGACCCGTCATCCCCATGGCGGACGCCGCTAGCGCGCTGGGCAGCCCCCTCGCGCCCGCGAGCGGCCAGGAGTTCTACTTCATCGGGATCGGCGGACCGCCAGCCGTGGCGGCCGCAGAGCCCGCCACGGCCGTCCCGGCCGGCTGGGCCCAGCCCACCACGGCCGTCCCGGCCGGCGTGCGCGCGCAGGGCATGCCCTCCTCGTTCGACGTCGACGCGATCCGGCGCGACTTCCCGATTCTCACGGAGCGCGTCAACGGGAACCATCTGGTCTGGCTCGACAATGCCGCGACCACGCAGAAGCCGCAGGCGGTGATCGACCGCCTCACCCGCTTCTACTCCCACGAGAACTCCAACATCCACCGGGGCGCGCATGAACTGGCCGCCCGGGCGACGGACGCATACGAGGACGCACGGGCCAGCGTCGCGAACTTCCTGGGCGCCCGGTCCCCCGAGGACATCGTCTTCGTCCGGGGTACCACCGAGGCGATCAACCTGGTCGCGCAGAGCTGGGGCCGGGCGGAGGTCCACGCGGGCGACGAGATCGTGGTCTCCTGCCTGGAACATCACGCCAACATCGTTCCGTGGCAGCTTCTCGCCGAGGAGCGCGGGGCGAAGCTGCGCGTGATCCCGGTTGACGACAGCGGCCAGATCATCCTCGATGACTACCGTCGGCTGCTCACCGAGCGGACCCGGCTGGTCGCGATCACCCAGGTGTCCAACGCGCTCGGGACGATCGTCCCGCTGCGCGAGGTGATCGACGCCGCACATTCCGCGGGAGTCCGTGTCCTGGTCGACGGGGCCCAGGCGGTGGCGCACGCGCCGGTCAATGTGCAGGAGCTTGATCCGGACTTCTACGTCTTCTCCGGCCACAAGGTCTACGGGCCGACCGGCATCGGCGCACTGTACGGGAGGGCCGATGTGCTCGAGGCCATGCCCCCGTGGCAGGGCGGCGGCAACATGATACGGAACGTCACCTTCGAGCGATCGTCCTTCCAGCCGCCGCCGGACCGCTGGGAGGCGGGGACCGCCTCCATCGCGGACGCCGCCGGCCTCGCCACGGCGCTCGCGTACGTCGAGCGGATCGGCCGCGCGAACATCGCGGGCTATGAGCACGAACTGCTCGGCTACGCGACGCGGGCGCTGACGGACGTACCGGGCCTCCGCCTGATCGGCACCGCGCCGGACAAGGCGGCCATCCTGTCCTTTGTGCTGGACGGGTACCGGCCCGAAGACGTCGGGTCGGCGCTGAACTCCAGCGGGATCGCGGTCCGCGCCGGTCATCACTGCGCACAGCCCATCCTGCGGCGTTACGGGCTGGCGGCGACGGTGCGGGCCGCCCTGGCGATGTACAACACGCGAGCGGAGGTCGACGCCCTGGCGCGTGTGCTGCACGGTCTCGCCGCCCAGCGCGCGCGGTAGCGACGCCGGGAGAAGGTGCAGGCGAAACGGGAAGCGGCAGAAGTCTATAAAAACTCTGGAGATTGTGGGTGATACCTCCGCACCATCGCCCCGCCCAGCCGCCTGCGGCATACTGGATGAGTAACGCCGCCCAGAATCCGCGGCCCACGGTCACGTCGATGCTGGCCCCGCGTCCCACCCGGCCCCGCCGGGCGGGACGCCCCCTGCCAGCAGCCGACCGGACCCTTGTCGAGCCATCGCTGGGCGGGAGTCCTCATGGGCTGGTCTCATTCTTACCGGATTGTCCACCGGGATCGCGATCGCCGTCACCGTGGCGGACGTGACCGGGCCCTGCGGCCCGCGCACGTCTGCCACCTGTCGCTGTGCCCCGGCCCGATCGCCGGATCGGTGACGGTCGTGATCAGCGGTGAACTCGATCTCCTCAGCACACCGTCCCTGGCCGAGCATCTGGACCAGATCCTGGCCTCATCGCCCCGGCACCTCGTCTTCGACCTGTCGCGGGTCAGTTTCATCGATTGCGCCGCGGCACGCCTGATCGCCGGGACGGAAACCTCGCTGCCAGGCGACCAGCGCCCGGTGCTGCGCCGGGCCGCCCCCGGGGTCCGCCGCGTCCTGGAGCTCACCGGTCTGGACGCGCGCTGCGAGCTGGACGCCGGGACGGATAGGTTAGGCCGGCACGCAGCCCGCACGGGGCCGCCGTGCCCGGGCCCGGCGGGCGGGCCCGGAGATGAGGTCCCGCGAGCGGGCCCGTGATCGAGGACCCCGGAGGCGACGTGGACAGCCACAGCGACGATGAGCTTGCCAAACTAGCCCGGGATTACCTCGATGATCAAGCAGGACGGCACCCGGACGCCGCGACCGAACTCGGTGACCACCGGTTCGACGGCCACCTGGCTGCTCTGTCCGCGGAGGCGCTCGCCAGCGAGCGGCAGGCCCTGGACCGCTGGTCGGCCGCGGTTGGTGCGCTGGACACCGCAACGCTCGCCCCGGAGCACCAGGTGGACGCGGCCATGCTGGCGAACGACGTGGCCCGGCGGATATTCGAGCTGGACGAACTGCGCGAGCATACCTGGAATCCGCTGCTGGCCAACCCGGGCCGCGCCATCTACCAGTTGCTGGCCCGGGACTTCGCCCCGCTGCCCAGCCGGCTCGCCTCGGTCACGGGACGGCTAGCTGAGGCGCCGGCGGCACTGGCCACGGCCCGGCAGTTGCTCGGCCCGATGCCGAAGGTGCACCTGGAAACCGCGATCGCGCAGTTCGCCGGCACGATCACCCTGGTCACCGAGGTCATCGACGCCGCCCTGCGGGACGCGCCGGGATGCGAGGCCGACATCGGCCGGGTACGCCCGGCTGCCCTGGAGGCGCTGAGCGGGCACGGGTCGTGGCTGTCCGCCCGGCTGGATGAGGCCGCCATGGACGGCGGCTTCGCGGACCCGCGGATCGGTGCCGACCGGTTTGCCCGCAAACTGTCGCTGACGCTGAACACGCAGGCGAACGCGGACGCGATCCTCGCCCGGGCACACGCCGACCTGGACCGGGTGAGTGAGGAAATCGCCGGCCTGGCCGCCGAGATCGCCGGGACCCGCGGCCCGTCCGGCCGGGGCAGCGGTCCCGGGCAGCCCCCGGCCGACGGCGATCCCGTGGTCCGGCAGGTGCTGGACCGGCTGGCCGCGGACGCACCGGACGACCGGAACATCCTTGCGCTCGGCCGCGCCGCACTCGCCGCCCAGACCGCCTTCGTGCGCGAGAACCGGCTGATCACCCTATTCAACGATCCGGTCGAGGTGATCGAGATGCCCGAGATCGACCGTGGCGTCGCCGTGGCCTACTGCGACTCGCCCGGGCCACTGGAAACGGCGCCGACGCCCACCTTTATCGCCATCTCCCCCGCCCCGGCGGGCTGGCCGCCTCCGCGGGTCGCCTCCTTCTACCGCGAATACAACCGGCACATGATGCACAACCTGATGGTGCACGAGGCGATGCCCGGCCACTACGTGCAGCTCCAGCACTCCCGGCGGTTCACCGGCTCGGCCACCGCCATCCGCGCCTCGCTCCGGTCCGGGTCCTTCGTGGAAGGCTGGGCGGTCTACGCCGAGCAGGTCATGGCCGAAAAGGGCTACCCGGGCGAGGGGGATCCGCGCGCCGTCCGGGTGCAGCAGCTCAAGATGCAGCTCCGCATGATCATCAACGCGATCCTGGACGCCCGGGTCCACGGGCACGGCATGACCGAGACCGAGGCCATGGCGTTGATGACCGGGCGCGGGTACCAGGAGGAGGGCGAGGCGGCCGGCAAGTGGCGGCGCGCCCAGCTCACCTCGGCCCAGCTGTCCACCTACTACGTCGGGTACACCGAGGTGAACGACCTCGCCGGTGAACTGCGGGCCGCCTCCCCCGGGCAGCCGGACCAGGCGATCCACGACCGCATGCTCGCCCATGGATCACCGCCGGTCGGGCTTCTCCGCCCGCTGACCGGCACCTGACCGGCACCTGACCGGCCCGGGCCTCGTGCCGTTCTCGTTATCCGGTTTATTTGCTGGGCCGATCAGCGATCCGTTGCGCCTCCAGATCCGTAGATAACGGTAGGGGCAGCCACCCGGGCTGCTGCCGACCACGGATAGCCGCGGCGCACCAGGGGAACCATGATCTCACTGCCGGCCAACGCCACCACCGTCACCGTGCCCAGCAGGAAAGAGGTCCGGAAGGAGCTCGCCGTGTTCCTGCGGGGCCGCCGGCCCCGGGCCGACGCACGCGGCAGCGAGCCTGCTATCCCCGCGTTGCTGCCCGCCCTGCTCCGCCAGGTGGAGCCGTTCCCGGCCGCGGTCCTCACCGCGCGCTGGGACATCCTGGCCTTCAACCGCAGCTACGATGCGCTGTTCGGGCTGGAGTCGGTCCCGGTCCGGCACCGGAACGCGATGCTGCTCTACTTCGCCGACGGGAGCCAGCGCGACCTGTGGCCGGACTGGGCGGACGACGCGCCCCGGGCGATCGGCCAGGTCCGCACGGCGATGGCCCGGCATGACGCCGATCCGGAGTGGGCCACGCTGCTGGAGCGGCTGCGCCGGGCCTGTTCGGACTTCGACCGGATGTGGCAGCAGGCTGGGCTCGACGGCCACGGCAACCCGCCGGAGCGCTTCCGTCACCCGGTCGCCGGGGCGCTGCGGCTGACCCGCTTCCCGCTGTGGGCCGAGCCGGGGGAGGACGGTCTCGTCGCGGTCGGCTACACGCCCGCCGACGCCGCGACCGCGGCCAAGCTGCCCCGCCTGCAGGCTCTGTCCACTCTCCCGCCGCGGCCATAACCGTCTCCCGCCGCCGCCATAACCGGCGCGCCTCAGCGGCCCACGGCGCGGCGAAATCTCGCGCTACCGCCGTTGACGGATGCCTGCACTTTATGAGAGTGCACAGAAAAATCTGAGAGCCGATTCTTACTTCCGCCGGCTTTAGTGTTGGACATGGAGTTATCTCGCTGTGATAGGGAAGCTGACCCTCTGGCAAGCGACCAGAAGCCGCATTCAGCATCGTAAACAGTGACGATAATCACGCGCCACGAAGGCCCCGCCGAGTGCCGGGCCGATGCGCATGTCAGCGTTCGATACCGAGGAGGAAACTTCCGTGACCTGGCTTTGGGTAGACGTACCGCTCTGTGTACTGTTCTTTCTGGCCGTCTCCGGGATTCCGTTGTGGATGGTCATCAAGCACCCGGACACGGGGCCAGACTGGGACGGGAATGGCGGCCAGCATAAAGGCCCGACCCAGTCCCTGTCAGGGAGCCCGCAACCGTCCCGTAACCTGTCCCCGGCCCGGACCCCTCAGCCGGCCCGGCACCCCCAGTCGGCCCGGCGCGCACAGCCGGGACTCATTTCCGAGTCCTAGCCGCGTCGTATCCGGCAAAATCCCGTTCCTTAGCAGGGAAAACGCTTCAGCCGGGAGTCAGGCGAGCCGCACGGGCAGCGAGGACAGGCTGTGCATGAGCACACTGCCCCGCCAGTGCAGCTCACCCGGCTCAGCAGGCTCACCGGGCTCATCGGGGCCGCCGGGCAGAGCGAGCGCCGGGAACCGGGTCAGCAGCCGGCCGATCGCGATCTGCCCCTCGAGCCGCGCCAGCGGCGCGCCCGCGCAGTAGTGGATGCCGTGCCCGAAGGCCAGGTGCCCGGGGTCCTGCCGGGTGATGTCGAGTACGTGCGGGTCGGTGAACCGGGCCTCGTCGCGGTTGGCGGCCAGCAGCGAGATCATCACGAGCGCGCCGGCCGGGATCTCCGTGCCGCCGACCGGCACCGGCTCGGTGCTGAACCGCATGGTGGCCACGTGCAGCGGGCCCTCGTAGCGGAGGAACTCCTCGATCGCGCCGGGGAGCAGCGACGGATCGGAGCGCAGCAGGCTCATCTGGCCGGGATGGCGCAGCAGCGACAGCAGGCCGTTGCCGATCAGGCTCACGGTCGTCTCAAACCCGGCCACCAGGAGGAGGAACGCCATGCGGACGAGTTCGTCGGGCCACAACTGACCGGGCTGGCCGGAGATGTGCACCAGATCGGACAGCAGATCATCGGAGGGCGTGACCCGCTTGGCGTCGGTCAGCGCCGTCAGGTACGCCATCACGCTGCGCTCCGCGTCCCTGACCACCTCCGGCGGCACGGCCGACACGAACGCTTTGGACCAGGCCCGGAAGTTACTGCGGTCAACGGCGGGCACGCCGAGCAGATCGCAGATCACGGTGCTGGCCAGCGGCACCGCGTACGCCTCGATCAGGTCCACCGGCGGACCGGACGGCAGGCCACCGAGCAGTTCGTCGGCGACCTGCTCGATCCGGGGCCGCAGCCGGGAAACTGTGCGCGCGGCCAGGGCCTGATTAGCCAGCCGGCGCAGCCGGGTATGCGCCGGCGGATCTGAATTGAGCATGTGCGCGGCCAGCGGTGAGTTATAGGGGCCGGCTTCGCCCGGCGGGAACAGTTCGCGCACACCCGCGTGATCCTTGCTCAGCCGGGGATCGGCGAGCAGCGCCTGGGCGTCCGCGTAGGAGGTGACCAGCCACATCGGGATCCCGCCGGGGGCCAGGACCCGCTGCACGGGCCCGTCCGCGCGAAGCCGCCGGTACACCGCCCAGGGGTCCTGAACAAACTCCCGGTCGAGTGCGGTCAGCTCATTCATTTCCTGCATAGCGTCCCTTTTTCCCCGTGGGACACTGACAGCAGGCCATATTCAGCCAATTTGATTTCCCCTGAAAATTGCTGCACATAAATAGCCTGGCAGTAGATATCGGGTGGAGCACCGCGCGGCCAGTCCGGCCCCCGTCGGCCTCGGGCACGCCGATGCCCCATCCAACGCGCACACGATACCCACGCTCCCCGCCCGTTACCGGGTGTCATTACTACCCGGATGTAACAGTGCTAGCCCAGGGGGGCGACCCCCTGGAACCCCCGCTGCGCTTCGCGCCCCGCTGCGGTANNCGACACACCGGCCACTCGCCGGGCCGTTGGCCCGGACTCGCTGGGTCGGTTACGAGCGTCTCGCCGTAGGGCCACTGTGGTGCTCGCCGACAGCACCGGCCGCTCACCCGGACCTTCGGCCCGGGGTCGCTGGGCCGGTAACGATCGGCTCGCCGTAACTGTGCGCGGGCTCTGCGGTAGCCGGCCTGTGCTGGCCCGGGGGACGACTCCCCGGACCCCCGCATGCGCTCCGCGCCCCCGCGGTGGTACTTCACCGACACACCGCCGCTCACCCAGGCCTCCGGCCTGGGGTCGCTGGGCCGGTAGCGATCGCCTGTCCGTAACCTGCGGTAGCCGGTGCATGCTGCGGGAGGTGCGGGCAGGCCGGGGGGCTGGAGTGCGCTTCGGGCATATCGGTGCTTAAGGGCAAATCAATTGCCTAGGGTGACCATGGAGCAGGCGGGCCGCGCCGGGGGGCGCACGCCGGGCCAGCCGGAACGGGCCCGGGCGGTCCAGCCGCAACGAGTTACGTCGTCACGGGGGGCGGAACGGGGGAAGGATGGGGAAGGATGATGTCATCGTCGGCTGGCGCCGACACCGCCACCGCGGCGGAAAGTGAGAGGGCCCGGCGGGCCGAGTTCGCCGCGTTCCTGCGCAGCCGCCGGGAACGGATCAGCCCGCACGAGGTCGGTATCCGTGTCACCGACCGGCGGCGCACGCCCGGCTTGCGCCGTGAGGAGGTCGCCGAACTGGCCGCGGTCGGGGTGACCTGGTACACCTGGCTGGAACAGGGGCGACCGGTCCGCGCGTCGGTCCAGGTGCTGCAGGCCATCGCGGATGCCCTGCTGCTGGACCCGACGGAACGCGGCTACCTGTTCACCCTGGCCGGGATGGCCCAGCCGCCCGGTGAACCCGAGATCGCGGACATCCCGCCGTTTCTGCACGCCCTGATCCGCCAGCTCGACCCGTTCCCCGCCGCGGTGCAGAACGCGCGCTGGGACATCCTGGCCTTCAACCGCGGTTATGACGGGCTGATCGGGCTCAACTCGGTGCCCGACGCGGACCGCAACACGCTGCTGCTGTACTTCACCGACCCGGCCCGGCGCCGCCCGTGGCTGGACTGGGAGGAGCACGCTCCCGGCCTGGCCAGCCAGTTCCGCGCGGCGATGGCCCGGCACGTCACCGAACCCGGCTGGCAGCAACTGCTCGCACGGCTGCGCCGCGCCTCCCCCGAATTCGACCGGCTCTGGCAGCAGCACGACGTCGGCCTCTCCACCAGCACGCCCAAGCGGTTCCGGCACCCCGTGGTCGGCATGCTGAGCCTGACCCCCTTCCACCTGTGGGCCGAACCGCGGACAGACGGGCTGCTCACGGTGGGCTACACCCCCGCCGACGGCGCCACGGCCGTCAAGCTGCGCCGGTTGCCGGCCCTGTCCGCGATGAAATTAGACGTCGCTGCGCCCGCGCCGGCCGGGGTCACGACGGGACCGCTTCCGTGGGCGGGTCGCTGGGCACGAACACGGTCGCGGCCATCCGGCGCAGTTCGACGCGGCGGATCTTGCCCGTGGCCGTCATGGGATAGTCGGAGACGAACACGACCCTGCGCGGGCGCTTGAACGACGGCAGCGCCTGGCGGCAGAACTCGATCAGCTCATCCTCGGTCACGGAAGCGCGGGGTTCGGCGATCACGTATGCCACCGGCTTTTCCAGCCCGTTGGCGTCGGGGGCGGCCACCACGATGGCCTGGGCCACCGCCTCGTGCTCGAGCAGCCGCGCCTCCACCTCCGCCGGTGACACCCAGATGCCAGAAGCCTTGAGCATGTCACCGGTCCGGCCGAGGCAGGCGTAGTACCCGTCAGCGTCCCGCACGTAGGTGTCGCCGGTGCGCAGCCATTCGCCCTGGAAGACCTGGCGCGAGGGGTCGTAACGGGACCAGTAGCCGGTCGCCGCGGACGTACCGCGGACGAACAGGGTGCCCGGGGTGCCCGGCTCCACCTCGGTCCCGCTCTCGTCCAGCAGGCGCAGGTCATAGCCGGGGACGGCGACGCCGGTCGTGCCCGGGCGGACCGCACCGGGACGGTTGGACAGGAAAATGTGCAGCATCTCGGTCATGCCGATGCCGTCGAGGATGTCCGCGCCGAAGTGCGACGTCCACCGCGCATACAGGGCGGCCGGGAGCGCCTCCCCGGCCGAGGCGGCCAGCCGGACACCCGCCATCGTGTCCGGCGGCAGCTCGGCGCGGAGCATGTTCGCGAAGAACGTCGGGCCGGCGAAGAACAGCGTCGCGCCGTACTTCTGCGCGGCGCCCGCGATGACGCCGGGCCGCGACGGGCTCGGCTCGAGCACGCTGGCCGCGCCCACCGAGAACGGGAACAGCAGCGAGTTGCCGAGACCGTAGGCGAAGAACGCCTTGGCCGCGGACAGGCACCGGTCGTCCGGCCGGATGCCGAGGACCTGGGTGCCGTAGGTCTCGCACACCACCTGGATGGCCCCGTGCCGGTGCATCGCGGCCTTCGGTGTCCCGGTCGTGCCCGAGGTGTACAGCCAGAACGCGGGCGAGTCCGCGACCGTCGGGTACACCGTCTCCTCCGGCGGCCCGGCGGCGAGCGCGCCGAGCAGGTGCACCGGGACCGGCGCGGCCGCCGGGGCCTGTTCCGCCAGGATCCCCACCAGCCCGGGGGCGGCCGCGGCGGCCTCGACGGCGGTGCCGGCGAAATCGTGCGTGCTGGCGAGGAACCGGGCCCGCGAGTCGTTCAGCAGTTCCGCCACGCCGTCGGCGCGCAGCATCGTCGAGACCGGGACCGGGATCGCGCCCATCCGCATCGCGGCCAGGTAGACCACCGCGAACTGCGGCGAGTCGGCCATGAGCATCAGCACGCGCTGCTCGGGCTGCAGGCCCAGCGCCCGGAGGCCCGCGGCGGTCCGGCACACCTGGTCGTACAGCTGGGCGTAGGTCAGCTCCCCGGCGGCACCGGTCACCGCGACGCGCTGGCCATCCCCGCCGGACAGCCGCCAATCGAGCAGATATTCACATGCGTTGAACAGCTGCGCCATGCTGCGACGCTCCGATCCTCGGCCAGGCTTCTTCGCTGGGGTTCTGCGCGGGAACGGTTCAGGCGAGGTGGACGTAGTCGTACTCGAACGGCTTGCCGTTGATCCCGTTGCGGGGCGGCGCGATCCAGGCGGCGATCTTACCCCGCTCGTGCACGGGCTGCATGAGCGAGCGGACGTGCGTCTTGTCCACGTCGGTGGGCAGCCACTGCCCCCGGCGCCGCTCCCACTCACCGGCGGGCAGCTTCTCCCCGTCGGGGGCGGCCTCGATCCCGGCGAACGCCCCCACCCGGCGGTTGAACGCGATGTGCGGCAGCTTGAGCCGCTGGGTCAGGCCCGCCTCGGCCAGGATCTTGTTCCAGCGGTTGACGCCGCTCCGGCAGTCGGAGATGTACTCGCGGCGCAGGTCGGTGTTGAGGCCGACGAGCGCGGGCACCTCGGTCTGCCCGATGCTCTGCTCGCCATTTCCGGCGCCGGCCAGCGTGTCGACCATGATCGAGTCGTCGGTCAGCCGGTGGTCGTCCGTGCGCCGCTCTTCCATCCACCGGCCCTTCAGGCCCGCGGTGTAGTAGTTCGCCACGTTCGTGGACGTTTCCCCGCCGAACAGGTCCAGCGACACCGAGTAGTGGAAGTTCAGGTACTTCTGGATCACCGGCAGCGGGATGACCCCGAGCGCGGCCACGTCGTCGGTGTCGTTTTCCACCATCACCTGCGCGGTCCGGCCCACCACCCGGTCGACCCCGGTGGTGCCGACCATCATGTGGTGCGCCTCCTCCTTGAGCATGAACTCACACGTCCGCGAGAGCGGGTCGAAGGCGCTCTCCTTCAGCGTGCCGAGCTGGTACTTGCCGTCCCGGTCGGTGAAGTAGGTGAACATGAAGAACGACAGCCAGTCCGGGGTCTCCTCGTTGAACGCGCCCAGGATCCGCGGGGAGTCCTCGCTGCCGGAGTTGCGGTGCAGCAGTTCCCCGGCCTCCTCGCGGCCCTCCCGGCCGAAGTAGGCGTGCAGCAGGTACACCATCGCCCACAGGTGCCGCCCCTCCTCCACGTTGACCTGGAACAGGTTGCGCAGGTCGTACAGGCTGGGCGCGGTGGCCCCGAGGTTGCGCTGCTGCTCGACGCTGGCCGGCTCGGTGTCGCCCTGGATGACGAGCAGCCGCTGCAGGTCGGCGCGGTACTCGCCGGGAACCTTCTGCCAGGCCGGCTCGCCCTTGTGCTGGCCGAACGCGATCCGCCGGTCGCTGTCCCGCTCGGCCAGGAAGACGCCCCACCGGTAGTCCTTCATCGGCACGTGCCCGAAGTGCGCCCAGCCCTCGCGGCCGACGTTGACCGCGGTGCGCAGGTACACGTCCTTGGTGGGCAGCGCCGGGCCCATCGACTCCCACCAGTTCAGGAAGTCGGGCTGCCAGGATTCCAGGGCGCGCCGGAGCCGGCGGTCCTCGCGCAGGTTGACGTTGTTAGGGATCTTCTCGGTGTAGTCGGGCGCCGTGGTCATGGTGGTCAGACTCGCTTTCGATCGAAGTCAGCGCGCTGCCCGGTTCCGTAGCGGCGCAGCGCACCGTCGGGGCCCGAGGCGTTCGGCCGGTAGAAGATCCAGTTCTGCCAGGCGGTCAGCCGGCCGAAGATCTTGGTTTCCATGGTCTCCGGCCCGGCAAAGCGGTAGTTCGCCTCCAGGCCGGTGAGGGCGTCGGGGCTGAAGCTGGCCCGCTCCTCGATCGCGATGCGGACCTCCTCGTCCCAGTCGATGTCGTCGGGGGTGAAGGTCACCAGGCCGAGCGTCCCGGCGTCCTCGGCACCCAGCGGCTCACCGGCTTGCTTCTCCACCTCAGCCAGGCCCGCCTCGTCGCCGAGGTAGCGCGTCTGCAGCCGGGTCAGGCCGTTGCCCATCGGCAGCGGGCCGGTGTTCATCGGGCCCACCGTGATCGTGGCCGGGTCCGCGTCCGGGTCGACCTCCTCGAACACCCCGGAGAGCTGGTACGAGCGGTCCGCGGCCAGCGCCAGCTCCAGCAGCGAGCCGGCGAAGCAGCCGCCCGGCTCGATCAGCGCGAGGAGGCTGCGGCTGGTCACGTCCAGTCGCTTCAGCGTGCGCTTGAGGTAGTGGATGATCTCGCTGGCCAGCCAGTCGTCGCGGTGGTCCAGCAGCAGCCGGTCGTAGCCCAGCACCCGGGCCGCGTCTCCGGACGTGCGCAGCACCCAGGTGCCGGCCTCGAGCTCGTTGGTGCGCAGGTCGAGGATCAGGTCGTCCAGCTCGCGGGTGACGGCCAGGGTCCAGAAATCCGCGCCCTGCGCATGGATCCCGGCGGCGTCGGTGGGGGCGTCCCCGTCCGGGCCATGGACGGTGATCTCGGCGACCGCGCGAGCGGCGTCCAGCCGCGCGGTCACGTGGCGGTAGCAGATCTCGTCATCGGTGCGCGTCTTGTCCAGCGGGGTCAGCGTGATTCCGGTAGCGCCCGCGGGCCGGTGTGAGCGCTCCGCGAGCTCCGCGGCGCGGGCGGCGACCGTCTCGTCCCACTTGGCCCGGGGGACGGCCTCGTCGACCAGCCGCCACTGGACCGCCTTCTTGCCGCCCACCCCCTCGGCGCGGGTGGAGAAATAGTCGGCGAGGTCCCGGCGGACGTGCCGCTTGTCCACCACCCGGGTCAGCCCGCCGGTCCCGGGCAGCACCCCCAGCAACGGCAGCTCCGGCAGCGACACGGCCGAGGACCGGTCGTCGATGAGCATGAGGTGCTCGCACGCCAGCGCCAGCTCGTAGCCACCGCCCGACGCGGTCCCGTTCAGCGCGGCCAGGTAGGTCTGGCCGGATCTGGCGGTCGCGTCCTCGATCCCGTTGCGGGTCTCGTTGGTGAACTTGCAGAAATTGACCTTCCACGGGTGCGGGGAGGCGGCCAGCATGCGGATGTTCGCGCCCGCACAGAAGATCTTGTCCTTGCCGCTGGTCACCACGACCGCGCGCACCTCGGGGTGCTCGAACCGCAGCCGCTGCACCGCGTCATACAGCTCGATGTCCACGCCGAGGTCATAGGAGTTCAGCTTCAGCTCGTACCCGGGCACGAGGCCGCCGTGGGAGTCGACGTCCATGGTCAGGGTCGCGACCGGCCCATCACACGCCAATCGCCAGTGCCGGTAGCCAGCGGGCTCTACCTGGAAGTCGACCCTGGTCATCATCGTCCCTCCGTGTGGCCCGGCTCTCCTCCATGCTCTACGTTAAGCGGTAATTTCGTCAAGGTTCCGTAGCATATTGGTGTACGCGATGGCACCTCTACGTGCACTGGGGTACACGCGATGGCGCCTTTACGTGCAAAGGCGGGCCGGAGGGTGGCCCGTCCGGCTGGTTAACGGGAGCCTCCGGAGGACCGGACCGGTCCACGGCGGGAGCCCCGGAGGACCGGACCGGTCCGCGACGGGAGCCCCGGAGAAGCGCCCGGCTGGTTAATCGGTGCGGTTCAGGCGTTTCCACTCCCGCTGCGCAGCAGCCGACCAGCACTGATGCCGGTCCGCGAACAGCCGGGCGGCGGTCAGGCCGCTCCAGCGCGCGGGCAGCAGTTCCCGGGGCAGGGCCGGGTCGATAGCCGGGAACCGGCGCCAGGCGTGCACCAGCTCGACCTGCCGGGCCAGCACGTCCTCCGGAGCGCGGCCGCGGAACTCCTCGATGAACTGCTCATACTGTTCCTCGATCGCGGCCAGGTCCCAGGCCGCGGCCACCATGTCCCGCACGTCGGCCAGACCGGACCGGCGCGCCACGAACAGCTGGGCGCCGTCCGCGACACCGGCCGCCCGCAGCACCTGGGTGGCCTCGGCCTCGCGGTCCGGGTGCGGGCTGATCCACAGGCCGGGCCCCAGCGACCCGAATCCGGCCCAGCTGAGCCGGGTGCGCAGCACGTGCCGGGCCCGCCGGTCGCTGTCCGGGACGCGTGCGGACACCAGCAGCCAGCGGCCGTCCCAGTCCGGCGCCGGGCCGGTGAAGGAGTAGATCCGCTCCGCACCGTCGGTGAGCAGGCGGTGCGCGCTGACGGTAAGCCGCCACTGGGTCCGGCGGCCGGTTTTCTCGGCGTCCAGCCAGCCCGCGGCCGCCGTGCGCATCAGCGCCTGGCGGGTCGCCTTCTCCTCGATCCCGAGCCGGGTGAAGACCGCGAGAACCGCCGACGTCCAGGCCGTCCCGTCCCCGGTCAGCACGAACTCGCCGAGCAGCGTGAACAGCAGGCCGCGGGCACCCGGCGCCCCCGCCGCGTGCCGCCGGGACAGGGCCGGCGCGGGCGCGGCGGGAGCGCCCGGGCCAGTGCCAGCCGGGCCAGTGCCGCCCAGCTCAGCCGCGGGTGTAGCAGGCAACGCCGTCCGCCTCGGTTCGTGACAGCCGTCCCACATGCACCAGGACGTCGAGATGCGCCATTGTCTCGGTCACCGCGAGGCAGCGGCCCAGCAGGTCCAGCTCGGCGAACGTGCGGCCCCACCGGGTCCACAGCATCCGCCGCGCGGCTTCGCTGGCCGTGTGCGCGCCCGCGTCGATCAGCTCGTCGATCTGGTGCAGCCGGATGTCGTGGTGCTCGATCAGCTCGTCGACCCGGGCGTGCACGCTCGGCGCGACCGGGCCGTGGGCGGGCAGCAGGCGCCGGTCGGGCAGCCCGCGGACCAGCTTCAGCGAGTCGAGGTAGTCGCGCAGCGGCAGCTCGGCGGGCTGCTGCTCGAACCCGATCGACGGCGTGATCCGCGGCAGCACGTGATCGCCCGCGAACATGACGTCGCGGGCCGGGTCGACGAACACCACGTGACCGCGGGTGTGCCCCGGAGTCGGGTGCACCTGCCAGCTCCCGGTCCCGACCTGGATCTCTTCCGGCGCGTCGAACCAGTCGTCCGGGTCGTCCCAGTCGCTGACGTCGTACTGGACCGGTGCGCCCACCACTTCGCGGCACAGGTCATCGGCGCCGCCCCGGCGCAGCTGCGTCAGCATGCCGACCCAGGGCCCCGCGAGGCGGTCCCGCGCGGTCCGCAGCGTGGCCGCCTCGCCGCGGCCCAGGGTGATCCGCATGCCGAACTCGCGGCGCAGCGTCACGGCCAGCGTGTAGTGGTCCCGGTGGACGTGGGTGACCAGGAACCGGCGGACGCCCGCCAGGCTCACGTCCAGCAGCTTGACCGCCTGCTCGAGCAGGTCGCGCGCCTCGGTGATGGCCCAGCCGGAGTCGACCAGGACCAGCTCGTCACCGTCGCGGACCGCGTAGACATTGACCGCCTGCAGGCCGTCCTGCGGCAAGGGCAGCGGAATCCGGTACACGCCGGCGCCCACGTCGTAAGCCCCGGGGATCGTCCAGTCCGCCTCCGGGTCATCCTGCCGTAGCTGCATCATCGTCACCGTTCATGCTTAGCACGGCGGCTATGCGTGGCCTGGCGGCGACCTGGGAGACATCGCTCACGGCCGCCCCGCCGCCGCTGCATGGCCTGGCGGCGACCGGGAGACATCGCTCACGGCACCCCCGCCACCCAGCCCCGCCCGGCCCGGGCGCCCCCGGAAACCCAGGGGCGCCCAGATCTCGTCCTGCCGCGCGGCCCACCCCAGTCCGCTACTGACAACAAACGCCCGGCAACAATTGAGAAAATAACATCAGATAAGTTGACCCGAATGATTTCAGGTATGACCCGAATGATTTCAGGTATGACCCGAAAGCGAAACAGGTGTAAATGCCAGCCCTTTGTGCATGCGGATGAACGTTTCGCCGCATACGGGCATTTTTCGGGGCAGGCGCGGCCTGCCCGCGCCCCGCAACGGCCGGCCCCTTCGGGGTTTCTGGCCCAGCGCGGCACCTCCCGGCGGCCAGCGATAGGACCACAGAGATAGCCGGGAATAGGAATTGAATTACTTTAAGTAGTCAGTATCTTGCTGACAGTTGCTACGTTCGGGCCCGCATGCCAATGGGGCACGGCCCCTTTCTGGGCGCGCGGGCAGGTCCGGCTAATGCGAGGGCAGCGGAAAGTTTTATGCGCCGGCCCTTACCGCGCCCTATTGCCGCACAGATCCCTGCGGCCGTCGTTTCCGCAGGCTACTGTCGCACCGGCCGCCGGGCGCGATGCCACGGGGAGGCACTGTCCGGCGCCCCCTGCCGGGATCTGGCGGCCGCCCCAGCTGCGCGGGCATCGCTCGCACGGTCCGCCGGATAGATATTACGGTAGTCATTCAATGACGGAAAGTAACAGCACAGTGGCCACGTCACGCGATTAACCCGGCGGGCTAGGCCTTTGCGGCGCGGACCGGCGATTGCCGACAACGCCAGCTTTTTCTGACCTCTCATGAAAAGAGGCCAGGGATTATAACGAAACTATAACGAGAACGGCTTGACGCCATCCGGGACCGCCCCGCGAGCGTCTCTCTAACATCAGGCAGATGTTTGCGGGGTTCTCTGCGCACCTGGTGCTTGCAGATATTACGTAATACGCATCACATTGGGCGGGGGCCGGGAGAAATGACGCGCGACTGGGGATACGACCATGCCCCGCGAACGTTCCGGAGCGGGCAACGTGTCCCCCGCAGGCGCAGTGAGCGGGCGGCATGAAGATCGCGATGATGACCGAGGGTACCTACCCGTACAGCTTCGGCGGGGTGAGCGTATGGTGCGATCAGCTCATCCGCGGCCTGACCGGCTACGACTTCAGCCTGGTGGCGATCGTGGCGACCGGGGCCGAGCGCATGGTGTGGCCGCTGCCGGGCAACGTTGTCGCGGTCGACAGGGTGCCGCTGTGGAGCACCGCGCCGGCCGGCCCCACGGTGAGCCGCCGGAACGGGCTTCCGGTCGGCCTGCTGCGCGAGCTCATCGATTCGCTGCTCGATTCCTCCGCCGAGGCCCAGCCCCGGTTCACCGGTGTCCTGCGCGAGCTGTTCGAATTCGCCCAGCGCGGGAACCTCAGCGCCGCTCTGGGCAGCGACAAGGCCGTACGGCTGCTCAGCGAGGCCTGGATGGAACGGCCGCCGCCCGCCCACTGGCGGACCGCACCTACCCTGCACGACGCGGTCAGCGCGATGCAGCTCCTGGACCACGCGCTCCGGCCGCTCTCCTGCCCGCCGCCGCAGGCGGACCTCGCGCACGCGGTGACCAACGGTCTGGCCGTGCTGCCGGCGCTGGCCGCCAAGTGGCGGTACGGCACGCCGGTGATCGTCACCGAGCATGGGGTGTATCTGCGCGAGCAGTACCTGCAGAACCGCAAGAGCCCGTACCGGTGGCCGGTCAAGGCGATCTATCTGAGTTTCATGCGCCGCCTCTGCGCGCTGGGCTACAGCGAGGCCGGGGCGATCACCCCGGGCAACGTCTACAACCGGCGCTGGGAAGAGCGGCTGGGCGCGAAGCCGGGGCGCATCCGCACCGTGTACAACGGCGTGGACCCGGCGGACTTCCCGGCCCTTTCCGGCGAGCCCGACGCCCCGACGATCTCCTGGGTCGGGCGGATCGACCCGATCAAGGACGTGGAGACGCTGGTGCGCGCGTTCGCACTGGTGCGCCAGGAGATGCCGGCGGCCCGGCTGCGCCTGTTCGGCTCACCGCCCAAGGGCCGGGAGTCTTACCTGGAGCGATGCCAGGCCCTGACCGCAGACCTGGGCATCACCGGGGCGGTGACGTTCGAGGGCCGGGTCGAGAACATCGCCGACGCCTACGCCGCCGGCCAGATCGTTGCGCTCTCCAGCGTCTCCGAAGGTTTCCCTTACAGCCTGATCGAGGCGATGACCTGCGGCCGGACCTGTGTCGCCACCGATGTCGGCGGGGTGACAGAGGCCGTAGGGGACACCGGCCTGGTGGTGCCCCCGCGCAATCCGAAGCTGATGGCGCGGGCCTGTCTCACCCTGCTGCAGGACGACGATCTCCGGCACCGGCTGGGCACCGCCGCCCGGACCCGGGCGCTGCAGAACTTCACCGTGGACGGCGCAATCAGCGCGTTCGACGAGGTCTACAGCCTCGTCAGCGCCGCCCGGCCCGGGCGGCCCGGATGGACCGAGCGGGCCATCGAGGACCCATCAGACGACCTGCTGCCCTGGAAGGCCGCCAAATGATCGCGAGAACCCTTGCGGCGCGTGAGCGTACCCGAGTGCCGCCCGGCGCGAACGAGGACCAGCGGCTCAGGGCCGTCCCCGCCGAGGATGACAAACCGCGTGACCTGGCGGAGCTGTGTGAACAGTTCGTCCTGGTGTGCGAGTCCGCGGTGGATCCCCTGGAGATATCCAGCGCGCTCGAGTTCGACGGCCTGAACGACCAGGCCGCGCGCGAACTGTACGGCTTCTCCGACGTTTTCGCGCTGGCCGAGGAGATGTACTGGCGCGTGCCGCGGCAGCCCGCCGAACCGGAGCCGGTGGCCGATCCGTGGCGGATCAGCAAGCTCCGGTCGGCGATGCACGGCCTGATCTATGGTTTGCCCGCGGTCTGCTTCCCCGCGGCCAGCGGGCTGCTGAACGGCCCCGGTGCGCTCCGTGCGCTGGTCGTCGCGCTGCTCAGCTCCTGGGCCCTGAGCCAGGGACTCGCCTATCTCGGGTACGCACGGCTGGGCCGTTCGGACCCGGTTCAGGCCGCCCGGGTGATGCTGCCGGGAATGACCGCAGGCACGGGCGCGACCGCCCTGGTGATGGCGCTGACCGCGCTGACCGGGCACGTCCACCTGCCGGTGCTCGCGTTCGGCTTCGGGCTGGGGACGTACATGCTGGGCGCCACCGTGCTGATGGTGCTGGGCGCCGAGCGTCTTCTCCTCATCGTCCTGGCGCCAGCCGTGCTCGGCTCCGCCGCGTTCCTGGCCCTCGGGCGACCGCATTATCTGGAGTACGCGACCTGGGGAGCCCTGGCCGCCACCCCAGCGCTGGCCCTTGGCCTGGCCACGTGGCGGGCTCGCCGCAAGTCCGGCTTCTTCGGCCGGCGCCGCGGCGCGACCGCGAAGAAACGGGAGGCGGCCGGCCCGCTGATCACGGCGGCGGACCTGCGTGGCGCGCTGCCGAGCGTCGGGTTCGGGCTGGTCGTCGCCGGGCTGCTGGTGTTCCCGGTCGCGGCGGCCCTGCCCGGCCGTCCCGATACCGGTGCGCTGATCGCCTCGCTGCCGCTGGCCCTGAGCATGGGCGTGGCGGAGTGGACGCTCGTCTGGTTCCGGCGGCGGACGCAACGCCTGCTGCGGGCGACCCGGGAAGTGCCGGTCTTCGCCCACCGGGCCCGGCTGACCTTGTTCACCGCGCTGCTGCATTATCTGACCGCCGCCGCGCTGCTGACCGCCACCGCGGCCGCGGTGATGATCACGGCGCATCTGATTCACCCGCACTGGACCCTGGCGCCGCAGATCGCGGCCTACCTGGCGCTGGGCGGGGCGATGTTCGTCGCGCTGCTGCTGCAGGCCTTCGGCAGCCGCATATTCCCGCTGATCACGTGCGCGGCGGCGCTGGCCTTCGAGGTCCTCTGGCGCCGCCTGGGGGTGCTCGGGCAGCTCGCGGCCTGTACGGAGCTGCTCGTGACGCTGACTGCCTACGCGGCTCACGTGCTGGGCAAGGCGGTTCGGCATGCGCCCTAGGCCGTCTACCGGGGGCAACCGGATGGGGTAAGGGGGCTGCTTCCGGGGGGCCGGATTCCTAGGGCACTGGCAGCGGGCACTCCGCCGCCAGACGTATCAAGCCATCTTTGAATCTTCAAGTTCAACAGGAGGGGAGGCTGCGATGACAGACCAAGTCGCGGTAACGGGGGCCGAGGGTTTCATCGGCTCGCACCTGGTGGAGGCGCTGGTGCGCCGCGGTAACCGGGTAAAGGCGATGGTGCTCTACAACATGTACAGCTCACAAGGCTGGCTGGACACGCTCGAGCCCGGCATCAGGGACCAGGTGGACGTGGTCTTCGGGGACGTGCGCGACCCGGCCTCGGTGCGCGAGCTCGTCGAGGGCGCGACGGTCGTGTATCACCTCGCCGCCCTCGGATCGGTTCCCTACTCCTATAGCGCCCCGCGGTCCTTCGTGGACACGAACGTGATCGGCACGCTGCACGTACTCGAGGCGGTCCGTGCCTGCCAGACCCCGCGCCTGGTGCACACCTCGACCAGCGAGACGTACGGGACGGCCCGCACCGTCCCCATCAGCGAGGCGCACCAGCCTCAGGCGCAGTCACCGTACGCGGCATCCAAGATCGCGGCCGACGCGCTGGCCGAGTCTTATTACCTCAGCTTCGGCATGCCCGTGGTCACGCTGCGTCCGTTCAATACCTTCGGTCCCCGGCAGTCGGCCCGCGCGGTCATCCCGGCGATCATCACCCAGCTCGCGGCGGGAGCCCGGCAGCTCAAGCTGGGCGCGCTCGACCCGACTCGCGACTTCTCCTACGTCACCGACACCGCCCAGGCGTTCGTGGACCTCGGTGAGGCGCCGGCCTCAGCGGTGCTCGGCGAGGTGTTCAACGTCGGCCCGGGAGAGGACGTCTCCATCGGGCAGCTGGCCCATGACATCGCCAGATTCATGGACGTGGACGCCGACATCGTCGAAGACACCCAGCGGCTTCGCCCCAAGGACTCCGAGGTGATGCGGCTGGTGTGCGACGCCTCCAGGCTGCGCGAGCGCACCGGGTGGCGGCCGCGCTACACCCGCGATGAGGGGCTGCGCGAAACCATCGACTGGTTCCGGCAGCCCGGGAACCTGGCCCGCTACAACCCCAGCGAATACAACCGATAAGCGCGGAGGCATCATGCATGCAGTAATTCTCGCCGGGGGTAAGGGCATCAGGCTGCGGCCCTATACGACGCGGCTCCCCAAACCTCTCGTGCCCATCGGAGACGACCACTCGATCCTGGAGATCGCGCTCTCCCAGCTCGCCCGGTACGGCTTCGACCGGGTCACGCTGGCCATCGGCCACTTCGGCGAGCTGATCCGGTCCTACATCGGTGACGGCAGCCGGTGGGGCCTCAGCGTCGACTACACCGACCTGGAGGAGACGCCGCTGGGCACGATGGGACCGGTCCTGCAGATCCTCGACCGGCTGCCCGAGCAGTTCCTGGTCATGAACGGCGACATACTGACCGATCTTGACTTCTCGGACCTGATGCGGCGGCACGCGGCATCGGACGCGCCGCTCACGGTGGCGACGTACCAGCGCGAGGTACGCATCGAATACGGCGTGCTGACCACCAAAGACGATCACGTGGTGAAGTTCACCGAGAAGCCGACGATCGACTACCGGGTCAGCATGGGCGTTTATGCGTGCAACCGGCGAGCCCTGGCCAAGTACACACCCGGGCTGCCGTTCGGCTTCGACGAGTTCGTCCTGGACATGCTGGCCGGTGACACTCCCCCGCAGGAGTACGCGTTCAAGGGCTACTGGTTCGATATCGGCCGCCCGGAGGACTACGACCGGGTCAATGCCGAATTCGGGCTCCTCCGGGAAAGCCTGCTGGGGGCCTAGGCGATGCGTCTCATGGTTATCGGTGCGAGCGGGTTCCTCGGTGCGCACGTGCGGCGCCAGGCCTCGGCGGCCGGGGCGGAGGTGGTGACGGCCGGCCGCTCCAGGCTGGCCGATTCACCCCGCCACCGGTTCATCGACCTCGCCGAAGAGGATCCAGCCCAGCTCGCGGCGGTGATCACGGAGGTGGCTCCGGACGCCGTGGTGAACTGCGCCGGAGCGACCTCCGGGCCGCCGGAGGCGCTGGCTGCGGCCAACGTCACCGGCGCCTACACGCTGACGAAGGCCATGCTCCTGACCCGGCGGCGGCCGCGGCTCGTGCATCTGGGATCCGCCGCCGAGTACGGGCGCGCCGAGCCCGGGGTCCCGGTGACCGAGCAGGTCACTCCCCGGCCCGGCGCGATCTACGGCGTCACCAAGCTAGCCGGTACCCGGCTGGTGGAGCTGGCCGCGGCGGCCGGGCTCGACGCCGTGGTGCTGCGGGTCTTCAACCCCGTAGGCCCGGGAGCACAGCAGGCCAGCCTGCCGGGCCGGCTGATCGCCGAGCTGCGCCAGGCGTCCTGGCAGGGAACCGACGTGCGGCTCGGGTCGCTGGACGCCGTCCGCGACTTCGTCGACGTGCGGGATGTCGCCGACGCCGCGTTCGCCGCCGCGGCCGCGGCGGCGCTCCCGCACACTGTGCTCAACATCGGCAGCGGGCGGGGAGTGCCCGTCCGTGCGATGGTCAAGCAGCTTCTCGCGATCAGCGGATGCACGAGCACGGTGCACGAGGATACGCAGGGGCCGGCGCGATCACCCGACATCCCCTGGCAGCAAGCCGACATCAGCCGCGCCGTCGCCGACCTGGCCTGGACGCCGCGCCGTGACCTGGAGACTTCGCTGACCGACCTGTGGGAGGCGACCCCGTGACCCCGCGCGCCGCGGACGGCTCCGAGCTGGTCAGGCCGCAGTTGATCGTCCCGGCGTATTTTCACCCGGCGACCCATCCGGGCGAGTGGGCGTGGCTGGCCGCCCGCGCCGCACAGATCAGGATGATCGTGCTCAACCTGGCCGACGGGCCGGGCGCCCAGCCCGACGCCGCCCTGTTCCCGGTGCTGGACCGGCTGCGTTCCGCCGGGGTGACGGTGGCCGGGTACGTGGACACCGACTACGGCCACCGCCCGGTGTACGACGCCGTGGCCGATCTCACCCGGTTCGCGGGGTGGTACCAGGTCGACGGCGTGTTCTTCGACCGGGCCGCCGTGGCCGCCGGGGATGTCGGCTATTACGCGGACCTGGCCCGCCAGGCGCGGGATACGGGCGTGCGCCTGGTGGCGTTCAACCACGGTTCCCACCCGATCGAGGCGTACGCCGAGCACGCCGACCTGCTCGGCACGTTCGAGGGCCCCTGGACCGCTTACCTGGAGCTGACGGTGCCGCGCTGGGTGCGGGCGCGGCCAGCCGGGCAGTTTTTTCACCTGCTGCACTCGGTGCCGGTCTCGTCGTTCGAGGACGCCACCTGGCTGGCGGCCCGGCGCAACGCCGGCTGTGCGTTCGTGACCGACCAGGGCGGGGAGAATCCCTGGGACCGGCTGCCGGACGGCGCTTTCGACCGGCAGCCACAGTAAGCCCCGGCCTGCTGGCCGCGCATCGAGCAGCCCGCTGCCCAGCGTAGTCTTGCCATGACCAATGGCCTGACGTGCGCATACTTGATGTGAGGCTCGCCTGAGCATGCACGGGAAACCGAACAGGCAGGCTCCCGGCGGACTCCCGGCTCTCACCCCCCGGCGGCTTGCCGTCGTCCTGTCCGCCGTCCTGGCCGTCGCGGCCGGTGCCGTCGCGGTATACGTGGCCACCGGGTCCCGGTCGGGCTGCCAGGAAGCGTTCGTGCCCGCCTACTTCTACCCGGGCGCCGGCTGGACGCAGGCGATTACCAGCAAACCACCGCCCAGCGTCATGATTCTCGACGTCACCAGTTCGGGCGCGGGCAGTTCACCGAACCGGAATTACCAGGCCGCCGTCAAGCGCGCGCAGGGCGCCGGGATCACGGTCATGGGTTACGCCAGCACGGACTACGCGCGGCGTCCCGCCGCGGCGGTCGAGGCGGATGTCTCGCATTACCGGTCCTGGTACCACGTGACCGACGTCTTCCTCGACGAGGCATCCAGCAACGGCGGCGCGGCCGCCTATTACCAGCGCCTGACCAGCTACATCCACGACGTAGACCCGGGCTCGAAGGTGATGCTGAACCCCGGCACCTATCCCGACCAGCGGTACATGTCGATCGGCGACATCGTTCTGGTGTACGAGAATACCTACGCCCGTTACGTCAAGCTCCGCGTGCCCGGCTGGGTCCGCAATTATCCCGCGGCCAAATTCGCGTATGCCATTTACGCCACCCCGGGCTCGGAGCTGGCCGGCGCGATCAGCCTGTCCCGGCAGCGGAACGCCGGCTACATCTACGTGACCAGCAATTCCGGTGCGAACCCGTACAGGTCACTGCCCGCCTACTGGCCGGGCGAGAATGCGATCATCGCCGGATGCGCGCGCGCCAGCACGTCGTCCGCCGGCGCCCCGGGCCCAGCCGGAACCGGAGCGGGTCAATCTACCGGCAAGGATGGCGCGGCCCGGCGAGAGCCGACGTGAACAGCGTCCCGTCAATGCGGCCCGAGGTGTCGGCCGGGCAGAAATGGCCGAGGTCCGCGGCGGCGTCGCGGCCCCAGTCATCGGTGTACTCCGCGTCCAGAACGAGCTTTCCGGCCCGGACGTACGGCGGCGTCACGATCCCGCACGTCTGGTAGTAGCCGCATTCCTCGGTCAGCAGGAAGTCGGTGGTGGGCTCGAGCGCCGCCGAGAACGCCGGGTCGTTATCCCCGTTCTTCTGCCCCCACGCCAGGCCGAGGTGGTGGGCGTAGGCGGCGAGGGTGCGGTCATACGCCTCGCTGCGCGCCTCGGTGATCGGGAAACCGGTGCTGTCGGTGTACGAATCGTCGATATCCGGCTCGACCGCGTCGAAATCCTTGCCCGCGCATTGCTGCCGGATCATCGACTCGATGATCGCCGTCGTGGACGCCGCCGTGATGTTGAGGTATTTCTCCGGGTACCCCGGCACCGCGCGGCCCAGATCACCGGCGGCCTGCAGCTGGTCGTAGTAGGTGACCGCGCCGCCCTCGTCGGCGGCCGAATAGTAGTTCCCGGCCGAGCCGACCTCGATGTAACAGATCACTTTGCTCCCTCGCCGGTGCAGCGCGGCCACCACGGAAGCGGAGCTGAGGATGCCGTCGATGTCGTACAGGCCCACCCGGGGCGCCAGCCGACCGGCCGCGTTCAGCACCCCGTTGCCCATATCCAGTTCGCTGCCGGTGCTCAGTGGGTGGTCTAGTTCCCACTGGAATTCCGGCCCATTGTCCGGGCCGGCGTCCGAGGGATGCCACCAGGCGTGCGCCGTGGGCCCGTGCCCGGCGGGAGAGGTCGCGGGCCTGGTGGCGTGCCCCCCCGGCGGCGGCGGCGCCGTGGGGGCCGCCGTGGCCGCTGTCGCGGCTGCCGTTGCTCCTGCCGCCGCCGCGGCCGGGGTGGCATGGGCCGTGGCCGGGGCCGCCGACGGCGTCGGCCGGGAGGCCCCGCTGCCGCATCCAGCCAGCAGCAGGCCCATCCCGGCCATGACGATCGCGGTCTTCCTCATGAACGTCGCGTCCCCGCCCGCGTGTGGAGAGCCGGCCAGCCCGGCCGTGGCCCTGCGATGATACGCGGGGCCACTCCCGCCGTCCCGCCGCGGGCCGCTACCCCTGTGGCTCGCTGACCTGCACCGGCGCGGGCGGGTTGGCCGCCGCGGTCACCTCGGTGATGTCGCCGTTGCCCGTGGCGAGCAGGGCGCCGGCCGGGCCGGGGTTCCCGCTGCTGATCTGCGTGCCGGCCTTCCCGACGTCATTCAGGCCGGCCCGGTAGATCGCCGCATCCACCGGGGGCATGGGGCCGCCGAGTGCGGTCCGCACGTCCGCCGCCAGCTGGGCGCCGGCACTCTTCGCCGCGCCGGACTGGCGGGCCCGCTGGGCGGCGCTGAGCTTGCCCAGGTCGACGTTGACGGCCGCGAGAAGCTGGCCGGCCGGCCCGGTGACCCATTTGGCCCCCTTGGTCACGGCGGGCAGCGCCGCGGCGGACGGCCGGCTCGCGGTCTTCCCCCCGCCGACGCCGGCCACGACGCCGGCCACCAGGGCGGCGAGCAGGACCGGGATCAGCGTGGCCAGAACCTTGTTCCGGCGCACCCACGACCCGCCGGGCCACTGTCGCGTTCCGGGCCCGGTGGCCCATTGTTCCATCGACGTTGTCACGATCGTTTCCCCTTTTTTCTTCTGGCTGGCCGCCCAATGGGGTCCCGGCGCATTCGCCGGGACCCCACCGGGCCTCGTGAACTGGCTTGGTTAGCTGACCGTCAGGGTGAAGGTCTGCGTGGCCGAGCCGATCGAGTTCTTGGCCGTGATCGTGAGAACGTAGGTGCCGGCCTTGGTCGGAATCCCGATCAGGGTGGCCGTCCCGTTGACGAGGTTGAGGTAGACCAGCCCCGGCACGCTGCCGGTGTGCGTGACGCTCGCCGCGGGGTAACCGACGCTGGTGAACGTGAAGGCATAGAGCTTCCCGTGTGCCACCGTCGCCGTCGCGGCGCTGGTGATCGCCGGAGCCTGGTCCACCGTCAGCGTGAAGGCCTGGCTGGCCGTCCCGCCGCTGTTGGTCGCCGTGATCGTGAACTTGTAGACGCCGCCCTGGTCGACTCCGGGCGTCCCGGCCAGGGTGGCCGTGCCGTTGCCGTTGTCAGTCCAGGTCACGCCCTGCGGCAGCGAGCCCGCTTCGGCCAGGGCCGGGGCGGGTGCCCCGGTCGTATTGACCGTGAAGGAGAAGCCGGAGCCGTCGGTGGCCGTGGCGGTGGCCGCCGAGGTGATCGCCGGGGCGCCGGTGACGGTCAGGACGAACGACTGGGTGGTCGTTCCGCCCGTGTTCGCCGCGGTGAACGTGACCGGGTAGGTCCCGGCACTGGCCGCTGTCGGTGTCCCGGTCAGCGTGGCCGTCCCCTTGCCGCTGTTGGTGAAGGTGACACCGGCCGGCAAGGCCCCACTGTGGGTCACGTTGGTGGTGTAACTGGTCGGGCTGCCCACCGTGGTGACCGTGAAGGAGAACGCCTTGCCCGTCGCCGCGGTCGCCGCCGCCGCGCTGGTGAACGTCGGCACCTTGACCGTGCCGGCCGCCTTGACGGTCAGGGTGATCGTCTGGCTGGCGGTGCCGCCGCTGTTGGTGGCGGTGACCGGCACGGAGTAGGTACCGGCCGTGATCGCGGTCGTGCCGGACAGCGATCCGGTCCCGTTGCCGTTGTCGGAGAAGCTCACCCCGCCCGGCAGGGTGCCGGCCTTGAGTGCCGCCGCCGGGTAGCCGGTCGTGGCCACGGTGAAGGTGAACGCCGTGCCCGCCGTCTCGGTGACGGCCGCGGCGCTGCTGAAGGCCGGCGCGTTGGTGACCGTCAGGGTGAACGCCTGGCTGGCGGTACCCGTGGCGTTCTTGGCCGTGATGGTCAGCGGGTAAGCGCCCTTGGCGGCCGCCGTCGGCGTACCGGCCAGGGTAGCTGTCCCGTTGGTGTTGGCGGTGAAGGTGATGCCCGGCGGCAGCGTCCCGACGTGGGTCAGGGCCGGCGCCGGGGTGCCCGTGGTGGTCATCGTGAAGCTGAACGCCGTCCCCGAGGTCGCCGTGGCCGTGGCCGCGCTGGTGATGGCCAGCCCGCTGTTGACGGTCAGGACGAAGGCCTGGGTGGCCGTCCCCGTCGCGTTCTTGGCCGTGAGGGTCACTCGGTAGGTACCCTGGCTGCCCGCTGGCGGCGTGCCGGCCAGGGTGGCCGTGCCGTTGCCGTTGTCCTTGAACGTGACCCCGGACGGCAGAGCCGGGCTGCTGGTGGCGGACAGCGCCGCCACCGGGATCCCCGTGGTCGTCACCGAGAACGTCCCCGCCGAGCCGGCCGCGAAGGTCGCCGCGCCGGCACTGGTGATCGTCGGGGCCACCGGCGCCGGGTTCACGGTGATCGTGAAGTTCTGCGTCGCGTTGGAGCCGACCCCGTTGGCCGCCGTGATCGTGATCGGGTAACTGCCCTTGCTGCCCGCCGCCGGGGTGCCGGCCAGGGTGGCCGTCCCGTTGGTGTTGTCGATCAGCGTGACGCCGGACGGCAGCGTACCGGACTCGGTGATCGCCGCAGTCGGGCTGCCGGTGGTGGTCACCGGGAACGTGCCCTGCGTGCCCTCGGTGAAGGTCGCCGAGCCGCCGCTGGTGATCGCCGGCGCCGTGGGGGCCGCGTTCACGGTCAGCGTGAAGCTCTGCGTCGCGTTGGGGCTCCCCCCGTTCGCCGCCGTGATCGTGATCGGGTAACTGCCCTTGCTGCCCGTCGCCGGGGTGCCGGCCAGGGTGGCCGTCCCGTCGCCGTTATCGGTCAGCGTGACGCCGGACGGCAGCGTGCCGGACTCGGTGATGACGGCCGTGGGGCTGCCGGTGGTGGTCACCGTGGACGTGCCGGGCGTGCCCTCGGTGAAGGTCGCCGAGGCCGCGCTGGTGATCGCCGGGGCTTGCGCGACCGTGATGGTCAGGGTCTGCGACGCCGTGCCGTAGCCGTTGACCGCGCTCAGCGGGATGGCGTAAGTGCCCGGGGTGGTCGGCGTGCCGGAGAGCGTCGCCGTTCCGTCCTTGTTGTCGGTGAAGCTCACGCCCGCCGGCAGGTTGGAATCACTCCAGCTGGGCGCGGGATAGCCACCCGCCGTGGCGGTGAAGGAGAACGCCGATCCGGCCGTGGCCGTCGCGGTGCTGGCGCTGGTGAAGGCCGGCGCGTCACCGACCACGACCGTGTAGGTCTGGGTCGCGTCCGGGCTTATCCCGTTGCTGGCCGTGATGGTCAGGGTGGCCGTACCGGTGGCGGTGGCGGTGCCCGAGAGCAGGGCGGTGCCGGTGCCGTTGTCGGTGAAGGTCAGCCCGGCGGGCAGCGTGCCCGTCTCTGTGATCTTCGCCGTCGGTGATCCCGTCGCGGTGATCGCGGCGGCCCCCGCCGAATTCAGCGTGAAGTTGGCGGTCGACCCGCTGGTGATGGTGGGCGCGGTCGCGGTGTTCACCGTGATGGTGAGCGCCAGTGTCGCGGTACTGGCCGAGGAGTTGGTGGCCGAGATGGTCACCGGGTAGGTGCCCGCCGTCCCGGCGGTGCCGGCGATGGTGGCGGTGCCGTCCTTGTTGTCCGTGAACGTCAGCCCGCTGGGCAGCGTCCCGGATTCAGTGATGGTCGCCGCCGGGGACCCGGTGGTGGTGACGGTGTACGTCCCCGCCACTCCGGTGCTGAAGGAGGCTGTGCTCGGGCTGGTGATGCTCGGAGCCTCGCTGTTGGTCAAGGTGAAGCTCTGGCTCACGCCGCCGACGCTGTTGGCCGCCGTGATCGTGATCGGGAAGCTGCCGCCGCTGGCCGCCGCGGCCGTGCCGGCGATCGTGGCGGTGCCGTTGCCGTTGTCGGTGAACGTGATGCCCGCGGGCAGCGCACCGGTCTCGGTCAGCGCCGGAGCCGGGGCGCCGGTCGTGGTGACCGTGAAGCTGAACGGGGAGCCCGCGATCGAAGACGCGGACGCAGCGCTGGTGATGGTGGGCAGAACGTTCTCGGTGAGGGTCTCGGTGGACCCGGTGCCGAGGTTGACCCAGTCCGACAGCTCACCGCCGTAGGCCTGGCCGAACGCCGCGTTGTTGACGGTCGTGCCGGTCGGCACGGTCACCGGGACGTTGACGCCGGAGCCGCCGTTGGTGACGGTGACCACGCCGTTGGTCTCGGTCGCGCTGACCTTCCCGGCGGTGCTGGCCGTGGTCCAGGCGGCTTGCTTGGCCAGGACCTGCGCCTCGGTGGCATCGGTCATCTGGGTGATCGGGGCCGTGCTGGTGTACCAGCTGTTGTACTGGCTCAGCATGTTGTCGATCAGGCGCAGGATGGTGTAGCCCTCGTCCTGGCCGCTCGCGTCGGTGGCCGGGCCGATCAGGTTGGTCTGGTGGGCGTAGCCGACCCGGGGATCGTTGTCGAGCACGTGGCTCAGCATGATGTGCGACTCGGAGGCCAGCAGGTCAGCCTCGGTGGCCGGCGTGGTGCGGCAGGTGGTCGCCGAGGTGTCCGTGCAGTGGCCGGTCTCACTCGGGAATTGCGTGCTGCCGAGCGAGTCGCCCTGCGCCACGTAGAGCGAGTTGTACTCGTTCAGCTCGTCGGTGAAGTTGTCGGCGTTGTAGTAGATGTTGCTGGGGTACCGGGGCGCCCCGAGAGCGGCCCCGAGCGAGTACTGCTGGGGCTGGCGGGAGGCGTCCTGGGCGAAGGTGGTGACACCCACCCCGGCCAGGGCGGCCGGCATGTTCGGGTTCTCGATCCCGGAGTGCTCGCCGGTGACGACCACGGCCGGGCTGTAGTTGGTGAGCTTGTTCGCCTGGGCGAAGGCCTGGTCCAGCCCGATCTCCTGCTCGATGGAGGAGTCGGCGGTGGTGCTGGTGGCGGGCAGCCAGCTACCGGCGGCGCTGGAGCAGTCGATGCCGGGGTTGGTGGCGGTGGGGAAGCCCGGGCCCGAGTTGGGCGCCGCACCCGCTGTGACCCCGTTGTCGGTGAAGCTGTAGGTGGTCGAGGCCGTCGCCGCCGTGTTCTCTGCTACCTGGCCGACCAGCCCGTAGGTGGTCGAGCCGGGGTCCTCGCGGTACACGTTGTAACCCCAGAAGCCGGTGCCGCCGGTGTGGCTGGCCTCTTCCTGAGCCAGGGTGGGTCCTGCGGTGCCGTCGGTGCCGGTGCCGTTCGTGGCCTCGGGCCAGGTCAGCGTGACCGACCCATTGGCCCCGACGGTGGCCGCCTGCGGTACCGAGGGCTCCGACTCCCCGTATGCGGTGGCCGCGGTCACCTCGTAGTTGTAACCACCCGCGGCAAAAGTCCCGCCCGACGAGTTGGCCACCACCGAGGTGACGGCCTGGGGCTGCCACACGGTACAGCCGAGGAACAGGTGCGACCAGGTATGGGTCATCCAGTTGAAGCTGCCCTGGTTGGCGAGGAGGGCGTTGACGAACGCCGTGTCGTTGGGGGCGCTGGGGTCCGCGACCACGCCGGGATCGGTGTACGTGGCCCCGTTCTCGGTGACGCTACCGGTGCAGTTGGCGTTCGACGCGGTGGTGCAGGCGCCGACCGCGTTGAAGGCGAGGTTCAGCGTGATTCCGGTCTGCTTCTCCCACGCGACCACGTAGGCCACGTCGGTCGCGCTCATCTGGACGTCGGCGGGCACGCCGGTCGCCGATCCCGGGGTCACGCCCTGGTCCGCGACCGGGCAGTTGTAGTCGGGCGGCTCGGTCGCCGCGGGCGTGCACTGGAACTGCGAGCTCCACTCGTTGTCGGCGATGAAGAGGTCGTCGATGTCCTGGCCGAAGTAGTTGCGGTACAAGCCCAGGTGGGTGTCGTTGGTGACCCAGTTGATGAGCCCGGGGGCCAGCAGCAGCCACTGTTCCTGGGTGGCGTTGTAGTCAAAGTTCAGCGCCAGCTCCGAGACCCCCGCCTGGGGATCCGTGCTCGGGTGCTGATACACGCCCGCCATGGTGTCACCGGCCGAGTTGTTCAGGAACGACGTGTACGGAGCCCCGGCGGTGACCGTGCCCGTGTAGCCGTAGCTGCCGGTGTCGAACGGGATCGGGCCCTTGAGCTCGGGGAAGGCGGCCAGGCCGGCGCTGGTCAGCGTGCCGGTGGTGCCGTCCAGGGGCCCGCCGGTCAGGTCGGTCACGCCCAGGGCGGGGGCGGGGTACATGTAGCCGTCCACCTGGCGCACGCCGAAGGTGGACTCGTAGGTGTCCAGCGCGCTCAGCTGGCCCGCGGCGAAGCCGTCGGGCGAGTCGGCGATGACGGCGCCGTTGTAGTTGCCCGTGGTGCCGCTGGACAGCGCGGGCAGCGTGACGGTCTCGCTCCCGTAGGCCCCGGTGGCCGTGACCTCGTCGTAGGCGACGCCCTCGCTCTTCAGGGCCGCCTCCCAGGCCGCCGTGGTGACGTCGGCCGATCCGCTGCCGATCAGCAAGATCTTCAGGTTCAGCGTCGGCGAAGTGGCCGCCGCGGCCACAGCGGCGATGGAGGCGGTCACCCCCGTCGCCGCCAGCCCGGACGCAGTCAGAACCGTCACCAGGAACGCGGCCAGCCATGCTGCCGCCCTGCTCCTATATCTGCTCAACGAACTTCCCCCCACGAAATCCGGGGAAATGCCCCCGGCCGCAGCACAGCCCCGAAGGCAGTGCAGTACTAAAAAGTGCATAGTTTTACTAACGGGCAGATCGCCCGTACCTATGGCTTACATCAGAAGAGACGCCTACCCGGTCATGCCGGGTTACGGCGTTAGCCAAGATAGTTTTTCCCATTGATATGCCGACCTGTCTCCACCGTCCCGGAAAACCCGGCTGCTACGGGAAAAAATTACCGGCCGCCAGCATTAGCCGCTTTCTAATTGTTACCGAGATCACAGCGCCGGCACCGCCCCGCGCCCGCGGCCCAGGTGGTGGCGGGCGACCCGGAAATCGCGCCGGAATGGGTGGCGGTTTCACGGACGCCGAGCTGGATTCGTGACAACCTGCACGCGATTGATTACGTAATGCAACATGACCTGCCGCGCCTCTCGCGGACACTGGGCTGCATCAATGACAATCAGCACACAATCAATTACCTAGCGCAACATGACGCAGCGCGCCTTTCGCGGACACTGAACTGTATTAATAACAATACGCATGTGATTGATTACCTAATGCAACATGGCCTAACGTGCCCACGGCCCTGTCGTGCGGACGGCTGGCGCGGGTAGACCGCCACTGCGGTGTGATCACCGGGCCCGGGCGGCCATCCGGGCACCGCGCCACGAGTACGCCTGCCCGGCACACCCGGGGCCGATTCGTTACGTGAAATCGGCACTAACTAGTAACTGTCATGGTATTAGGGGACAGTGCCATCTCCCGCTTTACTGGGCGCATAAAAGCCTGCGATCGGGCGCATAAAAGCCTGCGGTTAAAGGAAAACCCGCCGGCCGCGGTCACAGTCCCAGGCGGCGGGACAGATCAGAGGCGAGCCTTCCTTCCGGGTCGAGCCCGGCGCGGAACTGCCGGAATTCCGGCAGCCGCGGATACATCTGGGCCAGCACATCGGGCGGCACGCGCGAGTCCTTCGCCAGGTAGACACGGCCGCCGGCGTCCACGACGAGCCGGTCGAGCCGGTCCAGCAGGCCGGCCAGCGCCGGGGTGCGGGCGGGGAAGTCGAGCGCGAGCGTCCAGCCGGCCAGCGGAAACGACAGCAGACCCGGGTCTGCTGCCCCGAAGCGTTTGAGCACGGTCACGAACGACGGCGCCCTCGCCGCGCTGACCAGCTCGAACGAGCGGCGCACGGCGGCCTCCTGGCCGAACGGGACCACGTACTGGTATTGCCGGAACCCGCCCGGCCCGTAGACGCGGTTCCAGTTCCTGATGCCGTCGAGCGGGTGGAAAAACGTCCCGATGGTCTGCAGCTCCCCGGTACGGTGCCGCGGCGCCTTGCGGTACCACGCCTCGTTGGCCAGGGCCACCGTGTAGCGGTTGATCAGCCCGGGCGGGAACGGGGACGGCACCCCGAGGCGGGCGCCGGGACGGAACGCGAACGGGTCCGCCTTCTCCGCGGCCGGGAGATCGGCCAGCTCGGCGAAGTCGCCGCTGGTGATCACCGAGCGGCCGAGGCCCGCGCCCCGGGCCATGCTGTCCGACCAGGCCACCGTGTAGCCGTAACTGCGGTCGTGCTCGGTCAGCACGGCCATGGTCTCGTCGATGTCAGCGGTGCGTACGGTGTCCACCCGGACCCGGGACGTGGCCACCCGCTTCAGCTGCACCGTGGCCCGCAGGATGAGGCCGGTCAGGCCCATGCCACCCGCGGTCGCCCAGAACAGGGCAGGATCGCCCTCGCTGGTCACCGTGCGCAGCTCGCCGCCGGGCAGCATCAGGTCGAAGGAACGTACGTGCCTGGCGAAACTGCCCGCCACGTGATGGTTCTTGCCGTGCACGTCCGCCGCGATGGCGCCGCCGATGGTGACCTGCCGGGTACCGGGAGACACCGGGACGAACCAGCCGGCCGGCAGCCCGGCCACCATGAGCTGCTCCAGGCTGACGCCGGCTTCGCAGGTCGCCAGCCCGCTGACCGGATCGAGCTCGGTGATCCGGCTGAGCCGGGCGGTGGAAACGACCACCCCGCCGCCGCATTGGGCCGCATTGTTGTAGCTGCGGCCCAGGCCCCGCGCGATCAGGCCGCGCGCCGGTCCCGCCGCCTCGAGCAGCGTTTCCGCATCGCCAGGGCCGGACGGCTCGGCCAGCTCGGCGGAGGATGGCGCGATCCGGCCCCAGCCGGTCAGTGTGACGGTTTGGCCCATGGGCACCGGATACTATCCGTGTCCCGCGCCCCGTCCCGGCTCGCGGGTGGGAAATGACCGCTCAGGCGGGACCGATTTCGTTCGGCAAATCACGTGATGTCCGGAGCGTAATCTTCCGTCGTGATGGCACGCGCGGCGATCGCCCGCACGCGGCCGGTGCCCGCCGGGGCCACGGTGGCGGTGCTCGCCTCGCCGGCCGCGGCCGCCGGTCTCATCATGCTGCTCACCATCCTCACCACGGCGGCCCTTGGCCTGGGCACCCTGGTCATCGGGCTGGCGCTGGGGTCGGCCGAGCGGGAGCTGACGCTGGCGCGGCTGACCACCATGGGCCACGAGAAACCCCTCCGGCTCCTCGTCGCCGAGACCCTCCCGGCCGTCCTCGCGGCGGCCGTGGCCGGGCTGGCGTGCGCGCTGGCGCTGCCGGCCCTGACCGGGCCGGCCCTCGACCTGTCCGTGTTCACCGGGGCCGGCAGCGTGGACGCGATCATCAGGCAGTACGGGTTCGACGGCATCGACATCGACCTGACCGGCACCTGAACGGCGGACTGGCCTCGACGGCCTGCCCTACGCCGGCGTACCTTCATTAGGTTACTGGCGCGTACGGGCGGGCTCCGCCCGCCCGGGAAGGAGATCCGATGCCCCGACAACGCCGGACCATCAACGGCCGTCCCGTGGTGATCACCGGCGCCGCCTCGGGTATCGGCCGGGGGCTCGCCCAGCGGCTGTCCCGGTCCGGCTCCCCGGTGGCGATCGCCGACATCGACCAGAACGGCCTGAAAGAGACGGCACGGTCACTGCCGGGACCGGCGCTGACCCGGGTTCTCGACGTCGCCGACCCTGGGGACGTGCTCCGCTTCGCGGCGGAGGTGCGCGAGTGGCTGACGGCGCCGCTGGCCGCCGTGTTCAACAACGCCGGTGTCGCGGTCACGTCCTCCGTGCTCGGCGCCGACCCCAATGACGACGAGTGGCTGCGGCGGATCAACTTCGGCGGGGTGGTCAACGGCACCCGCGCCTTCCTGCCGATCCTCACCGAGCAGGACGAGGGCGTCATCGTGAACACGTCCAGCGTCTTCGGCCTGCTGGGCATGCCCTACCAGAGCGCCTACTGCGCCTCGAAGTTCGCCGTCCGCGGCTTCACCGAGGCGCTGCGGCAGGAACTGCGCGGGACCGGTGTCTCCGCGGTCACCGTCCACCCGGGCGGTATCCGCACGAACATCGCCCGCAACGCCCGGATACGCAGTGACCCCGCGGGCCGCGGGCGCAGCCACGACCAGATGGCGGCCGAGTTCGAGGCGATCACCATGACCTCCCCCGAGAAGGCGGCGGAGATCATCTGCCGCGGGGTAGAGCGGGGCAAGGCCCGCATCCTCGTCGGGCCCGACGCCTATGCCTTCGACGCCCTGGCCCGTCTCGCGCCGGTGCACTACTTCGACATCATCGCGCAGGCGGAGAAGCGGCTGCGGTCGCGGCAGGCCGGAGCACCGCAGGAGCGGGCACGGCAGGCAGCGGCACCGGACGCGGCGGTGCAGCGGTGAGCGAGCACGTTGACGTTCTGATCGTCGGGGCGGGACTATCCGGGATCGGGGCCGCGCACCACATCCAGACCGCGTTCCCGGGCAAGACCTACGCCATCCTCGAAGCCCGCGACGCCATGGGCGGTACCTGGGACCTGTTCCGGTACCCGGGCGTGCGCTCCGACTCGGACATGCAGACGCTCGGCTACCGGTTCCGCCCGTGGACGGAGGCCAAGGCCATCGCGGACGGCCCGTCGATCCTCCGCTACGTCCGCGACACCGCCACCGAGGCGGGGATCGACCAGCATATCCGCTACCACCATCGGGTGACCCGGGCATCGTGGTCCAGCACGGACGCGCGATGGACGGTGGAGGCCACCCACGGCACCGAAACCGCGGTGCTGACGAGCAGCTTCCTGCTGGTATGCAGCGGCTACTACCGCTACGACCACGGCTACCAGGCGGAGCTGCCGGGGATCGGGAACTTCCGCGGCCAGGTGGTTCATCCCCAGCAGTGGCCGGAGAACCTGGATTACGCGGGCAAGCGGGTCGTCGTGGTCGGCAGCGGTGCGACCGCCGTCACGCTCGTGCCGGCCATGGCCGGCACCGCGGGGCACGTGACGATGCTGCAGCGCTCCCCGACCTACATCATCAGCCTGCCCACCGAGGACCCGATCGACGCCCGGTTCCGCAAGCTGTTCGGCACGAGGCGCGCCTACACCCTCACACGATGGAAGAACGTGCTGGTCAGCACGCTGATCTATCAGCTCAGCCAGCACCGTCCGCGGATGATGCGCAACTGGATCCGCAATATGACGATCAGGCAGCTACCGGCCGGGTACGACGTCGACACGCACTTCAAGCCGGTCTACAACCCGTGGGACCAGCGGCTGTGCCTGGTACCCGACGGCGACCTGTTCCGCGCCATCCGCCACCGGCAGGCCTCGGTGGCGACCGGCCGGATCGAGACCTTCACCGAGCATGGAGTGCGGCTGGAGTCGGGCGAGGTGCTGGCGGCCGACATCGTGGTGACCGCGACCGGCCTGCAACTGCTCGCCCTGGGCGGCATCGAGCTGGCCGTTGACGGCCACGACATCAGCCTTCCCGGCACGATGGCCTACAAGGGCATGATGCTCAGCGGCGTGCCGAACTTCGCGTTCACCATCGGCTACACCAACGCGTCGTGGACGCTCAAGGCGGACCTGGTGAGCGAGTACGTCTGCCGGCTGCTCGGCTACATGGATTCCCGCGGCTACGACCAGTGCGTCCCGGTCAACGACGATCCGCGCGTCACCGAGCGGCCGCTGCTCGATTTCGCGGCCGGATACGTGCTCCGGGCCATCGATCAGTTCCCGCGGGCGGGCTCGCGGGCCCCGTGGCGGCTCGGCATGAGCTACCTGAATGACCTGATCACTCTCCGGCACGGCAAGATTGACGACGGCACCATGCGCTTCTCCCGGCTCGCGAAGGTGCGCAGACCGGCCCGGGCCGTTCCGCCCCGGTTAACCGCCAATCCCGGTGGAGATCACCAGCTCGGCGGGGCCATCGGCCTCGCCGAGCTCACCACCGTCGCCGCCACCGCAACTACCCGCGCCGCCCGCCACGCCCCTTACCTGGCCGCCCTCGTCCACGGCTACCACGTCGCATTCCTCGCCGACGCGGCCGTCATGCTCGCCGCCTCCCTGACGGCCCTGGTCCTGCCCGCCGTGAGCTGACTGCGCATACAACGAGGTATACTTATTGTATGAGCGAAACGACGATCCGGCTGGACAGTACGGTGCGCGATAAGCTCCGCGCGCTTGCCGACGAGGACCATGTCACGCTCGGGGATCTGCTCGGCCGACTGGCGGAACGCGAGCAGTACCAGCGTGACATGCGGCGCGCCAACGAAGTCATGGACCGGATGCAGCGCGAGGATTCTGCGGCGTGGCATGAGTACGTGTCCGAGCTGCACGCATTCGAAGCCGGTACGGCCCGCGACGGGCTGACGGAGGCGGCAGCCGACTGGCCGGAGTACAACGACGCCGGAAGTGTGACGCGTGCCCTACCAGGCCGGTGACGTGCTGCTGGCCGACCTGGATCCGGTGGCGGGTCACGAGCAGGGAGGCCGGCGTCCCGTCCTGGTACTGTCCGGGCTCTCCTATAACGATCTGCGCAACGAGCAGCTCATCGTGGCCGCGATTACCAGCCGCCAGCGCGGGCTGCCCTTCCACATCCCGGTGGGCACCGATTCCGGGCTGCGCGCGCCAAGCTGGGTTCAGCCCGAATCGGTCCGGGCGATCTCGGCGCAGCGGGTGATCAGGCCGCTAGGCCGGGCCTGCCCGCAGACAGTAGCTGACGTGCGTAACCGGGTCATCAACTTCCTCCGCGACTGGTAAGTCGTGGCGAACGGCCACGGCCGAACCTCCTGCTCGACCCGAGGTCAGTCTGCCCGCGCGGGCCGGGCCGCCGCCAGCTGGGACCGCAACACGGACCGGGCGGTGACAAGGGACGGTCCGTACCAGGTCAGGCTGCGCCCTTCGACCAGGGCGACACGCTGCCGGGGAAACATCTCCGGCCCGTCACCCTCGCGGAAGGGATACGGCTCGTCGGGCAGCACGATGATGTCCGGCTCGCGGGAGGCCAGGTCGTCCAGGTCGATGTGCGGGTAACGGCCGGGATCGTCGCCGTAGACGTTCGCCAGCCCGAGCCGGGCGGCGACATCGCCGGTGAACGTGGCGGAGCCGACGGCCATCCACGGATCCCGCCAGATGGGAATGGCCGCGCGGGCCCGGGCGCTGGGCGGCGGCTCGGTCCATTCGCGTTCGGCGGCCTCGAGCCACTCCGGCACCGGCCAGCCGAGGGCACCGAACATGCGCCGCAGTGAGGCCATCGCCTGATCCACGGTCTGGATGACCGTCACCCACACGGGCACCCCAGCCGTGCGGAGACGCTCGACATCGATCCGCCGGTTCTCCTCCTGGTTCACCAGGACCACGTCGGGTTCCAGGGCCCGGATGGCGGCCAGATCGGGGTTCTTGGTGCCGCGCACCCGCGGCACATCCAGGTCCGCCGGGTGAGTGCACCAGTCGGTCGCGCCGGCCAGCGCCTCCGGGCGGGTCGCGGCCACCGACTCGGTCAGCGACGGCACCAGGGAGACCACCCGCCGGGCGGGCCGCGTCAGCGGCACCGGATGCCCGAGATCATCGCGCGCGCTTTCCATGGTCTCCGCTGGGGTCTCCTCCGGCCGAATCGTGGCTGGCGGCTGTGATCAGCACCAGCCCCGGACACCACGATAGGCCAGAGTAGTCTTACCACCCGGGCCGCGCACGCGACGTCCGGCCGACATGAGGAGCGCGAAGGCCATGGCCGGAGAGCACTGGAAAGCGGCGCCGGAAGCGCAGGACTTCCCGGCGGCTGAGTCTTACCTTTCCCTGCTGGTCGGCCACGTCAAGGCGGCCAGGCTGGCCAAGGCCCTGCGCAAAGAAGACACGCTGCAGCACTACGCGGCCAAGGACATCCTGCGGGCCGCCCGACTGCCCTTGCTGGGGCCTGACGACCCGGAGGTCGCCAATGACCTCGACAAGGTCAAGGCCGGCCAGAAACTGTCCCCCGTGCTGCTGGCGCAGGGAATCCCGCTATGGGTGGCGGACGGTTATCACCGGATCTGCGCCAGCTACCACATCGATGAGAAGGCCCTGGTGCCGTGCCGGATGGTCGCCCGTCAGCCCGAGAGCTGACCCACGGCCGGCCATGACGTCAGGATCAGCCGCCGGGGGCATCGCCGCCGCCGGATGAGGTGTACCGCCGGATCAGGTGTACCGGCGGATCAGGTGTACCGGCGGATCAGGTGTACCGGCGGGCCAGCCGCCGGCGGTGAGCGGCCGGTGAGCCGAACAACGAGCGGTTCAGTGTGGCGCGCTTGAGATAGACGTGGATGCCGCTCTCCCACGTGTAACCCATCCCGCCGTGCAGCTGCATCGCCGTGCCGGCGGCCTGCACCGCAGCGGCGCAGGCGTACGACTTCGCCATCGACGCCGCGACCCCCGCCTCGGGGTCGTCCTCGGCCATCCGGCGCACCGCCTCGCGGACCAGCTGCCGGGACACGGCGGCCTGCACCAGCAGGTCCGCGCACGCGTGCTTCACGGCCTGGAACGACCCGATCGGCCGCCCGAACTGCTCGCGCACCCGGGCGTGGGCGACGGTCGCCTCCAGCATGGCCTCGGCCAGGCCCAGGCTGTCGCACGCCATCGCGACGGCCGCCCGGTCGAGCAGCCGGTGCACGGCGGCCCGCGGATCGCCGCCGAAGCGCAGCACGGCCACCCCGTCCAGAGTCACCGCCTCGGCACGCACCAGCCCGAAGCGCCGAGTGGCGTCCACCACCGGCTGCGGGATCACCGTCAGGCCGGCGGCCTCCGCGCCCAGGGGGACGACGACCGGTGTACCGGCTGGGTCGAGCGCCAGCAGCAGCAGAAGGCCGGCCTCGGCGGCGTCGGGAACGAAGCCCGCGTGGCCGCGCAACCGGGGCCCCGCCGGACGGTCTTCGAGCCGGAAGGGGACGGCGCCGCCCAGGCCGTCGTCGGTGCCGTCGACCAGGGCGGCGGTCAGGACCTGCGTCCCGCTCGCGGTCCGGCGCAGCAATTCGTCCCGCTCGCCGTCCGGCTCCAGCGCGGCCAGCGTCCCGGCGGCCAGCACGGCCGCCCCGAGGTAGCCGGTGCTGGCGGCCGCGCGGCCGAGTTCCTCCAGCACCACCGCCGTCTCCGCGAAGGTCACGCCCGCACCGTCCAGCTCCTCGGGCACCTCCAGACCGAGCCACCCGGAGTCGGCCAGCTGCCGCCAGGGCACCCCATCGGATGCCTGGCCCCTGGCCAGCAGGTCGCGGGCCACCGCGCGCAGTTCGTCGCGGACGTCGGCGGTGCCGGCCGGCATCAGTCCCCCATCGGCTCTCGGGGCAGCCCGAGACCGCGCTCGCCGATGATGGTGCGCTGGATCTCGCTGGTACCACCCGGAATGGTCCACTCCCACGAGCCGATGAAGTCGAGCACCCAGGCACCCGACTCCCATCCGCTCGAGGCCGGCTTCTCCAGCACCGTCTGCCCGCCGGGCCCGGCGATCTCGACGCCGAAGTCCATCGTGCGCTGGAGCAGTTCGCTGTAGTAGAGCTTGACGATCGAGGCGTCGGCGGGCCCCACACGGCCGGCGGCGTGCCGCTCGACCAGGTCCCGGCAGAGCGCCCGCAGGCCGGTGATCTCGGTCTCCAGGGACGCCAGCCGATCCTGCACCAGCGCATCCTCGATGGGGCGCCGCCCGCCCGGGCCGGGTCTCGCGCACGCCTCGGCCAGCCACCGGAAGCCGACATGGCCCAGCCGCTCGGCCAGCTCCAGCATCGTCATGCCGCGCTCCGCGCCCAGTGTCTCCTGCGCCACCCGCCAGCCCTGGTCCTGCGGGCCGACCAGATTGGCCGCCGGGATGAGGACGTCGTCGAGGAAGATCTCGCAGAAGTGCGAGCTGCCGGTAGCCTGCCGGATCGGCCGCACCTCGATCCCTGGGGTGCGCATATCGAGCAGGAAGTATGAGATGCCGCGCCGCTTCGGGGCGTGCGGATCGGTCCGTGCGAGGAGCAGGCACCAGTCGGCGTGCACGGCACCGCTCGCCCACAGCTTCTGCCCGTTGACCAGGTAGCCGTCGCCCTCCCGGCGGGCGGTCGCCCGGAGAGCGGCCAGATCGGACCCGGCCCCGGGCTCGGAGAATCCCTGGACCCAGATCTCACCGTCCAGGATCGCCGGGAGGTGCCGGCGGCGCTGCTCGCCGGTTCCCGCGACCAGCAGCGTCGAGGCGGCGTGGTGGATGGCGACGAAGGCCAGCACCAGCCGGGGCGCATCGCGCGCCGCGAGCTCCTGGTACAGCACGATCTGCTGAGCGACCGACATCCCGCCGCCCCACTCCCGCGGCCAGTGCGGGACGGCCAGGCCGACCCGGCGCAACTGCTGGAACCAGTCCTTCTGGAAGGCGGCGAACTCCTCCTCGCTCGCGCCGGTCTGGGCGCGCCGCCACTCCGCGGGGACGTGCCCGCCGCACCAGTCCCGCACGGCGGCCCGGAATTCCGCCGGGTCCTCCGGCCAGGCCGGGGCGGCCACGGGCGCCCCGGCCACGGGCGCCGCGGGCTCGGGCGCCGCGGGCTCGGAGGGCGCGGCGCCGGTCGCTGCGGGACGGGGCGCCATCGTCAGCGGGCCTCACTGAACAGCCCGGTCAGGCCGCGCCGGCCCAGCTGGCGGCCCAGCTGCTCACGGGTGGCGGACAGGCCGAGTGGCAGCCGGCGCAACGGCTGGCTGTACCGCGAGAGCCAGGACAGGAACGTCTCGTCGCAGAAGCCGGTGGCGCCATGCAGCTGATGGGCGACCCGGAACACCGTCTGGGCCGCCTCCAGCGCCGCCAGCCGGAGCGCCAGCGCGTCGGCCAGCGCGTCGGCGGGGCTGGCCAGCAGGCTCCACAGCGCGTACCGGGCGAGCATCTCGACGCCGCTGCGCTCGACCTCCGCGTCGGTGAGCTGGAACTGGACCCCCTGGAAGGCGGCGAGCGGCTGGCCGAACTGGGTGCGGACCGTCACGTGCGCCCGGGTCAGGTCGATGGCCCGGTCGAGCATGCCGAGCAGCGTCCAGCACGGCAGCACCAGCCCCAGCGCGGCATCAGCCGCCCCGTCGCCATCGACGGGGGACAGCTCCAGCTCGGCCACGAACGCCGAGTGGCGGGGCGGCGAGGTCTGCGGCAGCGTGACGGCGCGGCTGCGCTCGCCGGACACGGTCACCGCTACCCAGCGCAGGTCCAGATCGGCCACCGGGGCGGACGGCGCCGGCGCGGCGACCACGAGCAGGCCGTCGGCATCGAGGCCGGCCGGCCGGGACAGCCGCTCGGCCACCGGGTAGGGCAGCGCCCAGTAGCCGGCGCTGCGGCAGAGCGCCGCGGCCGCCTCCAGCTCGCCGGCATCGCCGCACGGGTTCAGCTCCCAGGCACCGAGCCCGGCCAGTACCGGCGCCACGACCTTCTCGCGCCGCTCGGGCTCCTCCTCGGCCAGCTGGACGAGCCGGTCGCCGCCGGCCGCCTCGAGCGCCCGCCGCGCCTGCCGGCCATACTCGGTGGCCTCCCGGCTCAGCTCGATGTTCACGAGGCCGCCAGCAGGGCCCGGGCGAGCAGGATGCGCTGCATCTCGATGCTGCCGGACGCGACGGTGGACGCCTGCGCGTACCGCCAGTGGTCCTGCACCGCGCGGCTGAACCTGCGACCGCCCGCGCCGGCGAGCCGGGCCAGCCCGGCCATCTCCATGAGCACCTCGGCACTGTCCTGGTCGAGCTTGGTGACCGCGATCCGGTAGGCGGCCGTGTCCACGGGGCTCACCCGGCCCTGGCTCTGGAGCGCGAGCACGCGGTAGGCCAGCAACCGGGCCCGGCGGCAGTGCACGAGCATCCCGGCCCACCGGCCCCGCAGCTCCGCGGGAAGGTCGTCCCACCGGTCCCCGAGCGCCGACGGCGCGGCCTGCAGCAGGCGCTCGCACCGGGCGTACCGGGCGATGCCCACCCGCTCGAACGCCAGCACCTCCTGCACCACCTTCCAGCCGTCGTCCACCGTGCCGAGGACGTCGGCCGGGCCGACCCGGACCTCGTCGAGGAAGACCTCGTTGAGGTGGTGCGGGCCAATCATGCACCGGATCGGCCGCACCTCGATGCCCGCGCGCGACATCGGCACCAGGAAGATCGTCAGCCCTTGCTGCTTCCTGGCGCCCCGTGAGGTCCGGGCGAGCAGGAAGCACCACTGCGCCATCGTGGCGTAGGAGGTCCAGATCTTCTGGCCGGAGACCAGCCATCCCCCATCCCCCGCCTGCCTCGCCGTTCCTCCTTCGCCATCCGGCTGCACATCCGCCTCCACTGGGCGGGCCGCCGTCCGCAGCGACGCCAGGTCGGACCCGGCGTCCGGTTCGCTGAAGCCCTGGCACCAGATCACCTCGCCGCGGGTGATCGGCGGCAGGTGCCGGCGCTGCTGCTCCGGCGTCCCGTGCCGCATGATGGCCGGCCCCACCCAGTTGATGCCCATGTACTGCGCCCCCCGGGGTTCGTGGTGCGCCCACATTTCCTCGCGGACGACGGTCTGTTCCCACACCGAGGCGCTCCGGCCGCCGAACTCCTCCGGCCAGGCCAGGCACAGCAGGCCGCGGTCGGCTAGCAGGCCGCAAAATCGCTGCGCGATTTCAAGATCGGCCGGGTCCTCGGTGAACGCGCCCAGGAAGTCGGCGGGGATGTGCTCGCCCACCATGGTGCGCAACTGCCCGCGCAGCGCGGTGGCGCCCTCGCCCATCCGGAAGTCCATGTTCGACACAATATGGCAATCATTTAAAGGATTGCTATATTGTCGGTACGTGAACGTCCGGGCCGCCCGGCGGCTGGCTAGGCTCTGGCCCATGGCCCCGAAACCGTGCGCGAAAGGGTGGGCGTGACCCCGCGAAGCAGCCGTGTCCCGCAGCACCGGGTCGCGGAGACGGTGGCCGCGGAGCTGCGGGCCCGCATCCTGGACAGCGGCGAGGATTTCGAGCTGTCCCCCCAGGAACAGCTCACCCGGGAGTTCGGCGTCAGCCCCCCGTCGATCCGGGAAGCGCTGCGGATCCTGGAGACCGAGGGGCTGGTGACCGTGCGGCGCGGCAGCGTCGGCGGTGCCGACGCGCACCGCCCGGACGAGGCGTCGGCCGCCTACCACCTGGGGCTCGCCCTTCAGGGCGCCCGCGTCACGCTCGGCGATCTGGCCTCCGGCCTGCAACTGCTGGAGCCGATGTGCGCCGCCGAGTGCGCCAGGCGGCCGGACCGTCTCGAGGCCGTCGTGCCCGCCCTGGAAGCCAATCTCGAGGCGGCCGCCGGCCTGATCGGGGACGGGGTGGGGTTCACCGGGATGGCCCGGGACTTCCACGATCTCATCGTCGGGTTCACCCCGAACGCGACCGTCCGGCACATCGTCGGGAGCCTGGTGGCGCTCTGGTCCGCGCAGGAGCAGACCTGGGCGCAGGCGCGCGACGAACGCGGCGAGTACCCCTCGGAGGACGACGCCCGCCAGGCGCTGCGGGCCCATCGGCGGCTGGCCGAGGAGATCGCGGCGGGCCGTCCCGCGGAGGCGGAGCGGATCGCCCGGGCGCACCTCGCGGCCACCCAGGCGGTGGTACTCGCGCGATTCGACGACGGCGTGGTGAAGGTGGCCTCCGCCCGCGCGCGCCCGGCCGTGAACGGGAGCCGCGGCACCCGGATCTGACGGGTCCGGCCGGCCGGTCCGCAGATCCCATCGGCCCGCCGATCCCGCCCTGGAGGCGGACCGATACGGGCCGGCGCGAGCGGTCAGCGTGCGGTCCAGCCCCCGTCGACGACGACCGTCTGCCCGGTGACGTAGCTTCCGGCGTCGCCGGCGAGCCACACAATGGCGCCGACGATGTCGCCGGCGGTCCCCTCCTTGGGCAGCACTGTGTTGCGGCGCAGGTACTCGGCGCCGCGCTCGCTCTCGTAGAGCGGGCCGGTGATCTCGCTGCGGAAGAAACCCGGGGCCACCGTATTCACCCGGATCGAGTGCCGTGCCCACTGCACGGCAAGCTCGGCGGTCAGGCCGGACAGGCCGGCCTTGCTCGCCGCGTAGGACGCCTGCGGGATCCCGGGGATGCCGACCCGGCCGCTGATGGACGAGACGTTGACGATCGTGCCCCGGCCGGCGGCGCGCATGTGGGGGAAGACGGCCTGCGCGAGCAGGAACGGGGCCAGCAGGTTGAGGTCCATGGTCCGGCGGACGGCGTCGAGCGGCTCGGACTCGGCGCGCTCGGCCGTGAACATCTTCCCTGCCGCGCTGACGAGGATCTCCGGCGGCCCCAGGCCCTCGACCACGGCCGGTACGACGGAGCCGACCCGGTCGAGGTCGGACAGGTCGCAGGCGACGGCGAGGCCGCCGATCCCCGCCGCCAGCTCGGCCAGCCGGTCGCGGCGGCGGGCCACCACGGCGACCCGGGCTCCGAGCGAGGCCAGGGCCCGGGCTACCGAGGCGCCGAGACCGGACGAGGCGCCGGTCACGATCGCCACCCGGCCGTCGAGGCCGAACATCCGTGCGGCGGCATCGCGGTCCGGCTCGGGACGGGGAGGCGTCGTCATCACTCAGGCCGTTCCGGGAGGCCGCTGCGGGTCGACGAGCTCGGGCAGCCGGGCGCGCTGCACCTTGCCCATAGCATTCACCGGCAGGGCGTCGACCTGGGACCAGATCTCCGGGACCTTGTACGGCGAGAGCTCGCGCCGGCAGAGCCCGGCGAGCGCCTCAAGGTCGAGCGCAGGACCGGCGCTCTCGACCACGGCGGCCACCCTTTGCCCGAGACGGTCGTCGGGTACGGCGCACACGGCGACCCTGGCGACGTCCGGATGCGCCGCGATGACCCGTTCCACCTCGAGCGGGTAGACGTTCGCCCCGCCCCGGATGATGACCAGCTTCTTGCGGTCCAGCACGGTCAGCCACCCGTCGCCGTCGACGGTCCCGACGTCACCCGTGCGGACCGGGCCGGGCTCCGGCGGCCGGACGCCGCCGGGCTCCCAGAACCCGAGCATCGGCCTCCATGTGCCCGCCCACGGGCCGGCCGCGGTCCCGCTCAGCCACAGCTCGCCCGGATCGCCGGCCGGGAGCCGGCGGCCCTCGTCGTCGTACGCCGCGACGTCATAGTGCGGCAGCACCTGCCCGCTCGTGCCCGGGCGCCACTCGCTCCCCGGCGGGTCGATCGACACGACGGTCGGAGCCTCGGTCAGGCCGTACGTGACCCGCGGAACCAGCCCGTGCGCCCCGGCGAACGCCCGGCGCAACGTGTCCGGGGTGTCACTGCCCCCGCTCCACACCTCCTGGAGCGAGCCGAGGTCGAGGCACGGGCGGCCGGCGAGGTCGTAGAGCTGCGCCGGGGCACCGTTCCATACCGTGACGCGCCGCGCGGAGATCCAGTCGGCGACGCCGTCGGCGTCGCGCCGGTTCATCACGACGCAGCACCCGCCGGCCTGCGCGGTGAGCAGGGTGGACAGGACCATAAGGTTGAGGATCGTCAGCGGGAAGCTGTCGCCCTTCCGCAGCCCGGGTCCCCAGCCTCGGGTAGCCACCAGGACCGCTCCCGGGAGGAGCAGGTTGCGCTGGCTGTGCGCGACCGCCTTGGGCCGTCCCGACGTCCCGCTGGTGAACGCGATCCCGGCCGGCGCCCCGGCGTCCAGTTCGACTCGGGGGGCCGCCTCGTCGCGGGCCACAAGCTCTGCCCACCGATCGGGGTCGACGCAGTCCGGCGAGCTCAGCCGGCAGCGCGGTCCGGCCAGCACGACCGTCGGGTCGCAGAGGTCGTGCAGCTCCTGCTGCTCACTCACGGCCAGCGCCTCACCGATACCCGCCCAGACGGCCCCGATCCGCTGGGCACCGTGGAAGGCCGCCACGATGTCCAGGTCGTTGGGCAGGCAGGCCGCGACGCGGTGGCCAGGGCGCACGCCGAGCGACCACAGCGCTCCGGCGGCCCGCCGCGCCTGGTGGTCAAGCTCGGCGTACGACCATGCGCCGGAGACCGCTTCGATCGCCGTGGCGCGCGGGCGGGACGCGAGCGCGGCGTCCAGCACCCCGACGATCACGTCCGGAACGGTCACGTCCATCTTGATATCACCATCCTTGCAAGGATTGATAGGATGGTGTCACATTGGCACCGTCCCCGAGTGACCGTTCGCGCCCGGGTTCGGCTCATGCCGGGGACCACTGCGGCGGCACACCGGCGCGCGAGTCGGCAGGAGACGGCGATGAAGCACACAGGTCCGCTGTCCGAAGTGCGCGTGGTCGACCTGACGGCGATGGTCATGGGCCCGTACTGCACCCAGATCATGGCCGATATGGGCGCCGACGTGATCAAGATCGAGCCCCCCGCCGGCGACAACACCCGCCATATCTCGGTGGGACCGGAACCGGGCATGGCCGGTGTCTTCGTCAACGTAAACCGCGGTAAGCGCAGCGTGCTGCTGGACCTGCGCTCCGGCGAAGCCAAAGCCGTATTGCGCGGGCTCATTAAACAGGGCGATGTGTTCATCCACTCGATGCGGGCGAAGGCGATCGCCAAACTCGGCTTCAACTATGCAGAAGTGGCCGCCATTAACCCATCGATCGTCTACACCAACTGTTATGGCTACGGCCGCCGCGGCCCGAACGCGGATCTCACCGCTTACGACGATACTATCCAGGCGGAATGCGGCCTGCCGTTTGCGCAGGAGCAGCTGACCGGCGAGGCCAGCTATGTCGGCACCATCATGGCCGACAAGATAGCCGGGCTGACGGCGCTGTACGCCACCATGATGGCGCTGTTTCACCGCGAGCGGACCGGCGAGGGCCAGGAGGTCGAGGTCGGCATGTTCGAAACCATGGCCTCGTTTATGCTGGTCGAGCACGCCAACGGCGCGATGTTCAGCCCTCCCCTGGGTTCTGCGGTGTACCCCCGCGCGGTGGCACCCAACCGGAAGCCTTATCGCACCAAAGATGGCTACATATCCGCGCTGGTGTACAACGACAAGCAGTGGTCCGCATTCATCAGCGCCGTACAGCCGGCCTGGGCCACCGAGCACTTCGCCACCCTTGAGCAACGAGCACGCCACATTGACACCGTCTATTCGCTTCTGGGCGAAACCTTCTTGGCGCGCACGACGAAGGACTGGCTTGACCTGCTCCGGTCCCTTGACATTCCCGCTGCACCGGTCCGCACGCTCGACGAGCTATTCGACAATCCGCATCTGGGCGCGGCAGGATTCTTCGAGACGGTGGATACCCCGAACGGCCCCGTGCGGTTTCCCGGCATACCGGCCTGGTTCTCGCAAACTCCCGGCCGTATCGCCGGCCCGGCCCCCAGGCTCGGCGCCCATACACAGGAAATAATGCGCAAGCTTGGTAGGGCCGCAGCAGGGGAAGACCCCCTGCGGGACGATTCACAGCCGGACGACCTCGGCTGACGGTCCCGGACATAGTTGAAGGATCGGTGTCGTGGATTTCTCCCTCACGGAAGACCAGCAGAGCATCCGGGATGCGGTTCTCAGCCACTGCTCCCAGTTCTCCGACGAGTACTGGCTCGAACGTGACCACGAAGGTGTCTTCCCGCACGACTTCCACAAATCCATGGCCGACTCCGGCTGGCTCGGCGTGGCCATGCCCGAGACAGTCGGCGGCGGGGGCCTCGGTATCACCGAAGCCGCGATCATGATGCAAGCCGTCGCCGAGTCAGGTGGCGGGATGACCGCCGCTTCCAGCATCCACGGCCCAGTGTTCAGCATGCAGCCGGTGGCACTGTTCGGCACCGAAGAGCAGCGGCAGCGCATGATCCCGCCCGTACTCAGCGGGGACGATCGCATCTGCTTTGCCGTCACCGAGCCCGACGCCGGCCTCGACACCACGAAGCTGAGGACCCGTGCGGAAAGGCGCGACGGCGGCTATCTGGTCAATGGGGAGAAGATCTGGATCTCCGTCGCCCAGGTGGCGAACAAGATGATGCTGCTGGCCCGCACCACGCCCCTGGAACAGGTGAAACGCAAGACGGAGGGTCTGTCGCTCTTTTTCACCGAGCTCGACCGGTCCACCATCGACGTTCGCCTGATTCATAAGATGGGCCGGCACGCCGTCGATTCAAACCTGCTGTTCATCTCCGACCTGTGGATTCCCGAGGAAGACCGGATCGGGACTGAAGGAGAGGGCTTTAAGATCATTCTCCATGGCCTCAATCCCGAGCGCATATTGCTCGGCGCCGAAGCCATTGGGCTCGGACGGGTGGCGATCAAGCGTGCGGCCCGCTACGCCCGGGAACGCATCGTCTTCGACCGGCCCATCGGCATGAATCAGGGTATCCAGCATCCGCTGGCGAAGTGCTGGGCTCAGCTGGAAGCGGCCAATCTGATGGTCATGAAGGCAGCGACGCTATTTGACCGGGGCCTCGACTGCGGCGTTGAAGCCAATGCCGGCAAATACCTGGCCGCGGAGGCCGGATTTGAAGCGTGCCACACCGCGATGCTGACCTTGGGCGGCATGGGCTACGCCCAGGAGTACCACGTCGAACGCTACCTGCGTGAAGTACTTATCCCGCGCACCGCGCCGGTAAGCCCTCACATGATCCTGAATTTCCTGGCCGAAAAGGTGCTGGGCCTGCCCAAGTCCTACTGACACACGGAAAGACGCCGGCCGGGGAGACACGAAACCGGGAAAGACACGGAACCGGAAAGACACGGAACGCAAAGACACGGAACCGGGAAATCAGGGAAGCGATGACCAGCACCGCAGCAACCTTCAGGGCCCGCTCCTGGCTGTTCGCGCCGGGCGACAGCGAAAGAAAGATGGAAAAGGCCGCCGCCGGACCGGCCGACATCGTGGTCCTCGATCTGGAGGACGCGGTGGCCGAGGACGGAAAGCCCAGATCCCGGGCGATGATCTCAGCCTTCCTCATGGCTCAGCCGGAAGCGGACAGGAGCCGATTGTGGGTGCGGGTCAACCCTCTGGACGGCCCCCATGCGCTGGCTGATCTGGCCGCGGTGATCCCGGCCGGGCCCGGGGGCATCATGCTGCCCAAATCACGCGGCCGTGCGGATGTGGAGCTTCTCGACCACTACCTCTCGGCGCTGGAGGTCTCCGCCGGCATTGGGCAGCGTTCGACCAAGGTCATCGTCCTCGTCACCGAGACCGCCGGGGCCATGTTCACCACCGGCACCTACCAGGGGGCACCGAGGCTCGTGGCCATGACCTGGGGCGCAGAGGATCTCGCCGATGCTGTCGGGGGCAGCGAGAATCGCAACCCGGACGGAAGCTATGGCTTTACCTATGAGCTGGCGAGAAGTCTGTGCCTCCTGGGTGCGGCTGCGGCCGGTGTCGCGCCTGTTGACACCATCCATGGCGATTTCCGCGATCGGGAAGGACTGCGCGCGCGAGCGGAGAAGGTACGCCGTGACGGCTTCCGGGGCATGCTGGCTATCCACCCGGAGCAGGTCGATGTGATCAACGCGGCCTTTGCGCCCACGGAGGAGGAGCTGGCGGCGGCCCAGGAAATCGTCGACCTCTTCGCCGCCCATCCCGGCGTGGGCGCCATCGGCTACCAGGGCGCCATGCTCGATCGTCCCCACCTGGCCCGCGCCCAGGCCCTGCTGGCGTCCGGGGGACGCGCGTGACGGTCATTTCCGAGCCCGGCGACCTGGACCTCAGCCAGATCCTGCGCCCCGGCGACCGCATCGTCATGGGCCAGGCGTGCGGCGAGCCGGCCACGCTGGTGGAGGCGCTGATCGAGCAGGGCGGCGGTATCGGCGGGCTGTCGGCCTTTATCGCGACCAGCTTCTCCGGCCTGTTTACCCCGGAGGCGACGGATGGCTTTTCGCTGTCCAGCATGGGAGCGATCGGGGCGCTCCGCTCGCTGGCCAGGGCAAACCGGCTCAGCGTGATCCCCTGTCATGTCAGCCAGATCGGCCCGATGATCGAGGCCGGGATCATCGGGTGCGATGTTGCCTTCGTCCAGGTCAGCCCGGCCGATGCGGACGGGAACCACAGCTTTGGCCTGATCAGCGATTATGTGCAGGCCGCCGTCGCGAGGGCGCGCGTCGTCATCGCGGAGGTCAACGAGCAGGTCCCCTTCACCTACGGTGAGCTGCTGCCCGCCGCAAAGATCGACTGCGCGGTGCATGTCTCGCGCCCGCCGGTGCAGGTACCGCCGGCGGCCATTGGCGAGACGGACGAGGCGATTGCGAAATACGCGGCCGCCTATATCGAGGATGGCTCGGTCATCCAGACCGGGGTCGGCTCCGTGCCGGATGCCATCCTCCGGCTGCTGCATGACCGCAAGGATCTGGGTGTGCACTCCGGCATGCTGGGCGACGGCCTGGTGGAGCTGGCCGAGGCAGGCGTCGTCACCAACGCGCGCAAGCGTATCGACAAGGGGGTCTCGATCAGCGGTGCCCTGATCGGCACCACGCGCCTGTTTGAATTCGCGCACCGTAACCCGCAGGTCCGCATGTGCGCCACGTCCCACACCCATGATGCGGCCGTGCTCGCGCAGCTGGACCGGCTGGTCACCATCAATTCAGCGATCGAGGTCGACCTGACCGGCCAGGTGAACGCGGAGCAGAGCGGCCCGGCCTACCTTGGCGGCACCGGCGGACAGGTGGACTTCGTTCGCGCCGGCGCGCGCTCGCCGGGTGGCCACGCCCTCATCGCCCTGCCCGCCACCGCGAAGGGCGGCACGATCAGCAGGATTACCGTCAACCTGTCCGGGCCGGTCACCACGGCGCGCAGTGAGGTGGACGTGATCGTCACCGAGTTCGGAGCGGCCGAGCTCAAGGGCCAGACCCTGGCCGAGCGCGCCCGCCGCCTGATCGCCGTCGCGCACCCTGATTTCCGGGAGGACCTGGCGCGAGCCGCCCGCACGATTCAGCAGAGGGGTTTCTAGTGAGTGACGCGGTGCTCTTCGATGCCCGGGACGACGGGATCGGTCACCACCCTGAACCGGCCGCAGACCCGTAATTGCCTGGCTCCGGACGTCCGCGAGGGTCTGTTCGCCACCTGGGACCGCTTTGAGCGGGACCCCCCTGCGCGTCGCCATCCTCACCGCTGCGGGGGAGCATGCCTTCTGCGCCGGCGGACTTTCCAGGTGCCGCAAGGGTGGGCGTGTCCCGGGTGCTGTGGCAGCCGGGGGGTTCGGCCGGTCGGCCACGTGGAACGTCGGATCATAAGCCCGGAATGTGGCGCCGGTTATCTAATTCGCAGACGTCGCGGCGGGGACAGGAAGCTGGCCTTGACGCAATTGCGTGATACATTTTCCAAAGAGGGAATATTACCCAAGATCGTACTGATCGTACTGATCGTACCTATTAATACTAAATAGTTTAATTGTCACGATATGATGCATTCTTTTACTTTATCGTATGTTTACAATGTTCGTACCCGATAAGTCATATCTGGCGAACCCGTGAATAGGGCGCTGCTGTTGATCTATGCTGCCCATGAGTGCGGGGTGGGAGTTTGGGGCGGGTTCCGCCTACCCGGAAATGTTCGGCGTGTGCCGCTTGCAACCTTCCTCTCGCCCGTGAAGAGGGGGGCAACGATATGGGAATCAGGCGTATGCGCGGTACGGCGCTGCTTCTTGCGGTCGTGACATTGGGGTTCGCCGCGGCATGCTCGAGCACCGGAAGCAGGGCAGAGGCCTCTCGGGTGGAAAAGCCGGACCTGACCGTCGCCGTCGTTCCGGCCGTGGACTCCGCGGGCTTCTTCGTCGCGCTCTACGAGGGCCTGTTCAAGGCTCAAGGGCTGAACGTGAAGTTCGTCCCTGCCATCAGCAGCGAGACAGCGATCGCCAACCAGGTAAGCGGCCAATACGACATTACCTGCGGCAATTACGTTTCCTACATCCAGGCTCAGCAAAGCCACCAGGCCGACCTGTACATCCTCGCCGAGGGATCGACGCTGCAGCCCGGAGTTGTCAGCATCTACACCAGGCCGGGCTCGCCGATCAGGACCGTCGAGGAACTGAAGGGCCGTACGATCGCCATCAACGCCCCGAAGAACATCCTGTACTTGCTGGCCGCATCCACTCTCGCCGAGCACGGGGTCTCCCTCGCGGACGTGCATTTCACCGTCGCGAAGAATGGGTTCCCCGCGATGCCCGCCGAACTCACTGCCGACGCGTTCGACGCGGCTGTCATCGCCGAGCCGTTCGGCAGCGTCGCGGAAGAGGCCGCTGGCGCCGTGCCGCTGGCCGACCTCAACGAGGGCGCGACCGCGGGCTTCCCGATCGAGGGTTACGCCGTGACCAAGCAGTGGGCACGGAAGTACCCGCGCACGCTGGCGGCGTTCTACAAGGCGCTGGAAGAGGGCCAGGAGATCGCGGGCACCAACCGGGCCGTGCTCGAGACGTCCCTGGAGCACCTGCTCGGTTTGTCCAGGCAGACGACGGCGATCATGTCGGCGTCGGCCTTCCCCGTGGGCTCGGGTCCGGTCGGCACCGTGGATAAGATACGCCTGCAGCGCGTAGTCAACCTCATGCAGCAGTTCATCGGGTTCCCGGCGTTCAACATCGATTCGATGCTGATGCGTGGCTGACCAGCTTTTACGGTTTCCGGCGAAGTGCTGCTGCCCCATGCGGGAATGTAGGGCTTCCGCTGGTTGGTGAGCGGCCGCCGGCTTCTTCAGTCCGGCGCGTAGCCGAGGATGCCCTTGATCTCCAGGTAGTCGTGGAAGCCGAACTCGCCCCACTCGCGCCCGTCGCCGTGGTCAGATGGCCGGCCCCGAGCCCCACCTGGAAGCCGCCGGCCAGCGCGGCCGGGGCGCCCATCTCCTCGGTCAGCGCTGCGGCGAGGTCACCGGAACGCTTCTGGTACACGTCGAGGACGTTCTGGAGGACCTCGATCCGGTCCTTGCTGCTGGTGGCCGACCAGGCGGCGAAGGCTTCCCGGGCGGCCGCGACCGCCCGGTCCACGTCCGCGGCCGAGCCAACCGCGACCGTGCCGCACACCTGCTCAGTCGCGGGATTGACGACATCCATGGTCCGCGGCTCGGCCGGAGCGGCCCACCGGCCGCCGATGTAGAACGTCAGGTACTCACGCATGACTCGTCCATTCCTCTCCCGGCGGGCCCGGCGGATTCCCTCGCGCGCAGGCCGGCCTTCCGGTCACTGCATTCCTTCCGCGTACCACGTGCGGAACTCGGCGTACTGCGGCATCTCCTCGGAATTGGCCTTCGGGTCGACCGTCACGTGGATGACTCCCGGCCGGCCGCTGGCCCAGGCCCGCTTGATGGCGGGGACGATGTCCTCGTCGCGTTCGACGTATTCGCCGTAACAGCCGAAACCCTCGGCGACCTTGTCCAGGCGGGTGCTCGTGCTCCAGTGCACGCCCGGCTTCGACGACTCCTGGCCGAAGGTGCGCTTGTAGACGCCCACCTCCAGGCCCCAGGCGTAGTCCACGCCCACGACGCAGACGAGCGGCAGGTTCAGCCGCGCCGCGGTCTCCAGCTCCTCGACGTGGAAGAGGAACGACGAGTCCCCGGTGATCAGCATCACCGGCCGCTTCCCGCCGTCTGCCACCGAGGCGCCGATGGCGTAGGGGAGCCCGGTGCCGAGGTGGCCGAAGTTCTGGTTCCACAGCACGTCATGCGGCTTCGCCTGTGAATAGGTCCAGCCGAAGATGGTGGTGGCTCCGCCGTCGCGGGCCATGATGCCGTCCGCCGGGAAGACCTTGGTCGCCTCCACGATCAGGCGCGCGGGATGCACGGGTGACATCCCGGCCGGGGCCGTCTCCGCCAGTTCGGCGAGCTGCGCCGCATCCTGGGCGATCCAGGCGTCAAGCCGCGGGGACGGGGTGCGCGGTGTGTCCTTCAGCGCGCCGGTGAGCTGCGGGACGACCGCCCGCAGGTCACCGGCCAAGGGCACGTCGATCGGCCGGTTCACGCCGATGGCCGCGGGGTCCTGCTCGATGAGGATCCAGGTGCGGTTGGCCTCGCCTCCGGCCCAGTGACGGCCCCGGCCGTAGTGCACCGGCTCGCCGAGTTCGGTGCCGATGGCCAGGCACAGGTCGGATGTGACCACCGCGTCGACCGCCGCCGCGGAGAAGCCGTAGGGGAAGGTGCGGTCTTCGAGCCCCTTGATGTAGGAGGTGCCGCCGGACGTCTGGATGACCGGGCAGGCCATCACGTCGGCGAGCGCCTTGACCTGTTCCCCGGCCCGGGCCGTGTGGACGCCGTGCCCGGCGAGCAGCGCCGCCGCGCTGCCGGTCACGGCGGGCGGCCACAAGGTGTACGGCCTCTACATCGCCGGGCAGACCGGCTACCGGGACAACAGCACGCACGGCGTCGCGGTCAACGGTCAGGCCGAGGGCATGTACATGGTGGCCAGCGGCACCCACGTCAACTCCGGCTGCTGCTTCGACTTCGGCAACGCCGAGACCAACACCCACGACAACGGCAACGGGCACATGGACGCCGTCAACCTCGGCACGGAGTGCTACTTCGCGCCGTGCACGGGGAGCGGCCCCTGGGTCGAGGCCGACATGGAAAACGGCCTGTTCTCCGGCGGGAACGGCCCCAACACCGCCAACGACGGGAACAACAGCGACTTCGTCACCGCGCTGCTGAAGAACAATGGGCAGACGACTTACGCGCTCAAGGGCGGCAACGCCCAATCCGGCGGCCTGACGACCTGGTGGAACGGGGCCCTTCCCGACCTCGGCGGCTACACGCCGATGCACCAGGAGGGCGCCATCGTGCTGGGCACCGGCGGGGACAATAGCAATGCCTCCGTCGGCACCTTCTTCGAGGGCGTGATGACCGCGGGCTACCCGACCGACGCCGCCGACAACGCCGTCCAGGCGAATATCACCTCCGTCGGCTACTCCGGCGCGTCCAACGGCGGGACGCCGCCCGCGGGCACGATCACCGGCCCGGGCGGGCAGTGCGCCGACGTCCTCGGCGACGACACCGGGACCGACGGGGCGATTGCGGACCTGTGGAACTGCCAGTCCTCTGCCATCGACCAGCATTGGACCCATAACTCCGACGACTCGCTCGGCACGCTCGGCCGCTGCCTGGACATCGACGGGGACGGCACCGCGGTCGGCACCAAGGTCGAGATCTGGGACTGCAACGGCGTCGGCGGCCAGAAGTGGGTCCAGCAGTCCAACGGTTCGCTGCTCAATCCGCAGTCGGGGCTGTGCCTCGATGACCCGAGCGGCAACACCGCGAACGGCACGCAGCTGCAGATCTACACCTGCAACGGCACCGCCGCTCAGCAGTTCGCGCTGAGCTAGATCCCGCCCGGGTCACTGACGTCCGGCCCCGGCCGGCATAATGGCGTTCAGCACCGACAGTCCCAGGGCCAGGACCAGCGGATCCCGGCAAACCACTGCTCCCGCGACCCGCGCCCGAAGATGTGGCTGGTGCAGCCGAGGTACAGCGTCAGAGGGTCGGAGCTGCTGACCCGGTACCCGCTGGAGGACCGGTAGTGGAGCTCACGGTCGCCCGGCCCGACCAGCGGTCCCGGCTGGACCGGCTCGCCGATGCTCTGGACCGGTTTTTGCTGCCCCTGGTCCTGATCGCGGCGGCCCTGGGACTCGGCTTCCCCGGTCCCGGGCGCCGCGCCGATGCCGCGGGCGCCATCCTGGTCGCGCTCGCGGTCCTGGTGTTCTGCACCGGCGCCGGGATGACCTTCAGCGAGATGGGCGCCATCCGGGCCGCGGGCCGCCGGCTGGCCGTCGTGCTGCCGGTCACTACCGTTGTTTTGCCCATCCTCGCCTGGCTGGCCAGCCGCCTCGTCAGCGGCGCCGCCCTGCGCGGGGGCATCCTCTCGGCTGGCGTCGCGCCCGCCGAGGTCGCCTCGGTCGCCCTGACCGGTCTCGCGGGCGGGGAACCGGTCCTGGCGGCCGGGCTCCTCACCACGTCCACGGCTGCGACCGTGCTGCTGGCCGGGCCCATCCTCGGCATTGCCGGCGCGCACTCCTCAGCCTCGCAGCTCGGGCTGCTGGTCACCCTGGCCCTGGTGGTAGCTCTCCCGCTGATCGCCGGATCCGGGATGCGGTCCCTCGATCCATTCCGCGGGCGCGATCGGCCGGTCATCCGGGTGCTGGGCACGGCCAGCCTGCTGGTACTGCTGTGGGAGGTGGCGAGCCAGATCCAGCTGAGCGCCAGCGACCTCCACGTCCTCCTGGCTCTCCTGGCTTATCTCGCCGGTGGCGTGATCCTGGGCTGGCTCCTGGCGATCGGCGCGCCACCGGGACAGCGGACCGCCATCGTGCTGCCGACCGCGATGCGGGACTTCGCCGTCGCCGCAGGCATCGCTACCAGCGCGTTCGGGGCCGCGGCGGCAGCTCCGCCGGGCATCTACGGGCTTCTGGTGCTGATCTTCGGCACCGTAGCGGTCTACGTGGCGCGCCGGCGTGAGTCAGGTTGACGGAGGCTCGTCCGGGTCGGCTTCGCCCCCCAGCCAGGCCAGGGTGCGCTGGGCATCTTCCTCGTCAATTCGCGCGAGGGCAAAACCGACATGAACCAGGACCCAGTCCCCGGCGACGACTTCATCAGGAAGCAGGGCCAGGATGACGGAACGCCTGACCCCTGAAACCTCGACGGTCCCGACCCGGAAATCTTCGTCGATGATCTCGATGAGCTGCCCGGGGATACCTAGGCACATCGTCGTACCTCGTTTTCATGTTCCGGCCCGCGGTCCGGCCGCCGTCCATGTGCCCACGCTGAGGTCGGCGGCCGCGGCCCTGATGAGCCCATCACCGCCGCACTCTGGGCACGGGCTGGGAAGCCGGCCCGGATACTCGTGCTCACAGTCCAGGCACTGCAGGCGGTGCTCCTCGCGCACGATGACCAGCGCGGCCCCGCTGAGCGGTCCGCCCGAGGTGACCCGGTCCCATGCCGTGCGTACCGTGACGCTGCGCGCGCCCGGTCCCAGCCGCAGCGTGACTGACTGCACCGTTGTTCCGTGGCTGCGACGTTCCACTTCGCGCACGGCCTGAGCAACGAGGCCCCATTCATGCAATGCCGACGACACCCCAGTCCGTCAGAACGCCGATCCCCCGCGCCACCATGTCGCCGAGGGCGCCGGCCGCCACTGCGGTGAGCCCCAGACCCAGCTCCAGCGATGCCGGGACCATCGTGACGGCCAGCACCCGCTGCGGTGCGCGGCCGGCGAGTGCCGCGGTGGCGAGCAGCTCCGGGACACCTAGCTGATGAGCAGACAAGCACAACCGCAGGCCCTTGCATGTAACTTCGGGACCGAACACGAGGACCGTGCCGGGCGGCTCTCCGGTGCCGGCCACGGCGTCGAAGAGGAGGAGGCTGTCGCGTCCTTCCACCTCCGCGAAGAGCGAAAGACCCAGGGTCCCGCCGTCGAGGACGTCGATGCCGGGAAGCTTTCTCGCCGCCAGTGCCGTCGCCGCGGCCACACCGACGCCCTCGTCCCGGTAAAGGGTGTTGCCCACGCCGAGCACCAGGGTGCCGGCGCGCCCGGGCCGGTCGTCAGCGGCCAGCACGTGCCGTCCCTTCGCCGTCGTCCGTGGCGCTGCCGGTGCGGGGAGACCGGCGTCGCAGGCGGACCGCTTCGCCGTTCTCCGCCAGCCGGCTCCGCGGGAGGGTTTTCCAGCCGGTGATCATCGAGGAGATCTCGCCGGATCGTTCCTCCCTATCGAACATCCAGGCCGAGTAGACGTGATGGATAACGAAGGCGATGGTCAGCCACATGACGATGTCGTGCAGGAGCCTTACCTCGGGGATCGGGAGCACCGTATAAACCCAGCCCGTCGCGGCCCACATCACGCCGTGGGTATTGGCCAGGGCTTCCAGCGCGAACCCGGTGAGAGCCTGCAGGGCGAACATCATGAAGAGCACGACGTAGGTCGCTCCGGCCAGGGGGTTGTGGCCGACCGCCGGGGGGCCTTCCAGCCGGCGGAACAGGTAGTACTCGAGGGTCGGCCGGATCTGCCGCCGCCGTTCCCGGCTGATGGGCAGGAGCTCGTCCCAGCGGGCCCACCGGTTCCCGGCGAAGGCCCAGTAAACCCGGGCGACGAGGACGGCCGCGAAAATCCAGCCGGTCGTGATGTGGATGGTGCGGACGACCCCCATCGTGAACCCCGACGCGCTGGATGACCCGAACAGTGGATCAGCGATGTAGAAGCCGGTGACCGCCAGCACGATGATGCTGGCCACCAGCATCCAGTGCAGGATGCGAACGGGAAGGTCCCATACCTTGACCCGGGCGATGTCACTGCCGTCGCCGGCCGTCACCGGGTGCTTCTCCTCGATGGCGGTCACTGGACCTCGACCCTCAGCAGCTCGGTGCCGTCGGCGTCGAGAATGTGCGCGGCGCAGGCCATGCACGGGTCGAAGGAGTGGAGCGTGCGGAGAATCTCCAGCGGCTGGGCCGGATTGTGGACCGGCGTTCCCACCAGCGCCGCCTCATAGGGGCCTCGCTGCCCGGAAGCGTCGCGGGGCCCCGCGTTCCAGGTCGTCGGGGCCACCACCTGGTAATTCGACACCTTGCCGTTGCTGATCTCCACCCAGTGCGACAGCGCCCCCCGTGGTCCCGCGTGCAGCCCGAAACCACGGGCGGCCGACGGCCAGGTGGCGGGATCCCACTTGCTGTCATCGAACGTCTGGGTGTCGCCCGACGCGATCCGCTCACGCAGCTGGGCCAGCACGGCCAGGGCTTGCTGAGCGACGACCACTGTCTCCACGCCACGGGCCAGCTGCCTGCCGAGCGTGGAGAACAGGGCGTCAGTCCCGAGATGGAGCTGGCTGAGAGTGCTGTCGATCAGGGTCTTCACCTGCGGACGCCCGTCCGCATAGCTGATGAGCATGCGAGCCAGCGGGCCTGTTTCCATCACCGCCCCGCCGTAGCGGGGAGACTTCAGCCACGAGTAGCGCGAGCCGACGTCGAGGTGATCATACGGCGGGGCCGGCCCGGTATAGTTCGGATGCGTCTCGCCCTTATAGGGCTGGAGCGCCTGATCGTCCCCGCCGGAGTAGCTGTACCACGAGCGGGCCACCTCCTCGGTGAGCCGCATCGGGTCCAGCGACTCGACCCGGGTCAGGTCGCGATTGCGGATCACCCCGGACGGGAAGAAGAGAGTTTCGTTGTTGAGCGCGCCGCCTCGCGGTGGATCACCGGTCGAGGAGAAGTCGCCGAAATCGAGGTAGTTGCCCGTCCCGCCGCCGATCTTGGCCCATTCCGGATAGTAGGAGGAAATGGCTACGAGGTCCGGCAGCAGTGCCTGGGTGACAAAGTCCAGGCCAGCCTGGAAGAGATCCTGGAGCTGGGTGAGCCCTTCGTCGTTCAGGGCGTCGGCGCTGTTCAGGTCGATCGGCCGCGCGATCCCGCCGACCAGGTAAGTCTGGGGGTGCGGGTTCTTCCCGCCCAGGTAGGCCTGGACACGGATGAAATTCCGCTGGAACTGCAGGGCGTCCAGGTAGTGACTGACGGCCAGCAGGTCGACCTCGGGCGGGAGTTTGTAGGCGGGATGTCCCCAGTACCCGTTGGCGAAGGGGCCCAGGTTCCCGCCCTTGACGAAGGCCTGGAGCTTGCCCTGAACCCCCCGGAAATAGCTGGCCCCGGCGACCGGGTAATCCGAGATCGATGCCTGAATCGCGGCGGTCTTTACCGGGTCGGCGCGGAGCGCGGCGAGCACATCTACCCAGTCGAATGCCTGCAGTTGGTAAAAGTGGATCGTGTGGTCGTGGATGGTCTGACTGAGCGCGATCAGGTCGCGGATCAGCGACGCCGCGAGCGGCGGTGTGATCCCGAGTGCATCCTCCACGGCCCGTACCGATGCCAGGGCGTGCACCGTGGTGCATACACCGCAGACTCGCTGGGCGAACAGCCATGCCTCGCGCGGGTCCCGCCCGAGGATCACGTTCTCGATCCCCCGCCACATGGTGCCCGACGACCACGCATCGGTCACCCGGCCGCCCTCAACCTGCGCCTCCACCCGCAGGTGGCCCTCAATTCGCGTGACAGGATCCACGACAATCCGCTGGCTCACGTCCCCGCCTCACCGTCTGGCTGGTCGATCGTGCCGCCGGCCGGGGGATCGTCGATCGTGCCGTCGGCCGGGGTATCGCCGTTATCCGGCGGGGCCTGCCCGGCGGCCCGGCCGGCCAGGCGGTGCTGCACCGCCTTACCCACGCCGTGGACAGCGAAGAGGGCCGCCGTCCCGGCCACCACGGTGAGCCCGATGTCGTTAGCCGTGGCCTCGACCCCGAAACCGTGCACGTCCGTGAGCGTCGAATAGAACGGCGTCATGGTGTCCCAGAAGTCCGGCTCCGCACAGCCGACACAGCCATGGCCCGCCTGAACCGGCCAGCTCGTCCCGGAGTTCCATCGCGTCGTCGGGCAGCTGTTGAACGTGTCCGGCCCCTTGCAGCCCAGCCGGTACAGGCACCAGCCATTAACGTGCCCCTCGTCACCGAACGCGAGCGCGAACTCGCCCGCGTCGTAGTGCGCCCGGCGTTCGCAGGCGTCGTGGATGCGGTTGCCGTAGGCGAACAGCGGCCGGCCGAGCCCGTCTGCGGCGGGCAGCGAACCGAAGCTCAGGAAGTGCACGATCGTCGCCGCGATGTTGTCCGCCACCGGCGGGCAGCCGGAGACGTTCACGAGCGGCTTCCCGGCGATGACATCGCCCACACTGGCCGCGGACGTGGGATTGGGCCGGGCCTTGGGAATCCCGCCGAAGGTAGCGCACGTTCCGACCGCGAGAATAGCCGCGCAGCCGCGCGCGGCCTCGGTCAGTATGTCGGTGGCGGACCGGCCGCCGATCGTGCAGGCGCCGACATCACTCGGGATCGATCCCTCGACCACGAGCAGATAGCCCGGTTCCGCCATGGCGGACGACAGTGCCGCCTCGGCCTGGGTCCCGGCCGCTGCCATCACCGTCTCCTGGTAGTCGAGCGAGACCAGGTCCAGAATCAGCCGGCCGACGTCCGGGTCGCTCGAGCGCAGGAACGACTCTGTGCAGCCGGTGCAGCCCTGGAACTCCAGCCACACCACCCGCGGCTTGCCCGGCGCGGCCAGCGCTCTGGCGACGGTCGGCGTGAGGGACGGCGGGAGCGCCAGAGCGGCGGTGAGGGTCCCGCAGTAGACCAGGAACCGTCGCCGGCTCACCTTGTGCGCGCGAAGCGTCCCGAGAAACTCCTCGGACATGTCGATATCGCACGGCTCAGAATCAGTATTTGCCTGGCCCTCGTCCTGCGGGGCAGGTAATGCGCCCGGCTTCCGGACGAATGGGAACCCGAGTGATACGACTCGCTGCGCCATCGCGCTCTCCCGTCAGGGGACGTCCTTGAACTAGGCCCCCCACCAAGGTCCGGAGCAACAGATGCCGTCGCCACAAGCGTCAGCAGGACGCCAGAAACGGGACATTTTTACGTTACGGTCACGTTACGCCAGCCCGGATATTCACACCAGGCCTGCACGACGAGCTTCCCGGTGCATGCGCGTGAGCGGTGCCGATGGCGGCCGGCCGGTAGCCGGTCAGTGCGCCGGCAGGTAGACGCTGAACGTGGTCCCCTGGCCGAGGGTGCTTTCCACCGTGACGTGACCGCCGTGCAGTTCGGTGATCGCCTTCACGATGGACAGGCCCAGGCCGGTCCCCGGGAGCCCCGCGGTCCGTGCGTTGGAGGCCCGGACGAAGCGCCCGAAGAGCTGGCCGATCTCTTCGGGCGGGATGCCGATACCGTTGTCGGCTACGTCGATCCGCCAGCCGCCACCGTCGTTGCCGCCGTCCCAGATCGCATCGACCCGGACCAGGCCGTTGGACCCGGAGAACTTGACCGCATTGACGATCAGGTTGTCGATGACCTGAGCCAGCCGCGCGCGGTCGGCCTGGATCAGCGGTCCCTCATCGGCGGAGAAGTGGACGGTGACCCCGTGCTTCGTCGCCCGGGCCGAGGCGGCGCGAGCCGCCTCGCCTGCCACCTCGGGGACGGACACCGGCTCAAGCTCCAGCGGAACGGCCCCCGACTCGAGCTTGCTCAGCAGCAGCAGATCGCCGACCAGACGGAGCAGCCGGTGCGCGTTCCGCTCGATGATGTCGAGGAACTGGGCGCCGTCGGCGGTGAGCGCCTGGGTTTCCGCCCGCATCAGCTCGCTGAAGGACACGATCGACGTGAGCGGTGTGCGCAGCTCGTGCGACACGGTAGCGATGAAGACGGTTTTAGCGTGGTCGAGCTCGCGCAGCTTCTCGTTCTGCAACTCCAGCTGCCGTCGGCCCATCTCCGCCGCGTGGCGCCCGACGAGCTCGGCCTCGAGCAATCGCTCGCGCTGCTCCTCCAGCTGCTTGCGCTCCGTTATGTCCCCGACCATCCAGAGATCACCGCGGTAGCGGCCGCCGACCGCCACCGGCCAGTAGGTACATTCCAGGGTGCGGCCGTCCGCGCATGCGATCTGCTCACCCGCCACCGGCTGACGTGCGCTGAAAGCCTTGGCCGTGCGGCGGACGTATTCGTCCGGATCGGCGAACATCTGCTTGATCCGGAGCACCAGGTCTCTGGCGGCCGTCCCCACGAGATGGTCCGGTGATTCCATCCCGTGCATGGTGGCGAAACTCTGGTTGACGTGGGTGATCCGGCCCTCCTCGTTGGTGAAGAGCACGCCGGGGATCGCGTTCGTGATCAGGCAGTTGAGGCGCTCGGTCTGGTCGGCTAGACCAAGGCGGGCGGCCTGTTCGGCCGCCAGCAGCCGTTCCCGCTCGGCTGCCGTCCGCTTGACATCGGAGATGTCGGTGAGGGTCACCAGGAATCCCAGCGGGGCCGCGTCGGCGGCACCAAGCGCCATCGCGGAGGCCTGGACCCAGATGTCGCCGCCGTCCGCCGAGCGCAGCCGGAATTCGGTTCGCGTCTCCGACTTCCCGGCGCGCATATCACGCGCCACCCGTGCACGGTCATCGGGAAGGACGAGATCCAGCCAGTCCATCACAGGAGCATCGTCCGGCCGGACCCCGGTGATCGCGCACCAGCGATCGTTGACGAAGACGGTCCGTCCGTCGGCACCGGCTTGCATGATACCGACCGGCGCCAGCTGGGCGAGCAGCCGGAAGCGTTCTTTGGTCTCGGCGACGGCCGCCTCGGAATGCTCGAGCTCGGCGAGGTCCCGGAAGAACCCGCAGAAATAAGTCTCGCCGTCCCGGGTCAGTTCCGCGGCCATCAGCTCGACGCTGCGTTCCGTGCCGTCGGCGCACAGCAGCGGCACCCGCACCCGGCCGGCGTACTTACCCCGGTCACCCGTCGCCAGGTGCTGTTCGGTGAACGCCACGAACGCGGCACGTTCCCGTTCGGGGATCAGGAGACCCGTCATCTCCTCGCCCAGCACGTCGTCGCGCCGGTAGCCGGACAGTTCCTCGGCCGCGGGGTTGAACGCCACGAGCCGCCGGCCGGAGTCCATGGCGATGATCGCATCGGGCGAGCCGGCGATCAGCGTCTGGGCCAGCGCCTGCTGATCGGCGAGGCCGGCTGTATCGTTGGCGTGGCGGATCTGGGCCGCGACGGCGGCGGCCACGGCGTTCAGCACGGCCCGGGTTTCGGTGTCCCACTCCGGAGTGTCCCCGACGAGGGCGATCGCGCACAGGCACTGACCGCCGACCGGCGCGGAATATGCCACCAGGGCGCTCGGGCCGGGGCCCCCCGGTCCCAGCGGCGCCTGGACGGAGCCGTCGCCCGCCACGCCGTCAGGGGATGTGCTCAGCGCGCCGACCCGGCTGAGCAGCGTCCGGTCACCGGCGGCATCGGCCGGATGGGCCGCCAGCACCACCGGTGGCGGCCCGGTCCCCGGCTGAAAGGCCAGTGCGCAGCGGCCGGAAAAGGCCGTGACGAGCCGGGCGAGAACCACCGGCAGGGCGTCGAGCGAGTCGTTCTGCAGGACCTGCTCAATCGCGAACGCCACGACAGCGACCGGTGCGTCCGGCCGGCTCTGATGGTTCACGGCCAGATCCGGGGCCGGCCTGGATCGAGATGCCCCCATGGCGTCGCGCTGTCCCCCACCCCTGTTACTGCCCATTCCGCGGCATCGTCGCGCCGACCGGACGCGGCTCCCCCCGCCGCACTAAACCGTTACTACCCGATTACGGATCGTTAAACCAGCCCAGCCGTCGATGAGCGGCCGCCGACGGGCCCGCACGGGTGCGTTGGCCCTGGCCGGAGTTCAGATATACGTCAACTGACGGATGTTTTGCTCTGCAACTTGCATGACACTTTCTTTGCAAGTGACGGCGACAGCGCAGGGAGGCCCGGACGTTGGACGCTGGCCGGCTGCGGGAAAGCTTCGCCCAGGTCGCGGCCCAGGGTGACGAGCTACCCCTGTTCTTCTACTCCGACCTGTTCCTCAAGCATCCGGAGGTGCGGGGCATGTTCCCCGTCTCGGGGGCGGCGCAGCGCAGCCACCTCGTCCACGCGCTGGCGAAGATCGTGGAAGCTGGGCCATGTCCGCTCGCCCAGCGGCGGGTGGCGGTAGAAGTTCGGCGTTTGGTCGAAATCCTCGTAGGTGCGGTGGAAGACCGGGGTCGCGGAGGATGCGGCAGGCGGCACGATCCAGGTCCAGTCGGCCGGGCACGCCCGGCCGTGCCGTTCCTCCCGCTCTATGTGCTGGAGAAAGCGGACCGACTCGGTGTGATGGTCGGTGATCGTGACGCCGGCGGTGCTGAACGAATCAAGGACCGCAACGTTGAGCTCGGTCATTGCCCTGTCTTTCCACAGGTTCCGGTCGCTGGTCACCGAAAGGCCCATATGCGCGGCGATCACCGCCAGCTGGTCGTAACGGCCACTGTCGCCGAGGTCACGCGATCCGATCTCGGTGCCCATGTACCAGCCGTTGAACGGCGCGGCGGGGTAACAGATGCCGCCGATCTCCAGGTACATGTCGCTGATGACCGGCACGGCGTACCATCGCAGCCCGAGGTTGGCGAACCAGCGAAACTCCGGATGCTCGATCGGTATCTCGAGTACCGCGTCGGCGGGTATCTCGTGCACCGTGACGGGCGCGCCCGCCTCCTGCACGAGCAACGGAAGTACGTCGAACCGGCCGGCTGGCCGCCTGCCCGGCCAGCCGAGATCGTAGGCAAGCCGGGTGAGGCCGGTATTCGCCGGGTCCCCGATGACGGCGCCGTAGCCTGTCTCGTAGCCCGCGTACCGAACGAGCTGGGAGTTGAGGATCCGCGGTCCTGGCCGATCCGGCGCGTCCGGGGCGAACACGGTGATCACCGGCCGGATCCGGCCACCGTTAGTCGCCTCGCGCAGGTGCGTGACCGACTCGGCGGCGATGTCCGGTGCCGCGGTGACCTCGCGGCAGTCTCGCACCCGGAGGCTCCGCCAGTAGAGCCGCCCGATACATCGCGAACTGTTCCGCCAGGCAACACGCGCGCCAAATTCCAGCTCAGCCGGGGTGTGCCAGTACGTGCCCGACGTCTCGATCCGGCGGCGAACGTGCCAGAGCCGCCGGTCGGGGGCCCCGAGGCGGTTCTCGCGGTAGAACAGCGTGATGAACTGCTCGGCGCTGGCCAGCAGGCTGTCGAGGGCGGACGGGCCATAGCCTGCCGAGGACCACTCAGCGGGCATCGGGGCCACGTCAGCGGCGAAGCCGGTCCCAGCTTCGCCCCCAGCCACCGGGCAGGCACTCGGGGGCGGGAACGCCGGCGACCGATCGCCCGGCTCCGGACCGAGGGCGCGGTCCCGCGGCCGGCCCCGGCCAGGAATACGCCAGCGCGAATCCGAAGGAACTTGGTTCAGGTCCACGGAGACCTCCCCGGTAGCCCCGAGGTGCTGCGCCCCTCAATAGCGGGCAGCCAGCGACTTGCGGCTACCTCCGATGGCAGCACGATCGTGTACTACCAGCCTGGGTGGTCATCCTGCCCTTGCCTTGACGTCTACCTTGCACCCCAGGTCACGGCACCCCAGGTCGCGGCGCAAGCGGGCACGGCAGGTCGCGGCGCAAGCGGGGGCCAGCGGCGGCCGGCAGATCGCAGCGCAAGCGGGGGCCAGCGGCGGTACGCCGGACTAGGAAACGCGGATGGCGAAGGCGGGGTCGATGGTCTCCATGCGTATCCGCACTGACGCTGCCTCTGGCAGGCCGAGCCGTTCGAAGATGTCCAGCGCCTGCCTGAAGACAATCCGCGCCGTATCGGACCCCTGGGTGCTGAGTGTGGATTCCGCGATTCCCTCGAGAATCTTGCCTTCTTCGTACGGGTCGCCGATCTCCCTGGCCAGCCGGAGGGCGGCGTTGCAATGATCAAGTGCCTCGCCGAACCGGCCCGATCCGCGATATATGTCGGCAATCAGGCGCAGCGCGATCAGCTGCTGGGACAGGTTGCCGACATCCTCGGCGATCTCCCGCGCCTTCTGGTGATGAATAAGCGCCTCGTCGTCGCGTGCCGCGCTCTGGTAGATGGCACCGATGTCATTCAGCACCTCGGCTTCATCCGGAAGGTCTCCGATGTCACGGTATATCGCAAGCGCCTGCCGGAAGGCGGCAAGCGCTTCCTCGCAGCTGCCCTTGTAACGGTAGACGCTGCCGATGTTCTGGTGCAGGATCGCCTCGTTCTGCGCTCCGCCTATCTCGCGGAATATCTCCAGGGACTTCTGGTAGGCGTCGAGCGCGTCCCGATGGTAACCGTTGTACAGATGCACCCGGCCCAGGTTGTTGAGCACCTTCGCCTCCCCGCGCCGGTCGCCGGTCTCACGGTAGAGCGAAAGCGCGTCATGCATGTGGGTATTCGCCTCGGGGTAACGCCCCAGCTGCCAGCAGGCGACCCCGGAATGGCTCAGGGTGTCGGCCACTCCGCGCTGGTCCGCGGCGGCACCGTAAAGAATCTGTGCCTCGGAGAAATAGGCGAGTGCCTCACGGGCACGGGCTGTGCGCAGGTGAGCCATGCCTATCTGGTCGAGAGACCGGGCCTCGCCTCTCCGGTCGGACCGCGACCGGTAGATCGCTGCGGCCTCCTCAGCCAGGGAAATCGCCGGCTCGTGCTGCCCGGTCTGCTGCTGCACCGCGCTGAGCGCCAGCGCCGCCCGCGCGATCCTGGCCGGATCAGCGATATCGCGGCTGGCCTGCAGGGCAACGGTATGAGCTGTGGTCGCCTCATCCCAGTACGCGCTGATCTCCATGAAGTCAGCCAGCAGGTAGATGAGGTCGGCGCACTTCTGCTTCCATTCGTGCCGGCCCGCATAGCGCGCGGCCTGCAGGATGTTGCGCCACTCCGATTCCAGCCAGCCGGCTGCGTCTTCCTGCGTACCGAGGGCCGGGCTGCCGGCCGGCATCTCGCCAGCCTCCTCGGCCACCCGGAGCGGGAACGGGTGCAGGACCCGGTCGGCCAGGCCGGCTGTGTGCAGGTAGTAATCAAGGAGCCTGCTCACGGCCTGCCTCTGCTCCGCCTCGGAATCATCACGCGCGGCGCGAGTGGCCGCATAGCCGCGGATCAGGTCGTGGAAGCGGAACTGATCGCCGGGGGCCGGCGCGAGCAGGTGATGATCGAGCAGGGCAACGAGCGCCTTCTCCGCCTCGGCGAGGGTACAGCCGCCCAGAGCGGCCGCGGTGGGCAGGCTGAGGTAAGCGCACGGACTGACGCCCAGCCGCCGGAAGAACCTCTGATGGTCGGGCTCCAGCGCCCGGTAGGACAGATCGAAGGCGGCTATCACCTCCGGGTCCGCCGCGCCGGTGTCAGCCGGCCACGCCCGGGACTGCGACAGTTCGTCGATCAGGGCACCGAGACCGGGCGGGCCGTCCCGCGCGACCCGGCGGGCGGTGAGCTGGATCGCGAGCGGCAGCCGCCCGCACAGTCTTACGGCCGCCGCGATCTGATCCGCGTCAGCGGCCCGGCTCTCGCCGGCCAGCCGCCGGAACAACGTGATGGCCTCGCCGACGGACAGCACGTCGAGGGTCAGCGAACGGGCGCTGCCGAAGTCGGGAAGCCTCCGCCGGGTGGTGATCAAGATCAGGCACTGGCCCGCCACCGGCAGGAGCGGGCCGATCTGGTCATGCCCGGCCGCGTCGTCCAGGATCACGACGGCGCGGCGACGGCTCAGGTGAGCCCGCCACAGCGCGGTGCGCTCGCCGATGGTTTCCGGTATCTGCGCGGCCGGCACGGACAGCATCTGGAGCAGGCGGTGCAGTGCCTCGGCCGGGTCGAGCGAAGGGCTCCCGGGATCATGGGAATGAAGGTTGAGGTAGAGCATCCCGTCCGGGTACTGCCCCGAGACCAGGCGAGCCGCGCGGACGGCCAGCGTGGTCTTTCCCACGCCCGGCATGCCCTCGATAATGGCGATCCCGGGGATGCTGCCGTGCTCCCCGGTGAGCAGCCCGAGTTCTTCGTCGCGGCCCACGAACTCCGCCGTCTCGGGCGGAAGGGTGTCCGGCGATGCCGCCCGGGCCGAGCGCCGGCCGGAGGACCTGACGGCGAGCCCCGGGTCGTGGTCGAGGATGCGCTGATGCAGACCGGACAGCATCGCCCCCGGTTCTGTGCCCTGCTCCTCGATCAGGCGGCTGCGGGTTTGCCGGTAAAGGCTCAGTGCGTCGGCCGGCCTACCGCTCCGGAAAAGAGCGGTCATCTGGTGGGCGGCGAGCGTTTCATCCAATGGGTACTGAACCAGCAGATAGTTGAGTTCACCCACCAGATCGGCGTGCCGGCCAAGCTCCAGCTCGCACGCGACTCGCTCGAGAATGGCCGCCCGGCGCTCCTCCTCGAGAGCGTCCCGCATTCGCGCTACCCAGTCGCCGCGGATCCCGCCCAGCGCCTGGCCCCGCCAGAGCCCGTCCGCCTCGCGCAGCAGCCCGGCTGCCTGTTCGTAGTCGCCGCTTGCGGCGACGGCATCCGCCTGCCGGCGCAGCCGGCGGAACTGATGCACGTCGACCGCCTCGGGATCGACTTCCAGCATGTAGCCCTGCGCACGCCCCACCAGATGGACGCTGTCTGCCACGGCCTGCCGGAGTGACGCCCGGAGCCTGGCCACGTAAACCGTAAGGCTATCCCTCGCCTTTGGCGGGGGCCGCGTATCCCACAGCCGGTCGATGAGAGTCTCGGCCGGGACTATCGCGTGCGGCGTCAGCAGGAGCATGGCCAGGATGGAGCGCGCCCTGGCGCGCCCAAGATCCTGCCGCCGTCCAGCCGACCAGAGCTCAATCGGTCCGAGGACCCGGAATTCCATGATCGCCTTGCATCTACTACCGCCGTCGATAGATTGCAGCTGATATCCGAACGGGATTGCGTCGACGCATCCCGCTGCGCTAATACCCAGTGTCGGCATTTCTCACCCGCATCCAGAGAGAATTAGCGGAGCAACAAAGTTACCACGCCTCTGCCGTTGGCTTGCGACGCAACTTTCACGGCAATCCCCACGCCCATCGGCAGGCGGTCCGCCTGCCCGCGTGTTTGCCCGCGTGTTTGCCTGCGCGCCTGCCCAGAAACTTTGTCCGCGCGTCTGCCCAGAAACCTATCTCCGGACGAGAGAAAGCTAGCTGCCCGAACTTATTTCTGCCGGGATCACCTTAGCGATCAATTTAGTACGGCGTGAGCACGTACGGCCATGTCCGGACTCCGGGACGTCACCAAGGCCGCCGGGCAAAAAATTGCCACTCGAATTAATCCGAATGGCGCATCGCAGCGCGAATAATGCGATAGCTTTTCTTTTGAGACATTCTGCGCGCAGACCTCGTTATCAACCGATAAGGGATCACCCCAATGAAAACTCATCAGTGGATACTGCCTGTCGTCATGCAGACGGGAATCGGCCCGGCCGAGAGCCCAGCGAGAACAGTGGGAACCAATCCGCGGGGCCGCAGGGCGAGCGGGATTCTCATTCTGGCTCTCGCGCTCGGCGGCTTCGGCGCCGGGGCCGCGGCAACATCAGGCCAGGTGAGTGCCCATCACACGGCGGGCAATGCTCGCCCCGGAGCCAGCGCTCACCTGACGAGCGCCGGTCACGTTATCAGCAATCCCTGGATGCTCTGACTCAATATCACGTTCCGGAGCTATACGTTTTCGATCTCGGTATGCAATATGGCCATACCTGGCTGCTCTTATGCCTTTCAAGGGGCTAGCGGCCGACTCGAAAGCGCGGGCAGGAGCGGCATCAATTGCGCCGCGAACCGGTCCCTGGGCCCGGTAATGCGCAGCGGCATCATGCGCGTTACCGGGCCCACCTGCGAGCAATAGATAGCGCAGGACAGATAGCCAGGACGGATAACGCAGGACGGATAACGCAGAAGAACGGCAGCCGACCGGGCGTTCCCGGTCGGCTGCCGTCTTTATCGTGCCGCTACCCGCGTCCTCTCAACGGTGCAGATGCGTCGCCATTAATCGCCCGCGGCCCGCCAGGTGGCACAGCTTGCGCTGCGTGCGCTGCTTGCGCTGCTTCCTGTAGTGAGGCTGCTTCCTTACGCTCCCACTCCTCGATACCGCGCAGGATTCCCTCGGTGTAAGCGCGCAAGTGCGCCCGGTAGACGTCGCTGTAGGTGCGCAGATAGGCCAGTTCCGCCTGCGCGGCCTGCTGCTTTTCGTCGGACTGTGGCGCCGCCGCCACGTTCAGCGCCGAAACCGCTGCCTCGCGGGCCTTGGTGTGCGCGTCTTCCAGCAGCATGTCCGAGTACTGCTGGGCCTCCTGCATGATCTCATCGCGGCGCCGCTTGGCCTCCAGGGTGAGCCGGCTGCTGTAATCCTGCGCATCCGCCACGTACTGGTCGGCGGTGACCTGCGCGGTTGACAGTATCCGCACCGCGTGTACGTGCGCGTCTGCCTCACCGAACAGCACCGCCTGTGGCTCACCATCGCTCTCTCCGGCGATGATCCGGCGGCGGAGTCGCTGAACTTCCTGCCACAGCGACGTCCGTTCGTTCATCAGATGCACGAACTCGGCGTGCACCGCGCTCAGGAACCCCCGGACGGCCTCTTCTTCGTAGCCACGCCGCCCCAGCCGCGACGTGGGAAACGTCACGGTCTGCAACTCTTCGGGGGTCATCCTGCTCTTGTCGTCGAACCATGCTGTGCTCAAGGCTCGCTCCAGCCGAAATCCTCGATATGTATCTGATCCTGCGGCACGCCGGCTGAGGCCAGCCGAGCGGCAGCGTCCCGGACCATCTTGGTCGGGCCGGCCAGGTAGGCGTCGTGCCCTGACCAATCGCCGTGCCGGGCCACCACATCCGGGAGACTGCCGGTCTCGCCGGCGAACTTGGGATCGGCCGACACGGCTGGCGTAATGGTCAGCCACGAGTACTGGGCGCCCATCTTCTCCAGGCTTTCCAGGTCATAGAGTCCGTCTGCGGTCCGCGCGCCAAAGAACAGGTGTACCTTCGGCGGCCGCGGCAGCGAGGCCACCTGGTCGAGAATGGCTTTCAGGGGGGCCAGTCCGGTACTTCCCGCCACGAGCAAGAGGTCCCGGCCGGAGACGGGCTGACTCAGCGTAAGGACCCCGACGGGAGGTCCCAGCCTGAGCTCGGTGCCAGCGACCGTGCTGCTGGTAAGCGCCATGCTTACCGCACCGCCATCGATCAGCCGGATATGGAACTCCAGCAGCCCGTCCTGACGCGGCGCGTTCGCTATCGAGTAGTAGCGCCACAGCCTTGGGCGGCTGGAGGATTCGATCGCCACGGACTGCCCCGGCAGATAGTCCATTCGCGGCTCCGGCTGAACAAACAGCACGGAAACGTCGAAAGACCTCGCCTCGTGAGCCACGACCGTACCCCGCCACCAGGGCGGCCGCAGTCGCTCGTCCGCGCTTGCCGCCGCGGTCATGACGGAGCCGATGAGCGCGTAGGCCGCCTTCCAGTCGGCGGCCAGCTCCGGCGTCCAGGCCGGTCCGGAGAAATGTTCCAAGGTCGCCAGCAGACTGGCGCCTACGGCGTCATAATGCCCGGCGACAGCGCCGAACTTCCGGTGATCACGGCCCAGTCCCTCAAGGAACACGGTCAGATCATCAACGCTGTCTACCTGCGAAACGATCTTCACCAGCGCGTCGACGAGGTGGCTGCGCTGTGCCGCCATCGAGACGGGGAACATGCCCCGCACCTCTGGATGCTTGAGGAACAGGTCGGAGTAGAAGAACAGTGGTAGCTCGTCACCGTGTACCGCGACATGGGCGAAGCTTTCCCGTAGCCGGGCAACGTCCAACGGGTCCCGCCTCTCTGTGCCATCGCCACCAGCTGGCGGATCCGGCGACGCTGGCCCGCGGCCTGAGGATCCGCTCACCGGTCGCATGCCGGATCGCACCATCACTTGCAGGGCAAGTCTCATGCAAGTTGCAGAGCAAGACATCCGTCAGCTGACGGATATCTGAACCCGGGCCACGGCCGGCGCGGCTTCGCCGGGCTGTCGATGGCGCACCGGCTGTGGTGATCCAGTCAGCGCCGCCAAGGCGCCCGGCGCTTTCGCCGTCACATCATCAACCGCCGCCAATGGTCACGTGGAGGTGATCGCCGCGGCTCACATAGCAGCAGATTTTTGGCAGCCCGCACCCGGCTGGTGGCGGCCGGAGTGGTACCAGAAAGCGGTCCAGGTGATACCAGAAAGCGGAGAGCCCCGCTGAACGGGGCTCTCCGCCTCTTCTGATCGACAGCTACTACGAGCAGGATGCTACAGCGCTTTATTTCCTGCCGAAGCTATCGAATTCTCCCTTTTGTGCGCCTCCGAGAAATGCATGCCATTCGTCCGGTGTAAATCGGAGAACTGGCCCTCCGGAGTCCCTGCTGTTGCGAAGCCCGATCGTGCCATCGGGCAGGCTCGCCACCTCGACGCAGTTGCCGTTCGCGAAGCTCAGCGAACTCTTAACCCAGGACGAACCTGTACCCGGCTTTTCGGGCGAATTTCCGAGTGTGTGCCCCACGCTGTACCTCACTGATTGGGTTACATTTCCGAAATGGATGGATACGTTCCGCATTGCATTGCTTACCGAAAGTAGCCATCCATCGTTGAGGATAGCAGAATCACTGATATCCCCGTGTCACTCCGACACCAATCAGTACATTAAGGCACAGTGAATGTCTTTGATACACAGGGTGTACCACACGCCGCACCGAACGCAGACGTAGCGGCACTGACCAGCCCAGCAGGGCAAACGGTCAGTTCCGGGAAGACGGAGAAGTCATCCGTCCTGACGGCCACGCCGCCAGGAACGACCACGTCAGAAGGTCATTACCGCAGGCTTTGGGGGCAGGTGGCTACGTCATCGCGCATTGGCGCGCCGCTGGGCACCCGACCAACGCGATTCCGCTGTTTCGAGCACGAGCGCTCTGGACGCCTCCGGGTCGAGCGCCGCGTCGGCCAGCATCTGGAAGGCCAGCCGATGCAGGTACGTCTCCCTCTCCCCCTGCAAGGTGGCGCCGCTTCTCAGATGCTCTGTGCTGACCACATCCTGGAGGACAGCATCATCATCTGCCCCAAAGCCGAATATGACGAAAGATTCGCCGAAAGCGATCTGCTGCGCATCGAGGGGGAGAATCTGCAACGTTAGATTTGGCCGGTCAGCCTCTTCCGCAAGACGCTGAAGCTGCTCATACATCACCGACTCATCACCGACCCGGCGGGTCAAGACTGATTCATCGAGCACGACCGTCAGCTGAAGTCCTTCATGACTCAGCGCCTGCTGGCGTCGCATGCGAACTCGGACCATTCGCCCGATCATGCCCGGCGGATTTGGCTCGACCCTGCTGTAACCGCTAATTATGTGCCTGGCATAGGCTTCTGTTTGCAGGAGACCGGGTACGACAACAACGTGCCATATCGCCATGGAAGCTGCCTCGTGCTCGAGGCCGATGAATTGCTGATAGTCCTCGGAAAGGCTGTCCCCGAACTCTTCCCACCACCCCTTCTGCGCCGCATCCTCGGCGAGCGTGAGAAGGAGTGCGCGGCGGGGCCCGGTGATCCCGTAGTAGTCGAGCAGTCTCTCGACTTCCCGTGGCCGCAAGCCGGTCCTGGCCCGCTCGTACCTGCTGATCTTGGAGGGCGACCATTTCAGCGCCGAGGCGACGGACTCTCCGCTCTTGCCCTTGCTCTCCCTGATCTCGCGGAGCTCGGCGGCGAGCCGACGCCGCCGCACCGCGGGGCTTCCTGACCCAGCCATTGGGCGTCCCTCCTCCCGGGTGCCGCGTAGACGGAGTAGTTCGAGGGTAACGCACATTTCACAGAAACAATTAGTACAACTTTAATACCCGCACGGGTCCGAACGAACCTTGCCGGCCGTCGCCGAATATCCGGTGGGCGCATACCGCCTGCTGGCCCCGACCGCGTTGCACACGGTAGCCATAGAGTACGCGGCGCACACGGTAGCCAAAGAGTACGGACTCCGTCATAGTCCTGGGGCGCCCGAGCACGTATGGGTGGG
>PLRW01000079.1 GCA_003164955.1 Actinomycetota bacterium
AGCAGAAGGCGCCAGCAGAAGGCGCACGGCGCAACTAGCGCGATGCGGGACCCCGGGCCGGCTGCGGTACAGGCCGCTCCCCGGGGTCTCGTCGCGTCCGGGTCCGTTCATGATCTGTAACGGACGCTGGTGACCCTCGTTCCGCGGGCCCTGGCCGCCCCCCGGGATCCGGCGGCAGGTTACCTCAGAAGGCACGTAGACTTGGAGAGGCCGTTAGACGCACGCGTCCGTGTTCGTCCGGCGGTCAAAGTTCGCGCGCCCGCTAGCCATCCGGGGACCCTGAGGTCCCCCCTGGTGCGCACCGCTCGGTCCGCGGGCCCGGTCAACAACCCTGACCAGGCCCGCCGCAGGTACGTACGGGCGCCAGGAAGCAAACCGAGTAGCGTCAGCGCCTTCCCGGCGCGGCGCGAGAGTGAAAGGACCTCCGGCATGGCTCCGGTCGTCACCATGAGGCAGCTCCTGGAGAGCGGCGTTCACTTCGGGCACCAGACTCGCCGCTGGAACCCGAAGATGAAGCGCTACATCTTCACCGAGCGCAACGGCATCTACATCATCGACCTCCAGCAGTCCCTCTCCTACATCGACCGCGCGTACGAGTTCATCAAGGAGACGGTCGCCCACGGCGGCACCATCCTGTACGTGGGCACCAAGAAGCAGGCCCAGGAAGCCATCGCCGAGCAGGCGGGGCGGGTCGGGATGCCGTACGTCAACCAGCGGTGGCTGGGCGGCATGCTGACCAACTTCTCCACCGTGTTCAAGCGTCTCCAGCGGCTCAAGGAGCTGGAGGAGATCGACTTCACCGACGTGGCCGGCTCCGGTATGACCAAGCGTGAGCTGCTGCAGATGCGCCGCGAGCGCGACAAGCTCGACCGCACGCTCGGCGGCATCCGGCACATGGCGCGGGTCCCGAGCGCGGTGTGGATCGTCGACACCAAGAAGGAGCACATCGCGATCAGCGAGGCCCGCAAGCTGGGCATCCCGGTCGTGGCCATCCTCGACACCAACTGCGACCCGGACGAGGTCAACTACCCGATCCCGGGGAATGACGACGCCATCCGCAGTGTTGCGCTGCTGACCAGGGTGGTCGCCGACGCGGTGGCCGATGGCCTGATCGCGCGGGCGGGTGCCGCCGACGGCGAGGAGAAGCCGTCCGCCGACCGGCCCGCCGGTGATGTCGGCACGGTGGAGCCGCTGGCCGAGTGGGAGCGTGAGCTCGCCGAGAGCGGGACCGCCACCCCGCCCGAGGGCGCCCTCACGGAGGCTATCGCCACGGAGGCCACCATTATTGAGACTGCCCCCGCAGAGGCCGCCCCAGTGGAAGCTGCGGCAGAGGCTCCCCCCGCGGAGACGGCCACAGCCCAGAGCAGCAGCACCGAGGCCGCCCCGGCCGAGGCTCCCCCGGCCCCGGCCGAGGCCACCACCGAGGTCAGCACCGAAGCCACCGACGAGGCGGCCAGCCCCGCCCCCGCCGCCGGCGAGACCGTCAGTGCGGTCAACGGCACGCAGGCGGAGCAGGGCGAGCCGGTCGCGGTCAGCTCGGCCGACTCCGGCGAGAGCGCGGAATAGCACGGGAATCGGCGGAACCCGGCGGCGTTATGGCGCCGGGTCCGCCGCATGCCCGGCGGGGTGACCCGCGGCGGTTCCCGCCGATGGTGCCTGGGCCCGCTGGGCCCGCCGGGCCTCCCCTGGGCCGGCCGGGTCCGCCCGGCCGGCCGGGTCCGCGAGGCCGGACGGCGCCGGGCGGCGCAGACATTTTGCACAGGATGAAAGTGAGACGAGGACGAGGACATGGCGAACTTCACCGCCGCCGACGTAAAGCGGCTTCGCGACCAGACCGGCGCCGGGATGATGGACTGCAAGCGGGCCCTGGAAGAGGCCGACGGCAACATCGAGAACGCGGTTGAGGTCCTGCGCCTGAAGGGCGCCAAGGACGTCACCAAGCGTGCCGCCCGGACCGCCGCCAACGGGCTGGTCACGGCCGAGATGTCCGGCACGGACGCCGGCGTGCTGGTCGAGCTCAACTGCGAGACCGACTTCGTGGCCAAGACCGACCTGTTCCAGCAGATCGCGGGGCAGATCGCGCGGGCGGCGCTGGCCACCGGCGCGGCCGACCGGCTGGCCCTGCTGGGCACCGAGGTGCGGGACGGCCAGACCGCCGAGCAGCTCATCGAGGAGGCGGGCGCCGCACTCAAGGAGAAGCTGGAGCTGGGCCGGTTCGCCCGCTTCGAGGGCGGCTACGTGGCCAGCTACCTGCACCGCTCCGACGCGGCGCTGCCGCCGACGCTGGGCGTGCTCGTCCAGATCGACAAGCCGGACGCCGAGGTGGCCAAGGACCTGTCGCAGCAGGTGGCCGCGATGCGGCCGCTGTACACGACGCGGGATGAGGTCCCGGCGGACGTGGTGGAGAAGGAGCGCCGGATCGCGGAGCAGATCACCCGCGAGGAGGGCAAGCCCGAGCAGGCGATCCCCCGGATCGTGGACGGCCGGCTGAACTCGTTCTTCAAGGACCTCGTGCTCACCGAGCAGCCGTTCGTCAAGGAGCAGAAGAAGACGATCAAGCAGGTTCTCGCCGAGAGCGGTGTGACCGTCCGTGGTTTTGCCCGCTTCCAGGTCGGGCAGGCCTAACCAAGCGTGACCAGGCCGGCGGGCCCTGCCCGCCGGCCGGCACGGCCGACGGGGCGGGGCGGATCACAGGGAGGTCACTCGGTGCAGCGGGATGGCATGTGGGGCGGTACGGGGTCCGCGGGAGATGCGACCGCCGCGGCGGTCCGGGCGGCGTCCGCCGCCATCGGTGACCCGGGCCCGAAGGAGCCCGGGGCATTTTTTATACCATCCGCGGCCCCGAACGTGGTCTCCGCGCACGGCGAGGCCGAGGCCTTCCATCCGCGCTGGAACCGGGTCGTGGTCAAGCTGTCCGGCGAGGCGTTCGCCGGTGATGAGCCGCTCGGCATCTCACCCGACGCCGTGGCGCACATCGCGGCCGAGGTGGTGTCGGTGGTCAAGGAGGGCGTCCAGGTGGCCGCCGTCGTCGGCGGCGGGAACATGTTCCGTGGCGCGTCGCTGTCCCAGCGGGGCATCGACCGCTCCCGCGCCGACTACATGGGCATGCTCGGCACGGTGATCAACTGCCTGGCCCTGCAGGACGTGCTGGAGAAGATGGGCGTCGACACCCGCGTGCAGACTGCCATCACCATGGGCCAGGTGGCCGAGCCGTACATCCCGCGCAAGGCCATCCGGCACCTGGAAAAGGGCCGGGTCGTCATCTTCGGCGCCGGGCTGGGCGCGCCCTTCTTCTCGACCGACACCTGTGCCGCGCAGCGGGCGCTGGAGATCGGCGCCGAGGCGGTGCTCAAGGGCACGGCCGTGGATGGCGTCTACGATTCCGACCCGCGGAAGAACCCGTCGGCGGTCCGTTTCGACCGGGTGGACTACGGTGAGGTGCTCAGCCGGGGCCTGAAGGTCATGGACGCCACCGCAGTGAGCCTGTGCATGGACAATGGCCTGCCGATCGTCGTGTTCGACCTGCTGGGCCAGGGTAACGTCGTCCGGGCGATCCGGGGTGAGAAGGTCGGCACGCTCGTGTGCGCCGCGGGCGCCTGACCCCGCCCGGCCTGCGGGCGCCGCCGCGCGGGCTGTGCGGCGGGTACTCTCGCGCTTACCTGGATAACGTGAACTCTCAGAACCCTCGCCTGCACAGGAGCCCGCGATGATCGACGACATACTCCTCGACACGGAGGAGAAGATGCAGAAGGCGGTTGCGGTCGCCAAGGAAGAGTTCGGCGTGATCCGCACGGGCCGCGCGCATCCGGTCATGTTCAACAAGCTCACGGCCGAGTACTACGGGACCCCCACGCCGCTGAACCAGCTCGCCTCGTTCCATCTGCCCGAGGCGCGGATGATCATCATCCAGCCGTTCGACAAGTCGTCCATGGGGGCGATCGAGCGGTCCATCCGGGACAGCGACCTGGGCGTGAACCCCACCAACGACGGGGCGGTGATCCGGGTGGTCTTCCCCGAACTGACCGAGGAGCGCCGCCGGGAGTACATCAAGGTGGCCCGGCACAAGGCCGAGGAGAGCCGCGTCTCCATCCGGAACATTCGCCGGCACGGCAAGGACGGGGTCGACAAGCTGGTCAAGAACGGCGAAGCGGGCGAGGACGAGGGCCGCCGCGCGGTACACGAACTGGACGAGCTCACCAAGACCTACGTCGACCAGGTCGATGACCTGCTCAAGACCAAGGAAGCCGAGCTTCTCGAGGTCTAGGTGGACGACGGCAACCAGCTGGACGCAGCCGCCGCGGATCCGGGAACGCCCGCCCCGGCGGATCCGCCTGCTGCGGCGGCCCCGCCCCTGGTAACGGAAACATCCGCAGCCCCAGGCGTGCCCGCGAGCCCGGAAACGGGCTCGGGACCTGCGAAGTCCGGGCGGAACCTCCCCGTTGCGGCCGGAGTGGGCGTATTGCTCGGCGGCATTGTCGTGCTCACGCTGTTCACGGTAAAGGCGACCTTCCTTATCTTCATGGGGGCCGCCGCCGTTGTCGCGCTATGGGAATTGGCCCGCGTCCTCGGCTCCCGGGGCATTCACGCGCCGTTCCTCCCGGTCGCCGCGGGCGGCACCGCGATGTGGGTATGCGAATACTGGTGGAGCGACCGCGCCGTCCTCGCGTCGCTGGTCCTGACCGTGGTGGTGATCCTCGCCTGGCGCCTTCCGGGCGGCACCGACGGTTACCTGCGGGACGTGATGGCCGGGGTGTTCGTGCTGGCCTACGTGCCGCTGCTGGCGGTGTTCATGGTGGCCATGCTGGCCCCGGCGGACGGCTCCCGGCGGGTCCTCATCTTCGTGATCCTCACCATCTGCAGCGACATCGGCGGCTACTTCGCCGGGAGCCTGCTGGGCCGGCATCCGATGGCCCGCGCCATCAGCCCGAGCAAGACCTGGGAGGGGCTGGCCGGCTCCGTGCTGGTCTGCCTGGTGGCGGGCGCCGTGCTGCTCCCCGTGCTGCTGCACGCCCACGTCTGGCAGGGCATCCTGACCGGCGCCGGGGCGGTGGCCGCCGCCGTCCTCGGCGACCTGGCCGAGTCGGCGATCAAGCGGGACCTGCAGGTCAAGGACATGGGCTCGGTGCTGCCGGGCCACGGTGGCGTCCTGGACCGGATCGACTCGCTGCTGGTCACCGCGCCGGTGATCTGGCTCCTGATGGCGGTCTTCGTCTCCGTCCATCATTAGCCTCGCGAGCCTCGCGCCGGGCGCGCGGGTCCCTTTCTTCACGATTCGTACTTAGCCCTTTACGGGCGTTTGACTCCATTTTTCCGGGGGAAACTGCGGGTGATCCAACCGGAATTGGCGGGGGGGAATTGGAGCCAGATTTTTCATGCGAAGAACGACGCTCAGACGCCTCGTCTATCTTGTTTACATCATCATCGGAATCATCATTGCCTGGGATCGCGGATACATCGGGCTGGCCCTGCTGAAGGCCGTGGCCTCGGCCCTGCTGGCGATACTCCTGTGGTGGCTCGTGCTCTTGGGCGTGAACCTGCATATTCATTAACGCAGTCCAGACGGGCGCCCGCGTGGCCGCCGGCGCGACCCCGCCGGGCCGGCCGCCGGGCGCCCGCTGCGTGCCCGGCCTTACTGGGTGCCCGGCCCTACTGGGTGCCCGGCCTCACTCGCTGATGACCCAGCTCCGGTGCCCCGCGGCGAGCCCGGAGATCAGGCTCGCCGACCCCTGCTCCTTGGCGATCAGCCGCTCCTCCTCGGTGATCGGCACCACCCACAGCCAGCGCACCGGGTCCCCGCCGAAGGAGAAACCGGACAGGTCCGGGGCGTCCGGCCCGGGCAGGCCGGCGGCCCCGGCGGGCTGGTCCAGCAGGAGCACCGCCTCGTAGCCGCCGCCCAGCGGGAACGTGGCGGGCTCGTGGTACCAGCGGACGCTGTGCCCGGGGCCGAACCAGGTGACGGCGCGCCACGGGTACGCCGCGAGCCAGAGGAAGACCCGCGCGGCCTGGGCGGGCGCCATGGTGGTCGCCATGGCCAGCTCGATCCGGGCGTAGGAGGACGGATCCTGGACGAGCCGCTCCACCACCGGCATCCGCTGGCAGCTCATCCCGACCGTGGACAGCACCGTGTACGGGCGCTCCGCGTCCGGAGGGCGCTCGGAGATGCCCGCCATCGGCTGCTTGCCCATCGACGCGTCCCAGTAGTGCCCGCCCGGGCCGAGCCGCTCCAGGTGCCCGAGCACGCCCTGCTGGAAGACACCCCAGGATCGTTCGTCGCTCCGCCACTGCCAGTAGGCCCGGGCCCGGTCGACCCGTGGGCCCAGCCCCTCCATGGCGTCGTCCAGCGACCAGCCGAACGGGGTCTGGCCGAGGATGTCCCGGCAGTACCCGGGCATCCCGCGCCGGGCGTCGGACCAGCCCGGGATGACCGCGAGCAGCTTCCCGTTCTCCAGGATGGCCACCCCGTCACCCTCCTCGAACCACAGCGGCTCCAGCGCGCCGGGCTCGATCGGCGGCCGCCCGTCGGGCAGCTTGGTGTGCCCGGACGGCATGATCGGCGCCTGCCCGGCCTCGATCCGGCCGGGATCGGGGCTGGCCGGGGCGGGCACGTGGCTGGCGATCCAGGTCGCCGCCACGGTCGAGGTCTCGTCGTGCAGGTAGGCGGCCGTCGTCTCTCCGTCGTACTCGACCGTGAGCCGTCGGCTCTCGTACGGATTCATGCTTTCCAGCAGCATCCTGGGCTGCTGTGACTCCGTGGACACCCGGCGCAACGTCGGCATACTTTGAATTTACGCTAACCGCATCGGGCCTCCGTGCATCCGAAGCGTTGCCGCTGGGCTCCGGCTAGCGCCTATCCTGATCTTCGCCGCCCTTTTCAGCCGAACGGAAGCGTTGTGTCCCCTCGTCGTCCCAGCTCACCGCCCACCGCGGCCCCGGCATCCGCTCGCGCGGCGGACGCGCCGGGCCTGCCGCCGGGACTGACGGCCGGTCGCAATGGGTCAGCGGGCCGGCCGGGCTCGCCCGGCCGGCCGAAGCCCCCGCGTCATCTGGCCGACCTGGGGCTGCCCGAGCGCCGGGCGGCCGTGGCCGAGCTGGGGGAGCGCCCGTTCCGCGCCGATCAGCTGTCCCGGCAGTATTTCACGCGGCTGGCCGACGACCCGGGTGAGATGACGGACCTGCCGCAGTCTTCCCGTCAGGAGCTGGCGGACGCGCTGCTGCCGCGCCTGCTGACCGCCGAGCGCGAGCTGGCCTGCGACGACGGCACGACCCGCAAGACGCTGTGGCGGACCTTCGACGGCGCCTACATCGAGTCGGTGCTGATGCGCTACCCGGGCCGCGTCACCATGTGCGTCTCCTCCCAGGCGGGCTGCGGGATGGCCTGCCCCTTCTGCGCCACCGGGCAGGCCGGGCTGACCCGTAACCTGTCGACCGCCGAGATCGTGGAACAGGTCGTGGCGGGGGCGCGGGCGCTGGCCCGGGGCCAGGTCCCGGGTGGCCCGGGCCGGGTCTCCAACGTGGTCTTCATGGGCATGGGCGAGCCGCTGGCCAACTACCGCAGCGTCGTGCAGGCGCTGCGGCGTCTCACCGAGCCGGCCCCGGCCGGGCTCGGCATCTCGGCGCGCGGCGTCACCGTGTCCACCGTGGGCCTGGTCCCCGCGATCGGCCGGCTGGCGGCCGAGGGCCTGCCGGTGACCCTGGCCGTGTCGCTGCACGCTCCCGACGACGAGGCCCGGGACGAGCTGGTCCCGGTCAACCGGCGCTGGAAGGTGGCCGAGGTGCTGGACGCGGCGTGGCGGTACGCCGACGTCACCGGGCGCCGTGTCTCCATCGAGTACGCGCTGATCCGCGACGTCAACGACCAGGCCTGGCGCGCGGACCTGCTCGGCGGCCTGCTGGCCGGCCATCTGGCCCACGTGAACCTGATCCCGCTCAACCCCACGCCCGGATCGCGGTGGACCGCCTCGCGGCCCGCGGCGCAGGACGAGTTCGTGGCCGGGCTGGAGGCCCACGGCGTGCCGGTCACGGTCCGGGACACCCGGGGCCGGGAAATCGACGGCGCCTGCGGCCAGCTCGCGGCATCGTCCGGGGGGCCGACCCCCCTGGACCCCCCGCATGCGCTCCGCGCCCCGCGGGGGTACATCGCCGACACACCGGCCGCTCGCCGGGCACAAGGCCCGGACTCGCTAGACCGGTAACGAGCGCCTCGCCGTAGCCCGCGGCCAGTGCCCGCCGATAGCACCGGACGCTCACCCGGGCACAAGGCCCGGGGTCGCGTCCGGTCGGGCCTTCGGCCCGTCTGTCCGCTCTGGCCCGGGGGACCCCCCGAAGACCCCTCGGGGGGTACGCTTCCGCTGGTGTAGGACTCGGGCTAGGTTCGTTCAGCAGTTGTGTTCTGATCTCGGGAGGCGCACTGGTGGCCGGCGGGTCATGGTGGGGGGGTCTGGGGCGCGGCCGGCGGGCCGTGGGCCAGCGTGCCGCGCACTGGGCCTGGCGGGCCGTGCAGCGGGCCGGGGCGATCACCGCGGATACCCCGGCGGGGGCCCGGTTCGCGGCGTTCGGGCCGGGCTCGGTGCTCGTCTTCCCGTCCGGGGCCATCTTCGGCGAGCCGTGGATCGAGGTGGGCACGGACACGGTCGTCGGCCAGCACGTGTCGGTTTCCGCGGGCACCGTCCCTGGCCAGGATCTCGGGCCGGTCCCGCTGCTGCGGATCGGCGATCGCTGCGTGATCGGCCGCGGTACGCACATCGTCGCGCACGAGTCGATCGTGATCGGCGACGACGTCTTCACCGGGCCGTACGTCTACATCACCGACCAGAACCACAGCTACGCCGACCCCGACGCCCCGATCGGGCGGCAGTGGCCGTCCAACGCGCCGGTGTCCGTCGGCGCCGGCAGCTGGCTCGGCGCCGGGGCGATCATCCTGCCCGGCACGGTCATCGGGCGGAACGTCGTGGTGGGGGCCGGGTCGGTGGTCCGCGGGCACGTCCCGGATCGTTGCGTGGTGGCCGGGGTCCCGGCCAAGGTCATCCGGGCCTACGTGGCGGGCGACGGATGGCTGCCCATGCGGGCCGATCGCCGCGACCGCGAGCGGCTCGCCGACGCGGGACCGCTGCCCGGCACCCAGCTACCCGACGCTCAGCTATCCGGCACGCAGCTACCGGACGCTCAGCTACCGGACGCTCAGCTACCCGACACGCAGCTACCCGACACGCAGCGCGTCGAGGGCGTCCCGGAGCCGCCCCACCCGGTGTTCTAGCTGGGCGGCGCAGTCGGCGAGCACGTGGTCCGAACTGACCCCGGGCTGCGCCGACAGCACCCCCACCAGGTCTTCCACCGCCGCGAGGCGGCCCGATAGCTCCAGCAGCAGCGGCTCCGCGCCGCCGGTGCCCGCCGCGTCGCTGTCCGGCCCGTCCGGCCCCAGGGCCCCGCCCGCCGCCGCGGTCGCCGCGGCCGGATCGCCGGATTCCGGCGCATGGGCCGGGGCCGGGATCGACTGCCGGGACGCGCCCTTGTCCGCGTACTTGCCCGCGCTCTTGCCCGCGTTCTTGTCCGCGTTCTTGTCCAGCTGGCTCCGTAGCAGCTCAGCCTGCTCCCGCAGCTGCCGGTTCTTGGCGTACAGCTCGACGAAAACCGAGACCTTCGCGCGCAGCACCCACGGGTCGAACGGCTTGGCAATGTAGTCCACCGCCCCGGCCGCGTACCCACGGAACGCATGGTCCGGCTCGGAGCTGGCCGCCGTCAGGTAGATGATCGGCACGTCACGGGTCTTCGGCCGGCGCTTGATGTGCCCGGCGGTCTCGAAGCCATCCATGCCGGGCATGATCACGTCCAGCAGGATCACCGCGAACTCGTCGACCAGCAGCGCCTTCAGCGCTTCCTCACCGGACCGGACCGGCACGAGGACCTGGTTCAGCGAGGACAGGATCGCCTCCAGGGCGACCAGGTTCTCGTGCCGGTCATCGACGAGCAGGATCCGTGCCTTGTTCGTCACCTCAGGATCTCCTTCGGCCGGCTCATCGTGCGGCCGCCCGTTCCAGGCAGGTCCGCATGACGGCCAGCAGGTGCCCCGTATCCACGGGCTTGGTGATGTAGTCGGTGGCGCCGGACCCGATGGCCTTCTCCCGGTCGCCCTTCATGGCCTTGGCGGTCACCGCGATGATCGGCAGGTCGGCGAACTGGGGCATGTTCCGTATCGCCTCGGTGGTCGCGTATCCGTCCAGCTCCGGCATCATGATGTCCATCAGGACGAGCCGCACGTCCTCGTTGCGCTCGAGCGCCTCGATGCCTTCCCGGCCGTTTTCCGCATAGAGCACCTCCGCCCCGCACCGTTCGAAGACGCTGGTCAGTGCGAAGACGTTCCGCACGTCGTCGTCCACAATCAATATCTTCGCACCGAACAGCGCGTCCTGCGGGTCAGGCGCGGCCGGCTGGACGGATTGAGCGCCCGCGGCGGCCCCGGAGGCGCCCGGCCGGCTGGCCGACCGGGAGCCCATCGCCCGACCCGGCTGACCCTGCTGACCGGCCCAGTTCGACCCGTTCTTGCCGTCGAAGTGCCGGGCGAGACCCGCGTAGTCGTCTCCCCCGGTGCGGGAGCCGGCGGCCAGGGCGGCCAGGGCCTGCCCGGGAATCCGCCGCGGCCCGGTACCCGAGCCGACCCGCAGGGACCGGGCGGGCAGGAACAGCGTGAAGGTGCTGCCGTGGCCGAGCCGGCTGGTCGCCTTGATCTGCCCGCCCAGCAGGCGCGCGATGTCCTTGCTGATGGACAGGCCCAGCCCGGTGCCGCCGAAGCGGCGGCTGGTGGTCCCGTCGGCCTGCTGGAAGGCCTCGAAGATGAGGTGCTGCTTCTCCTCGGAGATCCCGATGCCGGTGTCGGAGACCGAGAACGCGATCACCTCCGGCTCGTCCCGCAACGGCCCGGTGAAGGTGACGTCATCGGCCGGGGCGACCCGCAGCCGCACGCCGCCCTGCGCGGTGAACTTCACCGCGTTGGACAGCAGGTTGCGCAGGACCTGCTGGAGGCGCTGCTCGTCGGAGTAGATCATCTGCGGCAGGCTGGCCGCCGTGTCGACCTCGAAGGCGAGGCCCTTCTCCGTGGCCATCGGGCGGAAGGTGGCGTCGAGGTACTCCACCAGCCCGTCCAGCGGGATCTCCGACGGGTGCACGTCCATCTTGCCCGCCTCGACCTTGGACAGGTCCAGGATGTCGTTGATCAGCCGCAGCAGGTCCGAGCCCGCGTCGTGGATGGTCATCGCGAACTCGACCTGCTTGCCGGACAGGTTGCCGTCCGGGTTCTCGGCCAGCAGTTTGGCCAGCACGAGCAGGCTGTTCAGCGGGGTGCGCAGCTCGTGCGACATGTTGGCCAGGAACTCCGACTTGTACCGGGACGACGTGGCGAGCTGCTGGGCGCGCTCCTCCAGCGTCCGCCGGGCCTGCTCGATCTGGAAGTTCTGCACCTCGATCGCGCGGTTCTGCTTGGCCATCAGGGCCGCCTTGTCCTCCAGCTCCTCGTTGGAGTTGCGCAGCTCGGCCTGCTGGCGCTGGAGTTCCTCGGTCCGTTCCTGAAGCTGCGTCGCGAGCCGCTGCGACTCGCTCAGCAGCGACTCGGTGCGGGAGTTCGCCATGATCGTGTTGATCGTGACGCCGATCGTCGGCACGAACTGGTCGAAGAAGGCGAGATGCACGTCGCTGAACTGGTACAGCGAGGCCAGCTCGAGGACGCCGAGCACCTGGTCCTCGAACAGGATCGGCAGCATGACCACGCTGGCCGGCGAGGCGGCGCCCAGGCCGGAGCCGACGGACAGATAGCCGGTCGGCACGTTCGCGATCAGGATGCGCTTGCGCTCCAGCGCGGCCTGGCCGGCCAGGCTCTCTCCGAGCACGAAGCGGGTCATGCCGCCGCGCTGGAAGCCGTAGGTGGCGATCCGGCTGAACTCCAGCTCCGCGGCGATCTCGGGCTCGGTGTCGGCGCCCCGGCCGGTGCCGTTGGCCGTGGCGTGGCGGTCGCCTGCGGCTGGCTCCTCGCCCCCGTCGGGCCCGTGGGGCCCGTCGAGCGCGCGGATCTCCGCCGGCGGGTGGCCGGCCGCCCCGTGAGCGCCGTTCACGGCCGCGGCGTCCGGGGCGGTGCCGTTACGTCCCGCCCCGTCCGTGGCCGGGCCGCGGGCGGCGTTCCCGTTCGCGGTCTCGCCCGGGGGGAGAGCCTGCAGCGGCCGTCCCGGCAGCTCCGAGCCGGGCGGTGTGGCCAGGTAGAACGCGCCGTACTGCGCGGAGGCGAGCGGCGTCAGCTCGCTCATGATCAGCCGGGCGACCTCCAGCAGGTCCCGGTGCCCCTGCATCAGGCCGGAGATGCGCGCCAGGTTGGTGTTCAGCCAGTCCTGCTCGCGGTTGGCGTGGGTGGTCTCCCGCAGGTTGGCCACCATCAGGTTGATGTTGTCCTTGAGCTCGGCGACCTCGCCGCGCGCGTCGACGGCGATGGACTGGGTGAGGTCGCCCTCGGCGACCGCGCTCGCCACGCCCGCGATGGCCCGCACCTGGGTGGTCAGGTTACTGGCCAGGCCGTTCACGCTCTCGGTCAGCCGCTTCCAGGTCCCGGACACGCCCTCGACCTCGGCCTGGCCGCCGAGGCGCCCCTCGGTGCCGACCTCGCGGGCCACCCGGGTGACCTCGTCGGCGAACGCGGACAGCTGCCCCACCATCGTGTTGAAGGTCTGCTTGAGCTGCAGGATCTCCCCGCGCGCGTCCACGTCGATCTTCTTGCTCAGGTCGCCCTGCGCCACCGCGGTCGTGACCTGGGCGATGTTACGCACCTGGGCGGTCAGGTTGTTCGCCATCGAGTTCACGTTCTCGGTGAGGTCTTTCCAGATCCCCGAGACGCCGCGGACGTGGGCCTGCCCGCCGAGGCGGCCCTCGGTGCCGACCTCGCGGGCCACCCGGGTGACCTCGTCGGCGAACGCGGACAGCTGGCGCACCATGGTGTTGAACGTCTGCTTGAGCTGGAGCACCTCGCCCTGCGCGTCGACGGTGATCTCCTGGCTCAGGTCACCTTCCGCGACCGCCGTGGCGACCTGGGAGATGTTCCGGACCTGCATGGTCAGGTTGGTCGCCATGCCGTTGACGGAGACGGTCAGGTCTTCCCAGACGCCGGAGACGCCGCGGACGTGGGCCTGCCCGCCGAGGCGCCCCTCGGTGCCGACCTCGCGGGCCACCCGGGTGACCTCGTCGGCGAACGCGGACAGCTGGTCGACCATGGTGTTGAAGGTCTGCTTGAGCTGGAGCATCTCGCCCTGGGCGTCCACCGTCACCTTGCGGGTGAGGTCGCCGCGCGCCACGGCCGTGGTGACCATGGCGATGTCCCGGACCTGCTCGGCCTTCTGCGCCACCTCGGAGGTGAGGGAGGAGAGCTGCGTCGCGACCTCATCGATCATCGACCCGATGTCCGCGAGCATGGGGCCGTCGCTGCCGTCGCTGAACCGCCGTGGCCGGGTGCGGAAGTCACCGTTGGCCAATGCGGCCAGTGCGTCACGAATAGGCTCAAGCTCGGTGTCGGTGTACTTGGCCCCTGCGGGTGTGCTGGGCGCGGTGTGAGGCATGGTGCTCCCTCCAAGGCATTCGCGCTGCGGGTGGCGCCGGCATGCTTTGTGGCCGTGCTCCCATCCTCGCCAAGCCGGCCTATCGTTCTCTAGTAAGTTCTTTAGGATGTCTTGATAGAAAGTATTAACCTCACGAGTCTGTCACGATGTGAGGAAAGGACTCAGCACAACCGCGATTAATCGCACGACAGTAAGTGAGGACCGAGAGGGCACGTGAGGGGACGAAACGACCTCGTCGCGTCCGCGGCGTACCAGCCCGAGCCGGCGGCCGCCGCGGCCGCCCGCCGTTTTGTCCGCCAGACCCTCCGGTCCTGGGACATCGCGGGCCGGAGCTGGGACCCTGACAGGGTAGTCGACGACGCCGTCCTGCTCACCAGCGAGCTGGTCACGAACGCGGTGGTGCACGCGGGGACCCCGCTGGACGTCGTCTGCCGGCTGACCTCGGGCGAGCTGGAGGTGGCGGTCCGTGATCGCCATCCGACCCGGACCCTGCCCGACATTCCCCAGGCGGCCAGTATCTCGGCGGAACGCGGCCGGGGGCTGCTGCTGCCCTCGGCGCTGGCCTCGTCGTGGGGAGTCACCTACGCGAGGACGGCCAAGGCCGTCTGGTTCCGCATGAGCCTGGCGCGCGACCGTGACCAGGAATCCGATGCGCTGGCCGCCCCGCCCGCCGCGGCGACCGCCGCCGGCGGGGCCTGCGACGAGGCCTGGGCCGGTACGCCTGCGGCCGTCACGGCCACATCCGCCGCGGATATGCCCAAGGCCCTGCCGCCGTCGGCCACGCCCCCGGCCTTCGTATCGAACGGGACCACGACGTCCGAGACGGTGACGACCGAGGCGGGCGCCGCGACCGCCAGGGCCGTCCGGGAAGCCGTCGTGCTCGCCGGGGTGACGGGGCAGGACGGGGCTCCCGGGGGCGACAGCGCCGGGCAGGAAGCCGGGACGGGCGGCGCCGGGAAGGAGAAAGCCGGGACGGGCGGCGACCGCCGTCCGGTGCGCGCTGCCGACGACCCCGCGGCGGCCCTGCGACCCGATCTCGGCACGCTCAGCTACGACGAACTGCTCCGGCACACGGTGGAGACCGCCCGTGATGTGGTCACGGCCGACGCGGCCTACGCGCTCGTCGCCGACGAGGACGGTGAGCTGCGGGTACGAGCGGCGGCCGGGGTCGGCGTCTCCGAATCCCTCTTCGCGCCGTCGGTCCCCGCGGTGTTCGCCGACGGCGCCGCGGCGAAATCACTGGTGACCGTGCCGTTCCTGGTCGACGGGCGGGTGACGGGCGTGCTGGGGGCGGCCGCCACCTCAGCCGACCGGTTCGACGGCGGCGACGCGGCGAAGCTGCAGCGCGTCGCTGACCGGGTGGCCATGTCACTGGAGCGGGCGCGCCTCAGCGAGCTCGAGCGCATGCGGCGCGGCCGGATCGGTTTTCTGGCCGAGGCGAGCGAACTGCTGGCCAGCACCTTGGATCAGGAGAAGACGATCTCGCTGATCGCCCAGCTGATCGTCCCGCGCCTGGCGTCCTGGTGCGCGGTGCTGCTGGCCGACGACACCGGGTCCCTGCACCCGGCCTACGTCTGGCACGCGGACGAGTCCCTGATCGACCCGCTGGCCGGCCTGCTCGCCACCGCCGGGGCGCCCGAGGCGGACGAAGCCGGCCAGAGCTGGTCGCTGGCCGTGGACGCGGGCCCGCTCCTGACCGACGAGGAGGTGCTCCTGGCCTCCGACGCCGCCTGGTGCTTCCCGCTGGCGGCCCGCGGGCGCAGCCTCGGCGTGGTCGCGATCGGCCGTCCCCGCGGCGACCGGCCGCCCCGGGAGGCGCTCGAACTAACCGAGGACCTCGCCCGCCGCGCGGCGCTCGCGCTCGACAACGCGCGGCTGTACGAGCAGCAGCAGCTGACCAGCCAGGCGCTGCAGCGCAGCCTGCTGCCCCCGGAGCTGCCCCGGATCCCCCGGGTGGACCTCGCGGTGGCGCACGAGGTCGCGGGCGAGGGCAACGAGGTCGGCGGTGACTTCTACGACGTGTTCCCCGCCGGTGAGAACCAGTGGCGCTTCGCGATCGGTGACGTCTGCGGCACGGGGCCGGAGGCGGCCGCCGTCACCGGCCTGGCCCGGCACGCGCTGCGGATTCTCGCCCGCGAAGGCCATGACGTCGCGGACGTCGTCGGGCGCCTGAATCAGCTCATCCTGGAGGACGGTCCCCGGGCCATCCTCCCGGATGAGGATGGCCCCCGGGCCCGGTTCATCACGCTGCTGCACGGTGATCTGACCGTATTCGGCCCCGATGGGGCGCCCGCCCCCGACGAGCCGGAGGCCGCCGGGGCGGCCGTCCGGCTCCGCCTCGTCTCGGCCGGCCACCCGCTCCCGCTGCTGCTCCGCGCCGGCCAGCCGGGGCCCCCGCAGCCGGCCGCCGAGCCGCAGCCCCTGCTCGGGGTGATGGGGGACCTGACCTTCACGCCGCAGACCGTGTACCTCTACCCCGGCGACCTGCTGCTGTCGGTGACCGACGGCATCACCGAGCGCAAGGACGGCCACGGGCGGCTGCTGGACGACGACGACGGCCTGGCCCGGGTGCTCGCGCGCTGCGGCGGCCTGAACGCGGGCGCCGTCGCGGCGCGGATCCAGCGCGCGGCGGAGGACTTCGGGGCCGGCCCGCGCACCGACGACATGGCCCTCCTCGTCCTGCGCGCCCTCTGATCCCCGCACCGGGCCCCCGGCCGGTTCCGCTGGACATGGACGGACGAGGGACAGCGATGACCGAGCGGAGCCCCGGATGACCAATTTCCGCAGCGAATTGCAGCAGATCACCAGCAAGAAGGGCTGGGCCCGGGCCAGCTACAACAAGCGCATCTGGGTCCCGTGCCCGCGTGGCCTCCCCGCGGGCTGGGATCACGAACGCTGGGCCCGGGAGTTCGCCGCGGCCTGGTGGGGCCTGTCCGGGCTTCCGTTCGGCGATAGTGAACTGGAGAAACTCACCACCCTGCTCGATTACATCTACGAGAGCACATGGGGTCCTGAGGCGATCATCCCGTGCCACCTGGCGTTCATCCACCTGCCGGATCCGCGGATGCAGCCGATGCCGGTGTACCTGGCCATCCTGGAGGCCCTGAACGCGAAGGACGCGGAGCTCCGCCGGCTGACCAGAGCCGATGACCCGGCGGTGATCGAACCGCCGATCATCGATGATTTCAGCACCGAACATCTCGGCCGGGGCCTGCGGGTACTGCGTTACTGGCGCGGCGATGACGAAGGCGAGGTCGACGCCGGCCTGGGGTACGCGTGGCGGTCCGAGCGCTACGAAACCGACCTGCGCCTGTTCACCGCGACCAGCGATCTCACCCGGCTGCAGCAGGCGATGCCGGACATCGACGAGCTGGCCCGGCAGATCACCGTCGTCCCCAGCCAGACGTGACGCGTTGACGCACAGGCCTGACCGGTCAAACGGGCTCCGGCCGTGACCACGCTTTTCCCTCTCGGGGGTCTTCGTGTGGCTTAGGGCCAGGGCTGGACGCGGGTGGTGTCGCTGGCGTGGTTGTCGGCGGGGGTGGCGTCGGCGGGGGTCGCGTCGGTAGTGCTGGTGAGCATGGTGCCAGAGTGCGCCAGGACCAGGGTCTGGACCCAGAACGTGGTGGCGTGGCCGGGGGCCAGCGGGGCGGTGTCGGCGCAGGTTTCGGTGCCGCGGCAGGTCCATCCTGTTCCGCCGGCGCGGCCCGGCCAGAGCCCCGGGGCCAGGTGGAGGTGCACCGTGGCCGTGGGTTCGGCGGCTGTCCCGGTATTGGTGACCGTGACCTGGTAGGCATTGCCCCACAGGGGCCGGAAGGGCCGGCGATTGGTGAGGGTGATGGCCAGGTCCGGGGCGCCGGTGGTGGTGAGGGTCAGGGCCTTGGTGGCGGTATTGCCGTCGTGGTCGGTGGCCTGGGCGGTGAAGGTGCGGGTGCCCGGGGTGGTGGGGGTGCCGGTGATGGTCCCGCCGGGGCTGAGGGTCAGCCCGGCGGGCAGTGTCCCGGTGGTGAGGGCCCAGGTCCAGGGTGAGATGCCGCCGGTGGCGTGCAGGGTGGTGGTGTAGGGCGTGCCGGCCGTGCCGGGCGGCAGGGGACTGGCGGTGGTGATCACCGGATCGGCGATCACCGACACCGTGCCAGCGGAGCCGTTGGCCACGTAGGCGGTCCCGGCGGCGGGGTCCAGCGCCACCCCGTACGCGTAGGAGCTGACGGGAATGGTGGCGGTCACGGTGTTAGCGGCGGCGTCGATCACCGATACCGTGCCCGCGTAGGCGTTGGTCACGTAGACGGTCCCGGTGGCGGGGCCCACCGCCACCCCGTACGGGTTGGAGCCGACGGCGATGGTGGCGGTCACGGTGTCAGTGGCCTCGTCAATCACCGACACCGTGCCACCGTCGTTGTTGGTCACGTAGGCGGTCCCGGCGGCGTGGTCCACCGCCACCCCGATCGGGTTGGAGCCGACGGTGATGGTGGCGGTCACGGTGTCAGTGGTCGCGTCGATCACCGATACCGTGCCATCGTAGGTGTTGGCCACATAGACGGTGTCGGTGACGGGGTCCACCGCCACCCCGTCCGGGTCGAAGCCGACGGGGATGGTGGCGGTCACGGTGTTAGTGGCCTCGGCGATCACCGACACCGTGCGAGCGTTGGCGTTGGCCACGTAGACGGTCCGGGTGGCGGGGTCCACCGCCACTCCGTACGGGTAGGAGCCCACCGGGATGGTGGCGGTCACGACGCCGGTCGCCGCGTCGATCACCGACACCGTGCCGGCGTAGGTGTTGTTGGCCACGTAGACGGTCCCGGCAGCGGGGTCCACGGCCACCCCGGTCGGCCTGGAGCCGACGGTGATGGTGGCGGTCACCGTGTTAGTGGTCGCGTCGATCACCGACACCGTGCCACCGTCGTTGTTGGTCACGTAGGCGGTCCCGGCGGGAGGGTCCACCGCCACCCCGATCGGACCGGTCCCCACGGGGATGGTGGCGGTCACGGTGTAACCGCCCGCCGCCGAGGCGGGCACCGCGCCGGCCGCCAGCGAAAGCGCGGCCGCCGCGACCACGGCGGCGCCGCGCCAGCAGGCCCGGGCGCCGCCGCGCCAGCGGGCCGGGACGGTGCCGCGATGACCGGTGCCGGCATGACGGCCCCACCGTGCGCGCATAACCTGTCCCCTTCCCACATCCCCTGTGCACCGGCGCCTGGAGCCGGCCCGCAGCCGGTGCGGGCCGGCCACGGCACTCCCGGCCACGTTCTGCTACGTACAGTAGCTCAATGACTACTAAATGAATATGGAGGGCGGCCCGTACCGGGCCTGGTGCGGGCGGAAGCCGCCGAGACGGCCCGGACCGCGGAACGCGACCGGGACCGCCTGCCAGGGACCTGGCCCGCGTCCGCGAGGAACTGACCGGGCGGCGCCGTGAACGCGACGGCGCCGCACAGGCCGCCCGGGCGGCCGCCGAACGCGACATCGCCCGTGGGCAGGCCGAAACGGCGGAGACCGCGCGCCGTGAAGTTAGAGCCAGCGCGACGCCGCACTCACTGACGCCTGCGCGCTGGCAATCTCACGGTGATATCTCACCGTGAGATACCGGGCGAGCCCCGACAGCGGTCCTCGTAAGCCCCTTCACTGCCGGCGTCTCAGCGCGCTCCCCGCGATCCGCTGACGCATCCGCCGTGGCGGGGGAGTAGCAGCCAGGTGCCCGGCGACGATCGCGTTCTACGCTTTCCCGGTGCAACTTACGTACTCGTCGAGGTCGAATGTGGTCAGGACGAGAACCCGGTCCGGCCTGCCTGTGACACCCGTTTGTGACACGGCTTATGACACGAAGATCCGCTTCTACAGCTTTTCCACCAGCCGGGCACGCTTGTCCTCGTACTCCGCGTCGGTCAGGAGGCCCACCCTATGAAGCCTGCCGAGCTGCACGAGCTGTCTGGGGATGTCCTCGCCGTCCTGGCGGTCCGCTTCCTCGTGCCCGGCCGACCTGACGGCTGCGCCGGGAGTTGGCTCCCGGTACCGGGGCTCGCCCTCGGCCTGCCTCTGCGCGGCTGCCTGCTCCTCAGCCTTCCGCCCGGCCCTGCCGCTCCCGGCCTGCTCATTGGCCAGCCTGGCCTCGGCCGGGGCTGCCTTGGTCTGGGCCTCGCGCCTACTGGTGTCCTTCACCGCGCCGCCCGTTGAGACCGATGTCAGCTTCCTCATGAGTCCCATTGCATGTCCATCTTCTTCCGGTTGCGCCTAGCACTGTTGTTTGCCACCGCCCGCCCGGCCAGGGCAGAAGGTCATGGTTGCCGTCATGCCGCGCCGCCCGGCCAGGGCAGAAGGTCCTGATTGCGCGCCAGGGCGGGTCCCCCATCACCGGTTGCAGCTGGTACGTCCGCGGCGAGGCGCCGCCAGGCGGCGGCTGCGGGCTGCCCGTACCGGGCCTGGCATAGATGAAGCCGGGTCCCCGCATCGCCTGGGGGCCCGGCTTCTTAGCTGGGTGGTGCTGGGTGGTTAGTGGGTGGTGCCTGCGACGGCAACCTGATCGCGGAATGTGACTGCGCGCGAGTTCCGGCTGCGCCTGATCCGCCGCGGCGCGGTTACGGGGTCTCGGCCGGTTAGATCGTCACCCGCGCATTACGCATTAGCCCCCTCGGTGGCGGCTGCCTGCTCGCGGGCGGCCGCGGCCTTCTCGCGGGCGTTGCGGAGCGCGGCGGCGGCCTGGGCGGCGGCGGTCTCGGCGGCCTGCTGGACGGCGAGGGCGGCCTGCAGCGCCTCGGCGAGCGCGTCTGCCTCGGCGGTGGCCTGGGCGGCCTGGGCGGCGGCGGTGCCGCCGGCGACCTGGCGCGGGCCCTGGTCTTCGGGATGACGACCGGTCTGGACTTGTTCAGCCCGCCGGGCATCGTGCGGCGGCGCGGCCAGGAAGTTGGTGATCAGGGGCGTGAGCAGGCTCGGGCGGGTCACCAGCTCGACGTGGCCGCCGTGGTAGACGTGCAGCGTCGCGTGCGGGATGCCCGCGGCCAGGATGCGGCCGTTGGCCACCGGGATGATCGGGTCCTCGTCGCCCGTGAGCACCAGGGTGCGCTGGCGGATGAGCGGCAGCAGCGGCAGCGTGGTGAACCCCAGCGCGGCGGTGTTCTGGTACAGGTAACCCATGCTGAGCGGGCTGATCCGCGCCTTGTGCAGGGCGCGGGTCAGTGAGTCCGGGTCGGTTTTCGCGCTTCCTCCCCACAGGTCGCCATAGCGGCGCAGGACGAGGTTCTTCACCAGCGGCAGCGGATTGGGCGGCACCATCGTCTGCGGCCCGGTTGCGGTCGCCACCAGGACCAGCCGCCGGCACAGGCCCGGGTTGAGCAGCGCGAACTGCTGAGCCAGCCCGCCTCCCCAGGAGATACCCAGCACGTCGGCCTGCTGGTGGCCGAGATTATGCAGCAAGTCGCGCAGCAGCAGGGCCAGGGTGGTGAAACGGTACGGCAGATTGGGCAGCTGGGAGCCGCCGACGCCGGGGGCATCGAAGCGGATCACCTCGATGGCCGGGTCGAGTGCATCCACGAACGGCCGCAAGGCTTCCAGTCGCATGCCGATGCCGTTGCACAGCAGCAGCGGAGGCCCTGCCCCGGTGCCCGGCCGGATTGCGACGCGCAACGGCGTCCCGCCCACCTGCATGATCTCTTCGCGCACGTAGTCATCCCTGACAGGCATGTCCATTCCTCCTCGGGCACGCCGTGGCTACCGTCTCTGTGACGGAAGTCACACGGTTACCGGGATACTAACGATGCGCGGGATAGTACGCAATAGGCGAAGTCTAGTTAGCGCGACCGGGTTCCGGCGGGTGAGCGGGAGGGACTGGGGCTGGTGTTAGCGGACGGGCTTGTGTCGTTGGCGTCGCTGGCGGGCCGACGGTGGTGGGCGGCGGTCACCGATGCGTGGGGGATGACGAAGCGGGGTTTCGCGCGGCTGCCGGGCCGCGGTGATGCCGGGCGGACCAAGCAGGCCTCACCTTCCCGGCGGGCCGGGCCCGCCGCCTGCTATAGGTCCACTGCCCGCGGCGGGCCTATCGCGGTTCGCCGCAGACTTGCTTACCATCCTGAGCAGAGAGCCAAAAGCACAGAATTACGGAGCGACAGTGACCGGTACCTGGAACGCGCAGACGCAATGCCTGGGCGCCTTCATCCGCAATCGGCGTAAGCTCGCCCGCCTGTCACTGCGTCAGCTTGCTGAGATGACGTCTCTCTCCGATCCCTACCTGAGCCAGCTCGAGCGGGGCCTGCACCTGCCATCGGTGCGCGTGCTCAAGCTGCTCTCCGAAGCGCTGAACGTGTCCGCCGAGACGCTGCTTGCCCAGGTGGGCCTGTTCGACTTGGCTTCCTCCGGGGATGGGGCCGCCGCGGCTGACGAGCCCCCGGCATCGTCGGTGGAGTCTGCCATCAGCGCCGACGAGCGCCTGGCCGACCAGCAGAAGGCCGCGCTGATCGCCGTCTACCGCAGCATGCTCCCCCCCTAGTGCACCTCTCCGCCGCTGCTGCGCCACCTGCCCGGCCGGATAGTGCCGAAGGTTCCCTGCCACTTACCGCCGATAGCCCCGGGCTGGGTGAGCCTGGCTGATGGCCTCCGTGGTGCTAGTTTCGTGGCCACGGGCGCGGCGCTCGTGCTGCATGAGCGAGAGAATGAAGAGATGGCACGAGGACCGATCGCACATATGCACCGGATCAGCCAGGTCATGCTGGTGGCCGCCCTCGTCATGCTGGGCGCGGCCTTCGTCGCGTACGCGGCCAAGGCCCATGCCGTGACCCTGGTTTTCCTGGTGCTCATGCTGGTCTGCGCCATGGCCAGCAGTGTCTTCGCGGTGATCTTCCGTAACCGTGCGGTCGCGGCGGCCCGGGCGTCGCGGCTTCAGGCCCAGCAGAAGGCCAGGCGGTAGCAGCCCAGGTCAGGCGCTCGGGACGGTCACCGTCACCAGGGTCCCGTCGCCGGTGTTGAGCAGCGCCCGGCCGGGCCGCACCGGCTCCCCGGTCATGCTGCGCGGCAGCCGCATCCCGATCAGGTCGCCTTCGGGCAGGGACTGCGGGGCGATCAGGCACCCGCGCCGCGCCCGCCGGGCCTCGACGTGCCACCCGCCGAATCCCCCGCTCAGCGCCTCGGCGTCACCACCGATGATCAGAGCGTGCCCGGCGTCCGCGCCGAAGCTGATCAGCTTGCTGAGCTCGCTCTCGGCGTCGCAGTCGCGGTGCTGTTCCGCGTCGTCGATGATCACGACGCCGGGGCCGGTGAACTCGGCCACCGCCCCGGCGAACTCCGCCGCCCCGAGCGTCGGCCCGTCGAACGAGCGAACGACCCCCGGCGTGGTGGCGAGCGAGCGCAGCGGGGACGGCCGTGGCGTCACGAGGACCAGCTGGGCGCCGGCGGCCAGCAGCGACCGCGCCATCGCCACCAGCACGGTGCTGCGCCCGGATTTGGACGGCCCCGCGGCGATGAAGACCGGTACGCCGGTGGCCAGGTCCGGGCCGATCGCGGTCAGATCGTCACCGCCGACGCCGACCATGGCCCACAGCGGGCTCGCGGGCGCGCCGGGGTCCCGCAGACGCCACGCGTCGGCGAACGTGATCCTGGCCGGGAGCACGTCGACGCGGAACGGCCGGGTCTCGTGCGGTACCGCCGCGTCCCGGCGGGCCGCCTGCTCGGCGATCTCACGGATCGCGGCCGCCTGGCCCTGACCGGAGGAGTCGGCCGCGAGCAGGGCGACCTGGGTCTCGACGCCGGAGCCGTTGCGGAACGCCCGCCCATCCGGGACGTGGTCCGGCATCTCCCGCGGCCGGAGCCCGATCATGGCGTAGTCGTCCCTGTCGGGCAGCCGGAAGGCCAGCTTGTCCTCGGTCATCGAGGCGATCCGCCCGGCGATCAGCGACCGGTCGCCGGTCATCACCAGGTGCACGCCGGCGCTGGCTCCTTCGCCGAGGATCTTGGTGATGGTGTCGGTGAGCCGGCCGCCGTCCAGGTCGCCGAGGGAGGTGGTGAACCCTTCCCACCGGTCGAGCAGGACCAGGATGTGCGGGAGGCCGGCGCCGGGCTCAGCCGCGGCGCGCTGTTCGCGGATGTCGGCGAAGCCGCCCTCGGCCAGCAGGTCCTGGCGGCGGCCGACCTCTTCGCCGAGCCGGGAGATCAGCCGGGCGGCCCGCTCGCCCTGGGTACGGGTGACCACCGCGCCGCAGTGCGGCAGGTCGGCGAGCGGCAGCAGGGCGCCGTTCCCGCAGTCGATGCCGTAGATGTGCACGTCGGAGACCGGCAGCGTGCGGGCCGCCGAGCCGGCGATGGTCCGCAGCAGCTGGGACCGGCCGCTGCGCGGCCCGCCCGCCGCCATCAGGTGCCCGAACGTGTCCAGGCTGATCAGCGCCGGGCGCTGCTGCTGCGCCGCGGGCAGGTCGTCCACGCCGTAGGGGAACGGCGGCAGCCCGCCGCCGTAGCCCCGCGCCACCCCGTGATCCCCCGTCAGCCCGTGATCCCCGGTCACGCCGTGGTCCCCGGCCGGCCCGTCGTCCCCGGTCACGCCGTGGTCCCCGGTCAGGTCGCGCAGCAGCAGCGTCGTGGGCAGCGCCGGGAGCCATGGGCTGTGCGCCGGGCGGATCCGGAGTTCGCGGGCGGCCACCCGGATGGCCTGCACCAGCACCTTGAGGTCGGTGATCTCCTCGTCGTCACGGCCGCCGGACGACGGCCGCTGCGGCTCGGCTCGACCGGTGCCGGCCCAGTCGATGCGGGCGAGCCAGGGCCGTTCCCCCGTCGCCCCCGTCGCCGATGTGGCCGCCGTCCCGGGCCGGCGGCCGCCGGCCCGCCCGGCCTGGAAGGGCACCAGCGAGGCGTGCCCGAGCCGCACGTAGCCGCGGCCCGGCGTGGACGGGGAGATGTGCGCGGCCTCCGGCGCGTCGATCACGTCCGCGCTCTCGTTCGCGTCGGTCACGCGCAGCGCGATCCGCAGGTTGGTGTTGGCCCGGATGTCGGCCGAGACCGCCCCGGAGGGCCGCTGCGTGGCCAGGATGAGGTGGATACCGAGGGACCGGCCCCGCTGGGCGATGTTGACCAGGCCGGCGACGAAATCGGGCAGGTCCCGCACCATCGAGGCGAACTCGTCGATGACGATCAGCAGCCGGGGCAGCGGCTCGAGCCCGCCGCCCGCCGACCCGTCGTTCCCGGGCCGCCCGACGCCAAGCCCCCCGGCCCCCCCGGGCCGGTCCTGCCGCCGGGTGTAGTCCTCGATGTCCTTCGCGTCGGCCGCGGCCAGGAGGTGCTCCCGGCGGGTCAGCTCCGCGGTCAGCGACACCAGCGCCCGCTCGACCAGGTGCGCGTCGAGGTCGGTGACCATGCCCACCGTGTGCGGGAGCTGAACGCAGTCCTTGAACGCGCTGCCGCCCTTGTAGTCGACCAGCACGAACGTCATCGCGTCCGGCCGGTTGGCCACCGCCAGCGACGCGACGATCGTCTGCAGCAGCTCCGATTTCCCGGATCCGGTGGTCCCGGCCACCAGGCCGTGCGGCCCGTCACGCCGGATATCGATGCCGAACGGGCCATCGTAGGACTCTCCCAGCACGGCCACGGTCGACCGCCCCGAGGCCGTCCAGGCCCGCGCGATCGCGGACGGCTCCGGCGGTTCGAGCCCGAGGACGTCGAGCAGGCGGCAGGAGTCGGGCAGCCCCGCCCCGTCGTCGCTGTCGCTGACGTCCCGGACCGGTGCGATCCCGCGGGCCAGCCGGGCGCACCAGCCCGGCCCGACGTGATCCGGCCGGACCCCGGCGATGGTGTCCTCGCTCATCTGCCGGACCCGGAGGCCGCCGGACTCGGCGGTGGTGACGGCGTGGCATTCGGCCGGCAGCAGGCGCTCGTCGGCGTCGAGGCAGATCGCGTAGATGCCGGCCTGCGGTCCCTCCCGCAGGATCTGCACCGCGCCGGGCAGCAGCCGCAGCTTGCGCGACCCGTCGAACACCACCACGATGTCCGCCCGCCGGAACGTCCCCTGGTCCAGCCCCGACTCGCGCAGGGCCCGCTGCCGCGCGGCGATGGTGGCGAGCAGGTCGGCGATCCGCGCGGCCACCGTCTCGGCGTCGTTCCCGATCAGGGCGACCGCGTGGCCGTCGGCGGGCCGGCAGTGCGGGAGCCACTTGGCCCACTCCCAGCTCGCCCGGCCCGCCGAGTCGGTGAGGACGTAGATCTGCAGGTCGTTCGGGCTGTGCAGGACGGCCGCCTGGGCGACCAGCCAGCGGCCGATGCTGCGCGGCGCGTCACCGGGCCCGGCGACGCCAAGCACCCCGCGTTCGGCCAGCGGCACGCTGACGGGCGCGTCCGGCACATCCCAGATCACCTGCCGCCGGTGCTCGTCCTGGGTCGGATCGGCCAGTTCCACCGCCGAGGGCAGGTCGGCGGTGCCCACCCGGAGCAGCAGGTAGTCGGGGTCGGTCCGGCGCCGTTCCCACAGCCGCCGCCGCGGCCCGGACGCGATGGTGAGCACGACCGCCGGATCCGGGCAGTCGGCCCGCCGCTGCACCCGCTCGGCGTCGAGGGCCTGGCGCGCATCCGCCTCGATCCGGGCCTTGTGCTCGGCGTAGGCGGCCATCTGCTGGGTGTAGGAGCGGCGCCCGTGGCGGCGGTCGGTGACGAAGGTGCCCAGCAGCATGACCGGGCTGAGCGCGCACATGGCCAGCAGGTAGATCTGGTGCAGGAAGTAGGCCATGGCCACGCCGAGCAGCACGGGGAGCACCGCCATCAGGATCGGCGCCGGCCGCCGTTCCGGCCGGGCGGGCGGCCGGGGGAGCTGGAACCGGGTGGCCCGTTCGGGGGGCAGCAGCCGCGGCGGCCGGTTGAAGTCGACGCCCGCCCCGTCGTCCGAGACGTGCAGGGCGGCGTCGGGGCGCTCGTACCGGGCCAGGCCCAGCAGCGTGCCGCCCACGGTCACCTGCTGCCCGGGCGACCAGATGGCGGGCCCCTCCAGCGGCTCGCGGTCGAGCTCGGCCGGCACGCCGTCGTAGGGCGCGACCGTGCACTCGCCGTGGGCGTCCACCCAGACGTGCAGCGCCGCGGCCGGGAGCCGCGGGTCGGCGATCAGGATGTGCGCGGGATCGGCGCCGCCGATATCGGCCTCGCCGAGCGTGAGCCGGTGCACGCCGCCGGCCGCCGGGCCGCCCGCCACCTGGATCTCGACCACCCCGGCCGGTTCCGGGCCGATGCATCCCGCCGGGTCACCGAGGCTGACGACGCAGCCGGGCCGGATCGGGGAGTCCCGCAGCGCCTGCTCCGGCGGGACGAGCACCTGGTCGACGTACACCGCGGTGGGCGCGGGGGAGCGCGGCCCGGGGAACGCCAGGACGTGCCCGGGGTCCGTGCCGGGGACCGCGCCGGCCCGCAGGAAGCGGTCCAGTTCCCCGGCGAGCGTGGCCACGGGCGTCGCGGGATCCGCCTCCAGCAGCACGTCGGCCTGCCGCCTGGCCGCCGGGGACACCACCGTCAGCGCCAGCCGCATGGTCGTCCTTCCGTGTTAAGCGGAGGGGGGCCTGCCGCCGGCATTCCCCCCTCGTCGCCCGGCCGCGAGGCCGCGCCTCGGCGGCCGTCACTTCGCCGGCGCCGCCGTGCGGTCACGCCCCGGCAGGGTCACGGGGCGGCAGGCGTCACTTCTTCAGCGCCGCCGCGAGCTGGGTGTCGGTCTCGTGGAAGGCCTTGGCCGCGGCGTTGAGGTACTGGCCCATGCCGTTGAGGCCTTCCATCATCTTCCGGGCGCCCTGGGTGAACTCGGTGTAGGACTGCTCGAACTGCTTGCTCGAGGAGTCGGTCACGTAGCCTCCCTGCACCAGCTGGTTGATCATGTTCTGCAGGTTGGTCAGGTCGCCGTTGATCTGGTGCTCGCCCGCGTTGAGGCGGGTCGCCGCGCTCTGCATGTCGGCGTAGGTCACGTTCACGTTTGGCACGACCGGGATCCTTTCGTGGTGTTCCTGGCGTTCTCAGGTGCTCGTGGTGTTCCTGGCGTTCGGGTGCGCGGCCCGCGCTGTTCCCCCGGGGCGCACGCTGCAGCGGACCACAGGCCGCGACGGCATGTGCCCTTACCAGCGATCACGAACGGATGCGCCGGGCGGTTCACCCGTGGCGCCCACCCCCGTTAACTGGCCTTTTGCGGAGTACCGATGGTCGAGCATGGCACCCGGCGAACAGACCCCGCAACCAATTCCCCACCGGAGGTGCACGATATTGGCCGGAACGTTGCCATTGACGGGTTCCCGGCGGGGGTGCACGATATTGGCCGGAACGTTGCGTTGGCCGGTTCCCGCCGGAGGCGCGCGATATTGACCGGAATGTTTCCGTTGGCGGGGTGAACCGGTCGCCGGCGCGAGCCGTTCAGACAGGAGATGGCCGGGTCTGACGCTCGCCGGCGCAGGTGGCGGGCGGCGGGGCCCGGCGCTGGCCGGCGCCCGTCGGCAAAAGGATTCGCGACGTCACCGCACGTTCATGAACAGGCGGAATGTGTTTATCAGGTTGGTCAAATAGGGGTCAGCGCTGCACTTCCTGGGATACATTCGCACCCTCTACATACGGGTACAGCGAAAGTCATGGAGCGCGGCCGGATACGTGCTGTACGCAGGGGAGACGCCGATTCAATGTCCAGTGATCGCGGCACGACCATGCACCGGGGACCGGGGCAGAGCGTAGATCAGCCGGAGCCCTGGACACAGCCCACTGCGCCGGCGGCCCGCAAACTTCCCGGCGCCCCCCGTGAGCGCAAGCCGGCCCTGGCCGCCCTGGCCGTCGTGCTGATCCTGGGCGGCGCGCTCGCCGTGGGATACGTCATGCTGCAGAGCGCGAAGCGGGTCGACGCCATCGAGATCACCCAGCAGGTCGGCCTGGGCCAGCAGATACCGCTGAGCGCCATGCAGGAGGTGCAGGTCGCGGCGAACAGCGGCTTCGACTACGTGCCGTGGTCCGAGGCCGGCCAGGTGACGCACTCCTTCGCCGCCACCACCATCCTGAAGGGCACGCTGCTGACGTCCAGCATGGCGCTCGCGACGGATCCGGTGGTCAACGGCAGGGACACGATGGGGCTGGCGCTGAAGGACGGCCAGCTTCCGGCCGGGCTTACCGCCGGCGACGACATCGACATCTACGAGGTGAGCGACGCGTCGGAGGCGTGCCCGGGGCAGCCCGGCTCGCTGTTGTCCGGGGACGCCGTCGTGCTGTCCATCTCGGCGCCGTCGGCCACGTCCAGCAGCGCGGTCGCGGACGTCGAGGTGGCCCTCGACCCGGCCACCGCGGGCGCCGTCGCCTGCAACGCCTCCAACGGCATCCTCAGTGTCGCGGTCACGCCCGGCAGCTTCCTGTCCCAGGGCTCCACCGCCGCCGGCACCGGATCATCGGCGGGCGCCACCCCCAGCCAGCCAGCAGGCACCACTCCGAGCCAGAAGGCCACCGGCACCGGCACCGGGGCCGGGTAGCGATGGCGCTGATCGCCGTCGCGGCGGACAAGGGGGCACCCGGGGTCACGACCACGGCCCTGGCCCTCGCCGCCGTCTGGCCCCGGCCCGTCCTCCTGGCCGAATGCGACCCGGCGGGGGGAGACCTCGTCTACCGTCTCCCGGCCGCCGACGGCGGCCGTCTGGACCAGCGGCGCGGGCTGCTGAGCCTGGCCGTGGCGGCCCGCCGCGGCCTGCAGCCGCATCAGGCCTGGGAGCACACCCAGAAGCTGAACGGCGGCCTCGACATTCTCACCGGGGTGACCAACGCCGAGCAGGGCGCCGGGCTGAACCTGCTGTGGGGGCCGGTGGGCCGCGTCCTGGCCGCCAGCCCGCAGGCGGACGTCATCGCCGACTGCGGCCGGCTCGGCGTGGACGGCCCGCTGTACGACCTGCTGGCGGAGGCCGCGCTGGTGGTGCTGGTGACCCGGGCCAGCCTCGGTGAGGTCGTACGGCTCCGCGACCGGTCCGCCGCCGTCGCGACAGCGGTGCATAAGCGGGGCCGCACGGTCGCCGCCGTCGAGGTCGTCGTCATCGCGGACCACAAGCACCTCCGCGCCGCGATCGCCGAGATCGCGCAGGCTCTCGAGCCCGCGTCCGCGCGGGCCGGAGTCGCCGGCGGCCTGGCTGACGACCCCAGGGGAGCCGAGCTGCTCCGTGGCGAGTGGGGCGGCAAGCTCGACAAGTCGCTGCTGATCCGGACGGCCCGGGGCATCGCCGGGCACCTCGCGGGCCGGCTGCCCGCCAGCCCGGCGGCCGCCGCCGCCGTCCCCGCGGCCGGCCCGG